>JALYSR010000261.1 GCA_030854715.1 Acidobacteriota bacterium
AAAGCGAAGCGGGCGGTGACTCTCATGAGAAACACCGCCCGCTGCGGAACTAACGCGTCTTTAGCTGCGACGCGTGCTGGTTGGTTTACTCGTCGTCTCGACCCCGACGCCGACCCCGGCGTGGCGCGCCCGCCTTCTTACATTCCGGACAGGGCGAGACGATGTTGTCGGTACTGGCCGCTGGCGGAGTAGCGCCGGTCGGCACTACCCATAGCTCAACTGCCAGGTCTGAGCGGCAACCACCGTCAATTGTCACCAATCGACCAGCGTCAATGCCGCGTGTGTTAACCAGGTAGTCCTTCGCGCGATCGGCTCTTGCTTGTGCCTCTCCCGCGCAGGCTCCGTAGACCACGATGTAGCCCTGCGAACCCGGCTGGTTCTGCAACTGAATGGCGTAGTTGTCCAGTCGGGCCTTCTCATCGTTGAACCTGATGTTCCCGTACTCGTCAAACTTCGTCGCCGGTGCATTTGGCGCCGTCACACTGGTCGAGCATGAGGCTGTCCTTGAACATGCCGGATCCAATCCGCCAAGCTCAACTGTCGCCGTCACCGTCTGCCCTCCCAGTCCGGCTGTATCAACCGTTATCGAACTGGTGCCTTGACCGCTGCTGATCGTCCCTGCCGATACTGACCAGTTGTAAGTTACGTTAGCGGCTGTCGACGACGAGAACGTTATCGGCGAACCTAACTCAACCGAAGACGGGCAGCTTACCGACACCGTCGGACAAACCAAATTAGGCACGCAGCTCGTGCATTCCGCCACCGTTACCGTGGTGGAACTTGGCACCGTGTGGCAGCAGCCATCTGCTACTTCTACCGTCGCCGTGTAAGTCCCCGGATTTACACCCGAGAGATCCCAGTTTACCCTCCGGCCTTCACCGGAAAGTTTGCCGCCGGTCACTGACCACGTGTAAAGCAACGTGTCGTTTTCCGCATCCCGGGCGTCCGCAGTTAGATCAACGCTGCGAGTTGCACTTGGTGTGCAACTGTCGGAGTGGCTGCCCTCCGCACAAGGCAGCGTGATTGTGCTGCTGGACGCTGATACTGCCACCGTCGGCGCTGTGTTGGGCGGTGCCGGTCCAACTCTCGCATTCCGATGCCCAGCCCAAAGTTGGAATATGAATCCATGCGGATCGTCAGACTTGGTGAAGCCAGCCGGATAAGTTTGAGTACCAAAGATGCGATTGCCCTGCTGGTTCAAATGCATCCGGTAGGCTGCGCCGATTCCCCACCAACGCGCCGGATAGAACTTAACTCCGCCGACGAAGTCAATCGGATTATTGGGGAAGGCATTCGGCGTATGGCTGCCGACGTACTGCGTAGATCGCAACTCTGTGATGATCTGAAAATACTTGTTGATAGGAAAGTCGCCTGCAAGTCCTGCCAGTACCTCATTGGGCCGATCGAGAAGAGTAGCGTCTCCCATGGCACTGCTCTTGGGGTTGCTATTTATAACGTAGCCCAAATTCGCTGACAGATTTACGCTCCTGCTCAACCGGCCATCGACGACTAAAATCATGCCGAAGTCACCGATACTTGCTCCAGGACCGGCGCCGCGCTGCATCTGGTTGAAGCCCTTAAAATCATTGGCTTTGTCTGGATACCAACGATAGAAGGGAATAATACCGACTCCCAGCGGATTATCCGGACCGGTAAACCGCCACTTGGCGCCAACCACGAAATCCGTGAAGCTTGATTGACCGTAGAGCCGGTTGATGAATGGCGCGTCCGGTAAGTAGCTCGGTTGGATCGTATAGAGGGCGGGCACCGTAATGGGTCTAGTGGTAGCGGTACCCGGTAGAACGGTCGTTGTCAGCACAACTCCTGGGAGTATGCTGCCTACCGGCGAGCCAATACCCGGGAAAGTAGACGCGGGGCCAAAATTTCCACCTCCACCAATCGGAGTGCCAAGAGTGCTGGTGTAAGCTGTCCCCGAGACGGGGGGTCCAATGCCAAATGTTGGACCAGTTGCGCCACCAAACGGGAACTGCCTGAAAGGCTGTCCACCCTGATTTCCCGCGGCATCCGCGCAGGGCGGGCCTGCGGGCCTATAGAGTGTGCCCGTAACATCCGTCGGTCCTGTCACCCGAATGGGCGCCTGGATGATCGCAGCGGGAACACAGCGTTGGGTGGCGCTGTAGTAAAGCTGCGAGTTCGGCAGGTAAAAGCTCGATAGGTTTTTTGGGTTGTTGACCTTGACGCCCCGCAGACCAGTGGTCGAGAAAAATAGCTCAAGGTGATCGTTCAAACCCACATTGAAGCTAAGCGGAATATCGGTGATGTCAACATTACCAGGATCGCGATCGAAGTTGCTGTACGCGATACTGAACGTGAACTCGCCCTTACGAATTGTTTGGCCGTCGTAAACGGTGAACAGCCCGGTGGGCCCACTTGGTGGACCACCCGTCCCTACTGCCGGAGACAGATTCCGCGGATCGTTTTCCTGCCTTAACGTCTGCGCCGATACCACGGTACATAAAACTAAAGTTGCGAGCGCGGCAATAAGCGCTCTTGTTGCGAGTCTCATCGCATTCCTCCTGCAATCTAGGTCGAAGTGATTATGGATGCCACTGTCGCAGAAATGAGTCTGAGTTAGGGCTTCCTCATTCCTAAAATATTTGGTGACACTTGAAACGGAGCCGTTATACGAGATGCGCGTTGATGTGTCAATGGTTAGAAAGCAATTGGTTCCCGTGATGCTCGCCCTTCCATTGGATCCATAGACTCGCCCTTCCATTGGATCCATAGAATGGACGGTGTGGATCCATAGAAATGGGAGAAGCGAATGGCAACAGTGAGACGACCGCCAGAAAAGCGAAGCGGGCGGTGACTCTCATGAGAAACACCGCCCGCTGCGGAACTAACGCGTCTTTAGCTGCGACGCGTGCTGGTTGGTTTACTCGTCGTCTCGACCCCGACGCCGACCCCGGCGTGGCGC
>JALYSR010000269.1 GCA_030854715.1 Acidobacteriota bacterium
CGCGAACAACACGACATCGATCTCGCCATCATGAACGCCGAAAACCTGGCCGGCGGTTTTTCAGTTACTCCTTCCTTGTGCGAACAACTCTTCGCGGCGGGCATCGATGTGATGAGTTCGGGGAACCACATCTTCGATAAGAAAGAAGCTATCCCTTACATTGCGAAACAGCCAAGGCTAATTAGACCCGCAAACTATCCTCCGAACACCCCTGGAAGCGGTATGTGGACGGGTGCGGTGGGAAACACTCAGGTCGCAGTCATTAACTTGATGGGCCGGATATTCATGCCGCCATCCGACGATCCTTTTCGCGCGGCGGATCGACTCCTGGAATCGCTGCCGGCTGAAACGAAAGTCCGCATCGTGGACATCCATGCCGAAGCGACCTCGGAAAAAGTTGCAATGGGATGGTATTTGGATGGGCGCGTGTCGGCTGTTATCGGCACTCACACACATGTGCAAACTGCAGACGAGAGAGTTTTCCCAGAGGGCACTGCTTACCTCACGGATGTAGGAATGACGGGCAGCTATTCCGGCGTAATCGGCATGAATAAGGCTGATGTAATTGCCAGATTCACTTCAGCGATTGCCAGGCGGGCGGAGCATTCAACGGACCAGGTGCGAATCTGCGCGACGGTACTGGATGTTGACGAGGCTACGGGCAAAGCGCGCCGGATCGAACGGCTGAACTTGGCACATGAACAGTGAAGCCCACTGCCCACTGGTCTTAGTCCGGAGCTTCTTCGGTAGGAACTATTTCACCTGAGGATTGTGCCTTTAAGATAGGTGGGCCTAACAACTGCTGGGCGTATCCTTCCGGGAATGAACGCACGCGACCTGTGGCATCGGTGATCACGTGTCCAGTTTCACCCTCGGCAACAATCTGATTGTCCGAAACGCGAATAATCTCGTAACCAAATCTCAGTGAGCGCTTGCGCAGTTCGGTGATATGAGTGCGAACCAGTAGTTCATCGTCATAGTAGGCCGGCGCCTTGTAACGGCAATAAGCTTCCGCGACAACGAGAAAGGCATCGTCCATTTCTTCCATGTTGCGATAGGAAAAGCCCCGAGCACGGCAAAACTCAGTCCGGCCTATTTCGAACCATATTAAATAGTTCGCATAGTAGACGATTCCCATCTTGTCGGTCTCGGAATAGCGCACACGCAAAAGCGTTTCGTGCCACTCTCCGAAAACAGGTTCTGGAGCTGGACTTGTCATCTGGACCTTATGCCTTCAAACTCTACCGAAAGAGATTGGTGGACTTCCCTTGGCCTATGATTAGTAGATACGTTTAGCGGACTATAAGAGCGAAAGCCCGATTATGTCAAAGCAAATCAAGCGATTCCCCATACTTCTTGCGATCCTCGTCCTGGCAACACCAGGCCTGGCCATCAAACACTCCGGCGGAGCCACCGTGCCACAGCGCACCGCCGTGGCAAACAGCAGTGTCCGGAACGCAGCCGTTATTGCTACCACCGCGGCCGTCCTCAAAGAAACAAGCGAAATCAGGGAACTGTCGATCCTGAAACCAGTAAAGAGTGGAGCCGAGTCGCGCGCTCAGATTGAACGGATGCTGGTGAAGAATCTGGACGAGCAAATGACCACCAGCGAAATGCACGCGACTGAGGTTACCTTACGCAAGCTTGGTTTAGCGCCGGCTGATTTTGAGTATCGACCTTTCATTATCAAGCTGCTGACTGAGCAGGTAGCCGGCTACTATGATCCACGGGCCCAGGAGTTTCATCTGGCAGATTGGTTGGAGTTGGAAGGACAGAAGCCGGTGATGGCCCACGAGTTGACCCACGCGCTCCAGGATCAACATTTCAACCTGAGGCGTTTTGAGAAATGGCCGCACGGCGATTCTGATGCCGAGCTTGCAGTTCATGCGCTGATTGAAGGTGACGCCACTCTCGCCATGACGATCTACATGGCTAAGAATCCTTTCGTCGCTCTCGCCTTTAGCCGTTCTCTGAGCGCCACGTCATTATCTTCCGTACAGTTTTACAACGCACCCAGAGCGATGCGCGAGTCTCTAATTTTCCCTTACTCGCAGGGAATGGAGTGGACCACGCAACTTTACAAGCGCGGTGGTTGGAGCATGGTTTCTAACGCTTTCACAAAACTGCCGCTTTCCAGTGAACAGATTCTGCATCCGGAAAAATATTTCAGCTATGAAGCGCCGGTGAAAGTCTCGCTTCCCGACGTGAACGGATTGCTTAACTCGGGGGTTGAGCACGGGAGACCAGCTAGAGAGGCTACGAAAGTTGCCGCTGCTCGCGACCAACGTTCCACCTGGAAGCGGCTGGATTACGATGTCAACGGAGAATGGAGTTATTACCTTATTCTCGATCAGTTTTTGAATGCGCCCGCCGAATCGAAGCGGGCCGCAACTGGATGGGCCGGCGACCGCTATGCAATTTACGAGGGATCCAAGCCGGGACAGGTCTTCATCGCGCAAGCGAGCGTATGGGATTCGCAGAACGACGCTCGCGAGTTTTTTGATGCGTACGTCAAGCGTACCGAACTCCGCTACCCAAACGCAGAACCTTCACCATTCCCAATTACTCTTGACCCTAAGATAACTGACATTGGCCGCGCCTGGCAGACGAGCGAAGGTGGAGTAGTCATGGAGCTTCGCGGCTCGCACGTGCTCATCCTCGAAGGCGTTCCGGAAGGCGCCGATGTCAATACTATGCTTAGAGTCCTTTGGCATTAAATCGCAGTTCCTCGTTCAAGCCCGACTTATGGCTGATGTGGATGTCTATCAAACAGGGATGCTATGATTCGAGACTGAAAAGCACCCATGAAAAAGTCTGACGTCCTACCCGCTCCCAGGCAATCCTTTAAACGTCTTCGAGAATTGACTGACGAGGTGCGTCGACTCGAGGTGAAACTGCGTCTGGGTGGGGGGGGCGAGAAAATTGAACGGCAGCACACCCAGGGAAAACTTACCGCGCGGGAGCGAATAGATCTGCTGCTCGACAAGGATTCGTATTCGCAAGAGATTGGGTTACTGATTGCTTATGATCAATACGATGGCGGCGCGCCGGGAGCCGGCGTTGTTACGGTTGTCGGGCGGGTTGAAAATCGCGAAGTCGTAGTAGTTGCCAACGATGCTACTGTGAAGGCCGGTTCCTGGTGGCCAGAGACCATCAAGAAGATTCTGCGCGCGCAGGAGATTGCCATGCGTTCGCATGTTCCCATCATCTATCTGGTCGATTCAGCCGGTGTAAATCTTCCCTATCAGGGCGGCGTCTTTCCGGGACAGTACGGCGCGTCAAGAATCTTCTATTACAACTCGATCATGCGCCGGTATCTGAAGATTCCTCAGATTTCGGCCGTGATGGGTCCATGCATCGCCGGCGGCGCGTATCTGCCCGCGCTATCCGACGTCATCGTAATGGTGGAAGGAACTTCTTTCATGGGCTTGGGCGGCGCAAACCTCGTGAAGGGCGCGACTGGGCAAACAATCGACAACGAAACATTGGGTGGGGCGCGGGCGCATACCGAGCTTTCTGGCGTCGCCCACTATCGGGTCGCAAATGACCAGGCGTGCATTACTAAGATTCGTGAGTTTGTTTCAGAGCTGCCGTCTAAAGACGATTGCACGGGTGCCAACCCGAAACTATCCGCTGAAGCCGCGCGGCCCGCTGAAGATTTGTACGACATCATTCCGGAAGACCACCGGCAGCCTTACAACATGCGTGACCTGCTGGATTGTATTCTTGACGAGGGGAAGCTCGACGAGTTCCAGGCTGACTATGCGAAAGAAATGATCACGGGCCACGCCCGAATATGCGGAATTCAGGTTGGCATTATTGCCAATAACCGCGGGATGTCGCGCACGCCGGGCGGCGGACCGCCGCGGTTCGGCGGCATTATCTACACTGAATCGGCAGAAAAGGTGGCCTACTTCATCGAAACATGTAACAGACATCAAACGCCGCTGCTGTTCATCCAGGACGTTTCTGGTTTCATGGTCGGCCCGGAGGCAGAACACTCCGGAATAATTCGTGCGGGTGCCAAGTTTGTCGAAGCAATGGCCACGGCTGTTGTTCCGAAGATCGTGATGACGGTCAACCACGCCTCCGGCGCCGGTTATTACGCAATGGCCGGGCAGGGCTTTGATCCGGATTTCATCTACACCTGGCCCACTGGGCGTATGGGTGTTATGGAAGGGGATTCAGCGGTGCAGGCAGTGTTTGGAAGTCAGCTCGAAAAACTCAAGCGCGAAAGCAAGGCGCCTGACGAAGTGCTGGAATCTGAAATGAATGAGGTCCGCGAGAGTTACGAGGAGG
This sequence comes from Acidobacteriota bacterium, assembly GCA_030854715.1. GTDB lineage: Bacteria > Acidobacteriota > Blastocatellia > Pyrinomonadales > Pyrinomonadaceae > PSRF01. Next base: position 4,300 of record JALYSR010000269.1, read on the forward strand.
AGCTGGATGCAAAATACGCGGCGGCGCGTGGCTTCGTCGACGCGGTCATCATTCCCGAGAACACGCGGCACGCTTTGGAGCTTTCGTTGCGCACCAGCCTGAACTACAACGGCCCGCACATCGGTCAGTTTGTCTTACCGCCGAACCTGGTGTGAATCAGAACAGGGAGCAGTAGCGACCGGGTATTGATTCAGCGGATAGATCTAGAATTACACTCGAACCCGGTCGCTACGGCTCCCAGTTCTGATTTTGTGTTTATGAAAAATAAGATTCGCATTGCTGCCGGTCAGGGTTTTTGGGGAGATCTTCCCGACGCACCCGTGCGACAGGTTGAAGGCGGTCCAATCGACTACCTGATGCTCGACTACCTCGCCGAGGTAACCATGTCGATCATGCAGAAACAACGCTCGCGCGATCCGTCCGCCGGCTACGCGAAAGATTTTGTTCCGTTGATGAAGCAGATCCTGCCCGCTTGCGTTGAGCGAAACATTCGCGTAACTGCAAATGCCGGCGGCGTTAATGTCGAGGGTTGCGCTAACGCCGTTAGAGAAGTGGCCCGCGAGCTCAACCTCGGCGGGAAGGTTCGCATTGGAATTGTTACCGGCGACGACATCATGACGAAGTTGGACGAGTTTCTCGACCGGGGTATTGAACTTCGCAATATGGATACAGGAGCAGCGCTTACGAGTGTTCGGGATCGCATTCAGAGCGCTAACGTTTACCTGGGCGCAGCGCCAATGGTGGAAGCGCTTAGTCAGGGCGCGCTGATAGTAATCACAGGCCGGGCAACCGACACCGGGCTCACGCTCGCGCCCTTAATGCATGAGTTTGGTTGGGCTGCTGATGACTGGAATAAGCTCGCTGCAGGCACGATTGCGGGCCACATCATTGAGTGTGGAGCGCAGTGCTCAGGCGGCAACTGCCAATACGAGTGGCGTAGCGTCCCGAATCTGGCCCAGGTAGGCTTTCCAATTGTCGAAGCGTCACCGGATGGCAGCTTCGTGATTACGAAACACGAAGGCACCGGCGGCTGGGTAATTATTCCTTCTGTTAAAGAACAATTGGTATATGAGATGGGCAATCCCCGCGAATACATTACGCCGGACTGTGTTGCGGATTTCACCACCGTGCAGCTCGAATATGAAGGCCGCGACCGAGTCCGGGTCTACGGAATCGAAGGGCGATCTGCCACCGACACTTTCAAAGTTTCAATCAGTTACTCTGCCGGATACAAAGCCGTAGGCACACTCGTTTACTCCTGGCCGGAGGCATACGATAAGGCCCAAGCTGCCGACAGGATCTTGAGAGGACGACTCGATCGTCTCGGCTTAAAGTTTGACCAGATACTGACGGAATTCGTCGGCGCGAACGCCACCCATGGACCACTCGCAGAACAGCCATCGCCAGATCTCCCGGAAGTCCAATTGCGCGTCGGCGTCCGTAGCGAAGACCCGGCGGCTGTGGAAAGATTCACTAAAGAGATCGCGCCGCTAGTGTTGACCGGCCCGCCGGGTGTTACGGGCTTTGCCGGAGGGCGGCCAAAGGTGGAGGAGATTGTAGCTTACTGGCCGGCGCTGATCCCGAAGGAGGAGATCATCCCGGTTGTGTCAGTGCTTGACGTGTAAGACCCGTTCAAGGAGATTTTCCATTTCTCATTTGTAGTTTGTCATTGTAGTGCTGACTTGCTGAATCTCAACGTCTGAACAGATTCGCAATGGAAAATGAGAAATGAGAAGTGAGAAATGGAAAATCTCGCTACCAGAACGTGGAAAGAACAGCTTGGCATGAAGATACAATTAGTCAAACTTGCGCACGCCCGCTCCGGTGACAAGGGCGACACCGTGAATGTTGGCTTGATTGCTTTGCGTGACGAGCTTTATCCGATCCTGGTTCGGGAGGTTACAGCCGAGCGCGTGAAACAGCATTTCAAAGGCATCTGCAATGGCGACGTCGAGCGTTTTGAACTGCCAAATCTGGGCGCACTCAATTTCCTGTTACACGAAAGCCTTGGCGGCGGTGGCACGCTTTCGCTTATGACTGACGCGCAGGGGAAGACTTTCTCAACAGCGCTACTCAGAATGAAAGTTGACATCCCGGATAAAGAGGCCCAGCATCTTGAACTCAACCAGAATGAATAGCCGCGATCTCGAGTGGGGGCAAGCCCGCCTTCCCGACCTGGAGCTGCTCTTGCCGGTATTGTGACCCGCCGTCGAGAGGCTTTCAACGATGAGACTAAGAGCAATCTTAAGAGTCTCCAGGTGAGGTGCCGGGCTTGCTCCCGCTCTTTGGGTTTCAGACCTTTAGAGAAAAGTCTTAAGCGATGGATCCAAAGCCGGCAATCACTCATCACGATGCGTCGGTTAATGGCATCCGGCTGCACTATGCCGAATCCGGAAGCGGAGACGACCTCGTAATTCTGTTACACGGGTTCCCTGAGTTTTGGTACTCGTGGCGTCATCAGTTAACAGCGCTTGGCAAAAGTTATCACGTCGTTGCTCCCGACATGCGCGGCTACAACTTGAGCGATAAACCGCCGCGTGTAGAAGACTACCGCATTGAAGTTCTAATCGAAGATGTCATCGGGCTTATTAAACATTTTGGCGCCAGTAAGGCAGCCATTGTCGCCCACGATTGGGGCGCGGGTGTGGCCTGGGCCGTTGCGCAGAAGTATCCCGA
>JALYSR010000308.1 GCA_030854715.1 Acidobacteriota bacterium
TTAGATCTGTCAGTAGCAGATCGAAATCTCGTTCGCGGAGCTCGGCGAGGGCGTCGCGCCCGGAACCACAACCGGTGACTTCATAACCACGCATCCGAAGTGATTCAACCAGAACACTCTTCAGCTCTGGTTCATCATCGACAACCAGTATCTTTCCCACTGGCGTGTTTGACCCCGCGCCCGTCGGAACGATTTCTTTCTCTTCAAGTTCCTGTATCTGGTTACTCACGCCGCTACCTCGCCCTCTTCGTCAGTTGCGGGTAAAGTGATGCGCACGGTAGTGCCTTTCCCGTGAGTAGTTTCGAGCTCGATTGTTCCGCGGTGCTCCTCCACTGTGCGGCGGCAAATAGCTAAACCGAGTCCAGTACCTTTGCCTTCGGGTTTGGTGGTGAAGAACGGTTCCCAAAGCTTTGGCAAGTCGCCCGTATGAACCCCAATGCCGGTATCGGAGAATTCGATGACCACGGCTGTTTTACCCTCGCCCATAGTTCCCACACGACTTCTAACCGTCAGCGTACCGCCCTGGGGCATCGCGTCGCTCGAGTTGGTTATTAAGTTTAGGAACACCTGGCGCAACTGTTGCCGATCTGCTTGAATGGTGGGAAGAACAGGCGCACAATCGTTCACGATATCGATGTTGTGGCTGCGCGTGTGATACTGAATAAAGTCGAGCGAGTTCGTTAGCTCTTCGCAAAGATCCACTGTGGAAATTTGCCGCTGACTGCGGCGACCAAAAAGCAAGAGGTTACTAACCAGCGTCGCCATCCGTTCAACTTCCTGTTCAATCACCAGCAACGATCGGCGACCGGTACCGTCAGCGGTTAGTTCGCTATTAAGAATCTCCACGTGAAGGGAGATTGTGGCAAGCGGATTATTCAACTCGTGTGCGACACTGGCTGCTAATTCACCCATCGTGGCCAGCTTGGAGGCCTGCCAGAGTTGTTGCGTCATCGACGCCAACTCGTGCGTTTTGGTTAGTAGCTCGGTAAGGGCTCCCTCAAGGCGTTGGTTCGTCTGCCGCAACTCCTTTTCAGCGAGCCTGCGCTCAGTGATATCGCGGATGTTGCACTGGATTACGCGCTTCTCACCCACTAGATAAGTATTACTCACAACTTCCACCTGTCGAACATCTCCGGCGCGAGTCTCAAGCGGCAGGTTGTCGTAACGTACGTACCCTCGCTCCTTCAATTCCGCGAAGGCGGCCTTTGAAGCGATGATGTCTTTTAAAGCGCCTATCTCCCAGAGCTCCTTGCCCGTAAACTCCTCTTTGGAAAACCCCAGTATCTCGATGAGAAAGGGGTTTACGTCAATAATCTGCCCGCTGTCCGCGTTGAGAATAAGAATGCCGTCTTTCGCGGACTCAAAGAGCCGCCGATAGCGGATCTCTGAAGTCCGCAAGGCTTGCTCCGCGTGTTTGCGTTCGGTGACGTCGCGCGCGATTGTTGAATATCCGCTGACGTCCCCCGATTCGCTCCTGATCGGAGAGATGGTGAGGGATACTGAGAGTCGCTTGCCGTCCTTTGCAATACGTTCGGTTTCAAAATGATCAATACTTTCTCCCTGCCTGAGCCTTTCTAGAATCGTGGCAATCTCATTGGGGTGGTCCGGGGGAAGCAGGATTGCGATCGAGCGTCCTATTACTTCTTCTGCTGAGTAGCCGTAGAGCTTTTCCGCACCCTTATTCCAACTAGTAATAATTCCGTCCAATGTTTTTCCAATGATGGCATCATGGGAGAACTCTACGATCGCCGCCACTTTCAAAGCCGCCTGCTGCGCCAGTTTGAGCTCCTGAACAGTCCGCTCAAGATCACGCCGCGAGTCGCGCACCTTGACGGCCATCGAGTTGAACGCCTTACCAAGCGCACCCAGTTCATCGCTTCGACCGATATGAACCATGCCGGAAAAGTCAACCTTGCCAACTCCTGACACAGATGAGGTAAGCAAATTAAGGGGCCGGGTAATGTTCCGGCTCAGCGTAAGCGCTCCCACGATCCCGAGCGCGAGCAACGCGGCGTCAATGAACATTACTCGCCGCAGGAAATGGGCTGCCCCATTTAGGACGACCCGATCGGGAAATTCGACGACGATCAAGAACGGTGTGCCGACGATCGGGCGTCCCAAAGCCATCATGGAATTTCCGTCGCGCTTGTAATGCACAATCTCGCGAGTCGAACCTAAATCGAACGGAGGTTTGGGAACAACTTTTACCAGATCGGTCCACACGTCCCCCTGGTTGTCGCCAAAATATAGTGTCGCTTCGCTGCCCAGCAAATCCCTCAGTTTCCGCGGTTCAGGAGTAGCCGAGACCCGGCGCCACCTGACGAGATAGCCGATCGGTTTCCCCGCCTCATTTTTAACCGCGCCCAGCGCCGGATAAACAACGAGGTCTTTGACAATGCGAAGCGCGCCTGCGGCTTTGAACGGATCGTGAGCGCATTGCATGAACTCGCTCCCGAGATCAACCGGCTCTGGTGGAGCGCCCTCGGGATGAATCAGAACAAGCGAGTGGTTCGTGTCCCATAATTCGACTTGCAAACTATTGGGATCTTCGCCGGCAGTGAATTGCTGCAGGATCACGGCGGCGCCGGATCGCGTCACGGGGGAAGGGGATTGGAGAAATGCCCGAATCGCAGGGTCGTTGGCCGCAGTGAAGGTTTTGTTAAGCAGGAGACCAGTAGACTGCTGCGATAAACTCGCCAACTGTTGCGTGAGATTTTGCAATCGCTCGCTGCCGGCTGCGAGGTCAGACTCTTTTACTCCGCTATAAGATGCCCAGGTCGAGGCTATGATGATGCCGAGCAGCAAGGTGCCAATCAGCAGCGGCAAGCGGTGCTTTATGGAAAGATTGGATATCGAGAAACGGCTTAGTCGCATATGAATAGTGCTGGTCCACCGGATAAGAAATAGCCGCACCCACCGCTTTCAAAAACTGAAGAAGGACGCCGCTTTCGCCCCAAGGCAGCGTCCATCTTCGTGGCGCGTGTCCCCTTGAATCAAGGCATCACGCGATTCGAAAAAAATTTCTCGTTCTCAGCTCCGGGAGAGCCGTGGTCCATCCCGATCTGACTTTTCCTAAAGGCTATTAATCACTTCTTGAAAGAACGTTGCATGGCTGCAGTGGAGCCC
>JALYSR010000312.1 GCA_030854715.1 Acidobacteriota bacterium
AAAACATTCAGTCTCATGTCAAAGAGCTATCAGCTAAGCAAAACAAATAGGGCGCTCTGGCGTCATAGTCGAAGTCTGTTCACTTCAACTCTTGACACCAAACCCCGCTTCATAGATGAACTCTGAGCTTGCTGAACGTGAACAATCATGAGTTTTTTAGACATTCTCCAGCTCGCGTTGCGCAATTTGCGACAGGCGAAACTACGCTTCTTCCTCACGACTATGGGCGTGATTGTAGGGGTAGCAGTCATCGTCACGATGGTCTCTTTCGGACTTGGCCTGCAACGAAACATGCTTTCCCGTTTTCGGGCCCTGGATCTCTTCAATGAGATCAGGGTTTTTGGCAAGAGTGTGTTTTCAATGGCTATTGCCGGTGTGGATCCCAAGTTGAAGCGAGACGAGAATCCCGGCGACCGCCGCGGCGGCGGTTTCAAGCCGGATAACACTCCAACGAGAATTCTCGACGACGCGGCGCTGGCGGAAATCGCCGGCATTCCTGGTGTGGCATACGTCGAGCCTGACATTGGCTTCACAACTTTCGTGCGCGCCAATGGAAGGACCATCCCGCTGTCAGTCAACGGTGTTTCGCTGCCGAACGCGTCATCGCGATTCAAAACTTTTCTCGCCGGCCGGATGATTAGCGGCCCTGACGCGGACGAAGTAGTTATCGACGAAGTGTCTGCGGAAACATTCGGTTTCGAAAAGCCTTCCGACGCCGTGGGCCAGACGGTCGAGTTTCTTGCTCCGGCGAACGAAAGGCAAACCCAGGAAAGCCCAGGGAAAAAGAAACAAACCAACGCTGATGAAGATCCGGGAGGGGCCAACTTCTTCGGTATTCCCCTTGAAGAGGACCAGAGCGCTCCAGCAAACTCGCTCGTGGCCCACACGTTTCGCATCAGCGGTGTGTTAAATAGCAAAACCAAGGAGGGTGCGGGACAGGGCGGCCGGATAGGTCTGATGTCGGGGGCTTCGATCTATATTCCATTACGCACAGCGCGCCAGTGGACCATCGATCATCGCAACTCGATGGGCCAGGTTGCGCTCGCTTTGGCGCGTCAAAGTGGGCAATTAGGACAGAACGACACTGAAGGTTATTTCTCGGCAGTGGTCCGGGTGAACGATCCGTTATCGCTTACCACTGTGCGAAAGCGATTGACCGATCTTGGTTTTGCTTCGTTCTCGATCGTTGATGAGTTAGAACAACTACGCACCGTTTTTCTAATCCTCGATTCGGTGCTCGGACTACTTGGCGGCATCTCGTTGCTGGTAGCTTCGTTTGGCATTGCCAACACAATGATCATGTCGATCCTGGAGCGCACGCGCGAGATTGGAATCATGAAAGCTATCGGCGCCGAAGACCGAGAGATTAAGCTTATATTCTTTGTTGAGGCAGCGGTGATCGGTCTTTGTGGCGGAGTGATAGGTGTGTTCTGCGCCTGGGGAATCGATGCCTTGTCCAACCGCTTGGCGTATCGGTTCATTCTGAAGCCACAGGGCGCATCCTTCGTAGACTTCTTTGCGTTGCCGCCCTGGCTTTCAGCCGGTGCGGTTTTGTTCGCGCTGACGGTGTCAATCCTCGCAGCTCTCTATCCCGCTGCCCGCGCGGCACGCATCGATCCTGTCAGGGCACTGAGGCACGACTGAGTTAAAGAACCCCGAGTTCCGAATGCAGCAGCCTGACGCCTCATGACTCTTAGGGGCGTAGCCCGGGAGTAAAAAGGCGAAGCCGCAAACGAGCGCCGAGATGCACTCGCTTGCGGCCGCCGATGAAAGGCTGCTTGTTTATTCAGTTGGCGGTGGCGGCGGAGTCGCCGGCTTACGAGGGCGCGGCTTTGGTTTTGGTTTCACCGCTATCGGTTCCGGTTTTGGATTCCAAAAAGCTGGGTCACCCGCAGCCATTGGCGGGGGGACATAACTCATATTGGGGTTGATCCAGTAGGTGCTGTTCTCGCTTGAAATGATAGCGTCGCTGGCAGCTTTGTCGGCGTCCTTTTTCGTGTCGTCACTCATCGCCGCACGCACTCTCATAGCAGTTGGAACGTCCATTTCTGCTAGCGATCCCATCGGTCGGAAAAACATATACGTGCCGGCAGGGGCGCCGGAGATTATTTGGAAAGAGGCAAGATGCAAGTTGTCGACCTTCGCCTTCTGGCGGGCGACATTCAGAACCTTTTGCACATAGTCATTGTATTGCGCGTCATGACCCGGCCGCACGCGCACTGTCGTAACCGAGAAGAATCGCATCTTCGAAATATCAACCGGGCCACCGTAACCCAGTTCCGGCCGCAGCACACCCAGCATGTCGCGCATGCCGGCGTGAAGCTCCGGAGCTTCTTTAGTGAGCCGGTCAGATTCTGCTTTCATGCTGCCGGTCAAGCCTTCCATTTTCTTATCGGTGGCTTCGGTGGTTCCTTGCAGTTGGGCGAACGATTCGAGCGGGTTCAGGTAGATAACCTCGTTCTCACTGCCGGCGACCGGCAACAGCGCGATTCGGTAATTTGGCGTTTGCAGCTTCCGGAAAAGACTGGCGTAGCTGGCCGAATGTTTGTTATGCGCCGGCATCATGCCGGGCTTGATTTCCTCGCGAACAATTAAAACCACTTTTGGCGGACCGGCGGGTGTGGCCGATGGCGTTTGCCCAAAAACCTGTGCAAATGCGGAGAGCAACGTAACAACAACAAAGAACAGGAGAGACTTCTTCATCGATCAATACCTCCAGGGTTTTTGAAATCGTTTGATTAACTTCGCAGTCAGTTCAAAACTACTGCGCTTGGGCTGACGAAAAAAGACAACTTGGGAATACTTTTGATCTATCGAAGATATAACACGAGGTCGAGAGCCCTGGCAGATTTGTGACGTTTATGCTGCGTCCTCAACCTGTGCGGGCGGCGGAACGATACGACTATCGTTGGGGCAAGTCAATACTAGTAACGCAAACAATCACTGAGCCACAAGCGTAACTAGCGGTGTGCTCATGTTTCTGCCACCAAAGTTGACTCCGACAGCATGTACTTCGTAACCAGTGTATCCATTGGGTAACTTGCGAACTTCCAAATTGGTCGACGCAACACGTTCTGTGCATCCCTTCTGACCTGCGCCGCCGCTGTCTCTGTTGCTCGCCGTTGGCGCGCCAAGCAACCCCGGACCGGACCGAGTTGCAATCCCCGTAACAGGATCGATCTTATTGGTAAGTTCGGCAGCCCAGATTTGGGCATCTTGAACGCCTTCGCTATCCTTTGCATTTACGATGACCGTCACTCTGCCTCCACCCGGTACGGGAATCGTGGAAGTGGTGGAGCCAGGCGTTACGGTCACTACGCTTCCGTTCGGCAAATGAAAATCCATAACAACCGAAGGGTCTGTCGCGTCTGATGAGGGAATCACGATCTCCTGGCCCACCAAGCAGTGGCTGCTGGGACCAGGGCATCCCGTTAACGTTATCGCAGTAGTAATGATAGAAAGAGTCAGCAAACTTCGCGTCAGCTTCATTGTGAGCCTCCGAGGGTTGCGGTCGAGAAAGCGCAAGGATCGAGCGACTTATATCACACACCTAGCGACTTTGGAATAGTCAGTCGGACAAATGGCGCAGCATACTCCGAGAGTGAGGCTGTCAAATAATGAGACCGCCAACGCAATCAGTTTGCGTTACGCAGTCGAGGACTTCCCGCAGCGATTACAAAAACGCGCCGAAACATCTTTGTGAATTGCGCCGCAGGACGGACAACGCTTGCCGGGGAGAATAGGCCACACAAAGAACAGAAAACCGCCGGCAGTATTTGCGGAGCGGCAATTCCGACACCGTGCGGCGGTGGAAATACATGCCCACCGGCTTTGCTTGCGGCGTGATCTTCAATTATCTTCCAGTGAATTGAATCGTTAAGGAGACGCTAAAGTGAAACATGTTCGCATACTTCTGGTCCTGGCACTCTCTTTTACTTTTCTGACTTCTCAGGCAAGTCTTCGTTCAGTTTTTTCGCAGGATTCCAGAACCGACTCCGCTGTTCTCGACGGCTTCACTTCGGAAGGTTCCGCAACCGAACGGCGTTGGGAGGAAGAGTTTCGCAGCGTGCCCGCGCCCGACTCGGCACGCGAACATTTGCGGCGCTTGACTGCGGAGCCTCACGTGGCCGGTACGAAAGAAGACTACGCGACCGCTCTGTACGTTCGCGATCAGATTCGCAGTTACGGAATTTCTTCCGAGCTCAGGGAATATGAAGTGCTGCTTCCTTATCCGAAGCAACCGAGCATCGTTGAGTTGGTTTCTCCGCGCCGGGAAAGCCTGAATACAAAAGAAGCGGTGATTGCGGAAGATCCGTCGTCGTCCAATCCCAAAATAATCCCACTCTTCAATGGCTACAGTCCAAGTGGTGATGTGACCGCGCCCCTGGTTTACGTCAACTATGGTTTGCCTCCCGATTATGAAGCGCTGAAGAACCTTGGCGTCGAAGTAAAGGGCAAGATTGTGCTGGCTCGCTATGGCAACTCTTACCGTGGCGTGAAAGCCAAAGTCGCGGAAGACAATGGGGCAGCTGGTCTCATCATATATTCCGATCCCGCTGACGACGGATACGCGCAGGGAGATGTTTACCCGAAGGGACCCTGGCGCCCGGCAAGTTCCGCGCAGCGTGGGTCGGTGCAGCATATGTTCCAAGCGCCCGGCGATCCTTTAACCCCCGGCAAGCCTTCGCTTCCCGGCGTGCCGAGATTGAAAATGGAAGATGCGAAAGGCTTGCCGCGCATTCCGGTGCAACCGATTTCTTACGGCGAAGCCAGGAAACTGTTGGAACCGCTGGTTGGTCCCGTGCGGCCGAGAGGTTTCCAGGGCGGGTTGCCGTTTCCTTATCACGTCGGCGGTACAGACGCTGTTCGCGTGCATTTGAAGACGTCGATGGACTATCAAGTGCGGAAAATCTGGGACGTGATCTCGCGCATTGACGGTGAGGAAGACAAGGATCACTGGGTGATCATGGGTAACCACCGCGATGCCTGGACTTTTGGAGCCGTCGATCCCAACAGCGGTACGACGGCAATGCTCGAGGCGGCTCGCGGTTTCGGTAGTCTGTTGAAGAAGGGTTGGAAACCACGTCGCACGATTCTGCTTTGCAGTTGGGACGGTGAAGAATATGGGCTGTTAGGCTCAACCGAATGGGTCGAAGAATATGCCGACGAATTGAAACAGAAAGCCGTTGCTTATCTTAATGTTGACTCCGCAGTCTCGGGTGCGCATTTTGGCGCGTCCTCCGTTCCCTCAATGTGGAAATTGATTCGAGCGGCAACGCGCGATGTTAAAGATCCAAAAACCGGCAAGACGATCTATCAACAGTGGCAAGATCGCGCGCGGGAGCAGTCGCCGGACCCGGAACTAACGAATGCAGAGGCCGCTTCAGACACCCAGATTGCCGAGGCCAGAATCGCCGCACTCGGTTCAGGTTCGGATTTCACGCCGTTCCTGCAACACATCGGCATTCCGTCAGCTGACATGAGCTTCGGCGGCGATTACGGCGTCTACCATTCCGCGTACGACTCCTTTTATTGGATGTCCCACTTCGGAGATCCAACATTTGCGTATCACGCGACGGCAGCGCGGCTCTGGGGAACTATCGCCATGCGATTGGCCGACGCTGCAGGCTTACCGCTCGACTACGGTGAGTATGCCGGCCAGATCCGCGATTTTTTCAGTGAGAGCATGAAGACCGCGAAACGTCGTAATCTTGCCGGCGCTTTGGAGGACAAAGCGATGATCGAGGCCATACAGGATTTTGCCAACGAAGCAGAACGCGTCCAGAAGGCGCGGCGGGAAACAGTTTTGGAGATTGAACGCACGCGGGTTGAGGCAAATGATCAACATCCGCGCGCCGTAGCGAGACTTGAGCGCATCAATAATGCATTGATAATGGTTGAGCGAGCGCTGACTGATTCGCGCGGGCTCCGCGGGCGCACTTGGTACACACATCAAATCTATGCGCCCGGAACTTATACCGGTTATGCGGCGCAACCGCTACCTGACTTTCGTCAGGCGCTCGACGATCGCAACACTGCAAACGCGAAAGAAGCTCTTGCTAGAATTGTCGAAGCATTGAAACGCGCAACCGAAACGCTGCGAACTGCGCGCGACTAAGAGTTCAAACTAACAGAAGTCTGACAGGTTTAAATCTTTTCGAACTCAGAAACAAAAATAAGAACAGATGTGGAGGGGATTCAATGAGAAAAAGGTTTTTGGGATTGAGTACGCTCGGTGTGTTGGCGTTGGTAGTTATTTCTTCTTCGGTAATGGTGGCGCAACGGCAGCGACCCAGACCCGCACAACCGGCAACAGCGCCGACTAATCTAAAAATTACGTACAAGACGACAGCTGCCGGACAATCGTCCGAAAGCACAACGATGATCAGAGGCACCCGGCAGCGCTCGGAAATGCATATGGGCTATGTCGACCTGGTGACTCTGACGCAGTGTGATCTGAAGCGCACGATCCAGATTAGCGACAAGGCGAGAAAATATACGATTACGCTCATGGAGACGGCCGATTCGTCGAGCCCGGGTACAAGTGCGGGTGAGACAAGTAATGCGGCAGGCCCCGCGAAGCGTGGAGGCGTTGTTACCTATATCACCACCGCAAATGACACCGGCGAGCGCAAAGAGATGTTTGGATTTACGGCGCGTCACGTAAAGACCTCGACGTCGATACAGTCTTCACCTGATGCGTGCACGCCGGTAAATCAACGTACTGAGACCGATGGCTGGTATATCGATTTATCTGTCGGTTTCAATTGTGAACTTGGCGGGTCACCGACTATGGGCGCTCGACCGGCGCCAGGTGGGTGTCGGGATCGCGTTGCTCAGAAACGCGTAGGATCGGGACGCACAGGGTTTCCGTTGATTGAGACCACGACTATGAATGGTCCAGACGGAACAGCCATGTACAGTTCCACCAAAGAAGTCGCAGAGCTTTCGCGGGAACCACTGGACGCTGCCTTGTTTGAAATTCCGGCGGGCTACGTCGAAACACAGAACTCGCAAGAGTTGTACGCCATGCCTACGATGGGTGACACGATTGCTCAAGCTTCCCAGGGACGCCAGTCGAGTGAGAATGGGCAATCGACTGGAATGCCGAGTACCGTGGAAACGAAAAAGCCGGGAAGCTTGCGCGTTGGCGTGGTCC
>JALYSR010000334.1 GCA_030854715.1 Acidobacteriota bacterium
GCCTTGCGGATACACAAGCGCCAGGAAAGAGTCGTAGCAAAGGTTCGCTGCACTACCAAGCCGCATAGGAATTTTTCGAAAAAATCTTAGTATGGTTGCGCCAAAAGACTAACGGCCTCCTGGGTAGTAAACCCGGAAGGCCGTAATTATGTCACCAAGTATGACTAACTTCTATGAGCTATTCGTCGTCTTCGATCAACAATCCCCGCTCGTGCAAATCCTGACAACGAACGCAGTGACGGGCCCAGGGCACAGCCTCAAGTCTCTTCTCCGGTAGTGCCTGGCCACAACGAATGCATTTGCCATAGCCGCTGTCGTCCATGCGTACCAGGGCTTCATCGATCAGGTTTAGCAACTGCCGATCATTGTCAGACATCGAGACCAGCAACTCTTTGGTATAGGCATTGGCAGCCATGTCCGCCGGATCTTGAGTCGCTTCGGAGTCGCGTTCACGACTGTATAACTCGGCCTGCTGCACCTGACCCACTAAACTGTCGCGACGATCCAATAGCTTGTCACGAAAAACTCTTACTCTTCTCTTATCCATTATGCGTTAGTTTCCTCCACCCTACTTGATTGAGCCGGCGTGGCGACGCCCACTCTAAACAACCTATCTCGTTTCAGATCACTTCTGATACGGCAGTCCGTGAATAATCGTGTAAGCCCGATATAATTGTTCGAGCAATAAGACGCGTGACATCTCATGCGTTAGCGTTAATCGCGAAAGACTCCAGTGCTTGTCCGCCCGGGCTGAAAGTTCCGCTGAAACGCCATTCGGTCCACCTACGATGAAAGTCACCTCTTTAGTTCCACTTACCTGCCACCGCTGAATCTCTTTAGCCAGTTGCTGCGAGGTCCATTCAGTTCCCTCGGGATCCAGCAATACGTTAATTGCGCCCGCATGGAGCCCGTCTGAGATGCGCTTCGAGTCTCTATCGATGCCCGTCTTCTTCTCAGCGCCGGAGCTTTCACGAAGCTCGGAAACCTCGCACTTCACGAAATGTGAAAGCCGTTTCAGGTAATCGCTCAAGAGCGCTCGCAAATGAGCGTCTCGGGTCTTTCCGGTCCAAATCACTCGCAGCCGCATAAGCAAAGGATGAAGGCGGAAGGATGAAGGATGAAAACGTCGCGATATGGTCTCGCTACTACCCTCTCATGCTTCATTCCTTCCTCTCCTCTTCATCCTTCCGCTTTCCCGCCTTCATCCTTTTTCTGTCGCGCCAGCTTTTCATAAAGGTTCTTGCGGCTGATGCCCAAAATTTTCGCGGCCTCTGTCTTGTTTCCCCTGGCGACAGCAAGCACTTCTGCAACGTATTCCGCTTCAACCTCTCCGAGCGACTGTGGCTTCACTCGTCTTCGCTGCACCTGCACGGCTGCCTGAACGGATGCGGGCAAATCTGGGATATCTATTTCCCGGCCCGTTGAGACAATGACCGCTCGTTCGATGGTGTTAGCCAGTTCGCGCACGTTTCCGGGAAATTCATACTCACTCAGCAATAACAGCGCTTCGCGTGAAATTTCGTTTGCCTTACGTCCGTGTTTGTCTGCATAGGATCTGACGAAGCTCTGCGCCAGTTCAGCTAAATCTTCCGCGCGCTCACGCAACGAGGGCACTTTTATGTGAAGAACGTTGAGCCGGTAATACAGGTCCTCGCGAAAGTGCTGGCGTTTCACCGCATCACTGAGATCCACATTCGTCAGGGCAATCAGGCGCGCATCAACCTTGATGGTGCGCCGTCCGCCGAGACGCTCGAATTCCTTTGCCTCGATGACCCGCAAGAGCTTCGCCTGCGAATCAGTTGACAAGTAAGCAATTTCATCGAGCACCAAAGTGCCGCGATGCGCGGCCTCGAGACGTCCGGGCTTTCCTTCGCTGGCGCCGGTAAAAGCACCGCGTTCAAAACCAAAAAGCTCTGCTTCCAGCAAACCGCTCGGCAGCGTCGCACAATCGATCTTCACGAAAGATTGCGCCGCGCGAATTGATTTCGAATGAATGTAGAAAGCGACGGCATCTTTGCCAACTCCCGACTCACCCGTTATCAGGACGTTCGCGTCAGTTCCGGCAACTCGATCGGCGAGGCGAACTGCCTCGCGCATCGCTTCTGAACGCGCAACAATCTCGATCACGATTCTTTTCTCAAAGAACTAGCGACCTCGCTTGCAAATTCGGGTGGCAGTTCGACTCGTCTCGACTCCCGCCATAACCGTTCGAGGTCGTAAAACCTTCTCGCCTTCTCATCAAACACGTGGACCACAAAATCACCGTAGTCGAGCAGTATCCACTCAGCCGTTTTATACCCTTCGACGCGCGCCGCCGCAGTGCCGGCCTTCTTGAGGGTTTCAAAGACCTCGTCAGAAATTGCCTGCACCTGACGCTCATTGTTGCCGCTGGTAATGACGAAGTAATCGGTAAAGCTGGCAATCTCGCGCAAATCCAGCACGGTAACATCAAGCGCTTTCTTTTCGCCGGCGGCTTTGAGGGCCATCCGGATTCGTTCGTCGAGCTCTTCGGGTTGCTCTTTCGGTATGGATTTTAGTTGCGAACTCCCCGTTATTGTGGGTTGGAGCGACTGTTCCTTGGCAGTTGAATTATGCTTCATTCGTATTTCTATATAACCTGTATTTTCTTATGTACTCCGCCACTTCCAGCGGTACCAGCTTTTGTAAACTCGCAATCCGACCTTCGCGCGCGGCCTGCCTGACTTCGGTCGCTGAAACATCAAGCATCACGGCATCAGTGATAAATATTTCCTCCGTCTGCGGTTGCAACAAATCAGAGATCTTCTCACTTGTTAGTCCACGCACATCAACGACTCTAGCCGCAACCGCGGATCCGACATTGTCAGAACGAAACTCATAGTCGGGCCGGGTAATGACGATGAGATTAGCCAGCGTTGTGAGCCGCTCCCATTCGCGCCAGCTTGTGAGCTCAGTCCACGAGTCGGCTCCCATAACAAAGAACAAATCGGCAGCTCCGCCGAGCTGTGAACGAAAGTAAAAGAGCGTATCAACCGTGTACTGCCGTTCCGGTCCATCTAATTCGAAAGTCGAAACACAGAGCTGAGGATCTTTCTGAGTTGCCAGCACCAGCATCGCGTGGCGATGGAATCCCGAAGAAACTTCACGGTCATGCTTGTGCGGCGCAACCCGGGCCGGAACAAACAGGAATTCGTCGATGGCAAATAGCTGCGAAACTCTGCGTGCGATTTCCAGGTGGCCTGAATGAACCGGGTCAAACGTTCCGCCGTAAATAGCAATACGCTTTCGCTGGTCCATCTTTGGTGGGACACACATTCCTGTCTGTCCGAGGCTCCAACCAACAGAGGTCAGGCAGGAGTGCCTGTCCTACATCGCCAATTCAATTACTCTGGCTTGCGCCGTCGATTCGGTTAACTCATCAAGTTTCGCGGCAATTGCGGCAACAAGTTCTTTAGTACCTCTGTTCGCTACCGAAGATATTTCAAAAAATGGTAATCCCTCCGCAGCCGCTTGTTGCCTCAAAGATTCGAGCCGCTCCGGCTCGTCCAGCGCATCGATCTTGGTCGCCACCACGATTTGTGGCCG
The DNA here is from genome assembly GCA_030854715.1 of Acidobacteriota bacterium. GTDB lineage: Bacteria > Acidobacteriota > Blastocatellia > Pyrinomonadales > Pyrinomonadaceae > PSRF01. The sequence continues at coordinate 3,565 of JALYSR010000334.1, forward strand.
GGTGGCCAGCGCCGGATTGTAAGCACGCAGCTCGCGATTCACGGTCAGGTAGTCGTTAACGGGTTCACGCCCGGAGGCTGAGGAAACGTCCACTAAATGCAGCAGCAGTTTTGTTCGTTCGATGTGACGAAGAAACTGGTCACCCAGGCCGGCGCCGCTGTGCGCCCCTTCAATCAAGCCGGGAATGTCCGCGACTACAAACGTGCGGAAATCTCCCAGATCAACGGCGCCGAGGTGCGGCTCAAGAGTAGTGAACGGATAATCCGCGATCTTCGGTTTCGCCGCCGAGATGGTCGAAATTAACGTCGACTTTCCGGCGTTGGGAAAACCAACGAGACCAACATCCGCCAGCAGTTTTAGCTCGAGTTGCAGTTCGCATTCTTCGCCCTCGGTTCCGCTCTGATGGTAGCGTGGCGCTCGATTGGTCGAGGTTGCGAAGTGGGAGTTGCCAAATCCACCGCGACCGCCTTTGGCCGCAAGCCAGCGCGCGCCGCCGGCGTCCAGGTCCTGCAAAAGCTCTCCTGATGTGCTGTCAAAGATCTGCGTGCCGACTGGCACTCTCACGATCCGGTCTTCACCCTCGCGACCTGAACAATTCGATCCCTCTCCGTGCCGTCCCCGATCAGCGATGTGTAAAGGGTTATAGCGGAGATGAAGCAAAGTGTTCAGGGAAGCATCGGCAACGATCCAAACATCACCTCCGCGTCCGCCATCGCCTCCGGATGGACCGCCGCGCGGGACGAATTTCTCACGGCGAAACGCAGTAACGCCATTGCCCCCGTTGCCACCTTGTACGCGAATTTTAGCGCGATCAATAAACATCTAAATCGAAAGCGACGCCGGGCGCTAAGTCTAGGACTTGGCTCAGGCGTCGCGTGATAGCGGAGTATCGTTTGCACGTTCTAAGCTGAGGACGCCTGTTCAAGCGGGTAGACGCTGATGAATTTTCCCGTACGACCCTTGTCCTCAAACTTAACCACGCCGCCGACTAATGCGAACAAGGTATCGTCCTTACCTCGACCGACATTCTTCCCGGGTTTCCATTTGGTTCCTCGCTGCCGGGCGATAATATTGCCGCCGAGAACGCTCTCGCCGCCAAACTTTTTCAACCCTAATCGTTGCGAATTAGAGTCGCGGCCATTACGAGATGAACCAACTCCTTTTTTGTGTGCCATTCTGAGATTTCAGATTTCAGATTTCAGATTTCAAATTGAAATACTGCAGAAACGTGCAGTAATAACTAATCAAAACCGAGCCAAAACCCGTTCCTCCTATCCAATCGAATCGATAGTTATCGTCGTATATCCCTGACGGTGACCTTGCTTGCGTTTGTAATGCTTACGGCGCTTCTTTTTGAAGACCACGATCTTGGCGCCCCGACCGTGATCAACCACGGTTGCGGAGACTTTCGCCGCGCCCACAACCGGTGAATCGGAATTTTCGCCATTTCCCGATGTCAGCATCGCGTCCAACTCGATCGACTTACCAGCCTCCGTCTCAATCGAAGGGATGCGTATGGTGCTGCCCTTCTCCACGACAAACTGCTTACCGCCTGTTTTAATAACTGCGTATGCCATCTCTTTATCCTCTCAGACGGGCCCGCTGGCCATAGAAAAGTCGATTATTATAGGCGTCTCACACCTAAACGGCAACCGCTCACGGTCATCTCACGAGGGCCGCGATCCCGTTCTGATTTTTGGCCACTTTTGACCCATTTTGCATCAAAAAATGTTCCATGAAACTCGTTGAGATATCACCCGCTCTAAACTTGGGATCATCCATGATCTTCAGGTGCAACGGAATCGTAGTTTTGATCCCTTCGATAACCATCGCTTCCAAAGCACGCTTCATTCGGGCAATTGCGAGGTCGCGAGTGCGCGCATGCGTGATCACTTTAGCAATCATGGAGTCGTAAAATGGGGGGACCGAGTACCCGGCGTAGACATACGTATCAACTCTAACTCCCGGACCACCCGGCAGGTT
>JALYSR010000006.1 GCA_030854715.1 Acidobacteriota bacterium
ATCACGTCGGTTCCGTGCGCTTTTGTTCTAAGTCCGCTCATCCACTTCGTAACCGCCGCGTATGCGCAGCAAGGGCCCCAATTTCCACCGACGACAAAGAAGCCCGTCCGTGACGAGTACCACGGAATCACAGTCATTGATGATTACCGCTGGCTCGAAGACTCAAGCGATCCAGAGGTTGGGCGCTGGGTCAGTGCGCAGAACCAATTAAGCAGGTCAGTGCTCGATAATTTCCCTGGCCGAGCCCTGCTGGCCGAGCGCTTGAACAATCTCTACAGCGCGCGATCAGTTTTTTACTATGACTTCTATCAGCGCAGAATGTTTTTTGCCTTGAAGTCGCAGCCGGCAAAGAACCAGCCATTGCTGGTGATGTTGAAATCGCCGGATGATCTCGCCTCCGAACAAGTTGTTCTGGATCCGAATTTATTAAACCCGAAGGGCACGACGGCAATAGGTTTCTATGTACCCTCACTCGACGGCCACCTGGTCGCCGTATCTCTTTCAGAGAATGGTAGTGAAGACGGTTCCGTTGAAGTCTTCGCCAGCGCTACCGGCAGGAAACTTCCGGACCTTGTGCCTCGCGTACGCTACGCAACAGCCGGCGGCAGCGTGGCGTGGAACAAAGACGCGACCGGCTTCTATTACACTCGCTATCCACAGGGCAACGAGCGGCCTAAAGAGGACATAAATTTCTACCAGCAGGTTTACTTTCATAAGCTTGGCACTCCAGGGAGCGAGGACACGTATGTGATCGGGAAGGACTTTCCCCGTATCGCTGAGATAACGCTTAGCACGAGTGAAGATGCCGGCTACTTGATGGTCAGCGTGGCTAATGGCGACGGAGGCGAGTTTGCTCATTATCTACTTGGGCCGTCGGGCACGTGGAAACAAATCACTCAATTTTCAGATCAGATTAAATCGGCGTCCTTTGGTTTGAATGGAATGCTTTATCTGCTCTCCATAAGAGGCTCACCAAAAGGCAAAATCTTGTCGGCCCCGCTCGACCACCCTAGCCTCGCGAGAGCGAAAACAATCGTTCCCGAAAGCAAGGTAACAATTGAGGGTTTTCTCCCGGCGCGAAACAAGTTGTACGTCAGTGAGATGGCCGGTGGCCCATCCGAAGTGCGCATATTTGATCTCTATGGGAAACGTGAAGGTTCTATTCCCACCAGGCCTGTATCTTCGGTGAACCTGGGGGCTTGGTTGCATGAAGACGAAATTCTGTTTGGAAGTCAAAGCTACGTTGAGCCCTTTAGCTGGTATCGCTTCAATCCTGTCGGTCGCAAGGTCACAAGAACCGGCTTGGCTGGGGCCTCAGCCGTCAACTTCAATGATGCGCAAGTGGTGCGCGCTTTTGCGACTTCCAGGGACGGCACGCGGGTTCCGCTCAATATCATTAGTCGCAAAGGCACAAAACTAAATGGACAGAATCCCACTATCCTCTATGGTTACGGCGGCTACAACGTGAGTCTGGCTCCCAGTTTCATACGAAGGAACCGCCTGTGGCTGGACGCCGGCGGCGTTTATGTGGAGGCTAATCTTCGCGGCGGGGGTGAATATGGAGAGGAATGGCACAAAGCCGGGGCACTGACGAATAAACAGAACGTCTTCGATGATTTTGCTGCCTGCGCCAGGTATCTCATTGACAAAAAATATACGTCGGCGGCCAGGTTGGCTATCGAAGGTGGCAGCAACGGAGGTTTGCTGATGGGCGCCGCGCTGACGCAACACCCTGAACTTTTTCGCGCAGTTGTAAGTTATGCCGGTTGGTACGACATGTTGCGCGTAGAGGTGTCCCCAAATGGAGCTTTTAATGTAACCGAGCTTGGCACCGTCAAAGACCCGGACCAGTTCAGAGCGCTTTACGCCTATTCCCCGTACCATCATGTTAAGGACCACACCGCGTATCCGGCCGTGCTGTTTATTACAGGCGATAACGATGTTCGCGTGGAGCCGTGGCATTCACGCAAAATGACGGCGCGACTTCAGGCAGCCACCAGCTCACACCTTCCGATACTTCTGCGAACGAGTTCTGATACGGGTCACGGGACCGGTAGCGGTCGGGCGGCACGCATTGCCCAGGAAACAGACGTCCTGGCATTTCTTTTCGATCAGCTTGAGATAAATCAAGGGATAAGCGGCAAACAGTAAGTGGATGTGATCAGTGCGATGGAACGCACTAAGCGGCGATCAACTAGTCATCTGCTTGAACGCGTTCAAAAGGTGTGCGTCCTTTTTCGTCAAAGGCACGCGGGAGGGGCTCAGGACCCCTGCGCAATCCGAGCCGCAGGGGTTCTGGCGCGGGCATCAAATCTCCCACCCTGATTCTCTTCCCCATGAGGAGCAATCCTCCGAAGACTGCAATCATAATCAGCACATCACCCATTCGTGTTACATGACGTTCTGAGTTTAAGCTTCTTATCAAGACTCCCAGCAGGAAAGCGATTGTGAAAAGAAATTTCATGGCCCATGTTCTCGCACTGTTCTGCAATCCTATCTGGACACATTGCTCTTTGACTTGAGCGAAATCGCCGAAACGGAGCTCAGCCCTGGCACGGGATTCTTTCGGCGCCAGTCCTTCTTTTTCGTAGTCTCGCGCCTGCATCTCAATGTGAAACTGCAGCTCAGCTTCGACTCCACGTCGAAGTGAGTTCCGATCAAAATAGTCACGCAGTCGACGCAAACTTTTATTCACTCGGGCGCCCCCACATCTCCTTAGGTAACCTCTTCTAGGTAGTTTGCAATACTCTCATGACTGCCTGAGAAATGCGTTCCCAATTGACAGCCTGGGCTGCAAGCTGTTGCCGTCCGGTTCTGGTTAGTTTGTAGAATTTGGCTCGACGATTGTTTTCCGAAAGTCCCCATTCTGACGCAATCCAGCCGCGTTCTTCCATGCGATAGAGCGCCGGATAAAGCGAGCCGTCCTCGACCTTTAGTAAATCATCGACAGCCTCGTGTATTCGCTGGGCTATGCCGTAACCATGCATCTGCTCACGCGAGAGCGTTTTTAGAATTAACAACTCCAGCGTGCCTTGCATCAAGTCGGTACGAGTGTTTGCCATTTGCAGTCTTCCCTTGACAATCGAGGGGTAGAGGATACAATCGCTCCCCCAGACTGTCAAGGGAACGGAAGCTGCAGTAGGCAGGAGCATTAGGCCGAAGCCTGCGGGGCAGTAGCCCGACCATCGAGGGAGGGCGCCAGCGAGCGACAATCAGAATAACCACCGGAAGACTCGAAGCAATGCTAAACATTACTGGGCTAACGAAAACTTATGGAGGCAGAATTCAAGCGCTCAAGGGCGTAAACCTTTCTGTCCCTTCAGGAATGTTCGGCCTGCTGGGACCCAACGGCTCCGGCAAGACCACGCTAATGAAGATAGTGGCTACTCTGCTTGAACCCGATGCCGGACAGGTTGAAATGCAAGGGATTGATCTTGTAACTCAGAAGAATAAGGCGCGCCGAATGCTGGGTTACCTGCCTCAAGAGTTTGGTCTTTACCCAACTCTAACCGCGGAACAAACCCTCAATTATCTCACCAAGCTCAAAGGTGTCTGGCAAGTCAAAGAACGCCAGGCGTTGATTAACGTCTTGCTCGAGAGGGTCAATCTCTCGGCGGAACGAAAACAAAGGGTTGGGGGATTTTCGGGAGGCATGCGACAGCGTTTAGGAATCGCGCAGGCGCTCATCGGTCAACCGGAACTAATCATTGTTGATGAACCGACCGCCGGCCTCGATCCGGAAGAGCGAGTACGTTTTCATAACTTGCTTTCTGAAACCGTCAGCGAAAACACAGTAGTTATTCTCTCAACTCATATTGTCTCCGACGTTTCCAATCTTTGCAGCCACATGGCCATTATTCGACATGGCGAGATCCTTGCCTCTTGCCTGCCGCAGGAAGCAATTGATGGACTCAAAGACACGGTTTGGGAAGGGACTGTGCCGCACGAAAAGGTGGCGACCTTGAAAGCTCACTGCAAAGTAATTTCGTCGCAGACTTTCAGGGGACTGCCGCGGCTGAGAGTGATTTCGAAAGGTGAGCGGCCGAGTGAAGAGTTTTCTCCGGTGACGCCGACACTGGAAGACTATTACTTGAGTTTGGTTACGCAATCAAACCAGTAAGTGTTTTGTCAGAATCCACTGTGGCGGAACCACCTCGGCTTCAGCGCCAACTCCTGGGAGTGCGGCGGCTTGGCGCCGCTTTGGCCCGTGGTTAGTTGGCACTGCGATGATTAACGAGCACTCAATCAATTGAAGACTGTGACAACTCCCGTCGGACCAAAGCGGCGCCAAGCCGCCGCACTCCAAGAAGTTGACGCCGCAGCCACGCGACAATGAGAAGCCCAGCCCAGACAGCCTTCGCCGCAATCTTCCAGAACGAAGTGCTACTCAATTCGAAGCGCGTCGCTCCCTATGCTTTGATGATTCTGTTCGCTGCTAATGCTGTGCTGTGGTGGGGCCACGGGCCGGCGGTCCGATTGGGTTGGGCTACAAACAGCGATTTTTACATTGTCAGAAATCTCCTGGGCTTCTCTTTTTTATTAGGGCTGCCCATCTTCAATGCGGTCATCATGTGCGATCCGGTGATCAGAGACTTCCGCATTGGGTTTGAACCGCTCATCTTTTCGAAGCCTATCAGTCGTGCCTCGTATCTGCTCGGCAAATTCTTCGGCAACTTCTTTGTCCTCGTCTGCTGTCAGTCTGCTTTCGTGCTAACGCTGGTGGTCCTGCAAGCATTTCGCACGTCGCATATGATTGTCCAGTCGGTGCGAGTCTTCCCTTATTTCAAACACTTCTTTTTTTTCGTGGTCATCTCGCATTTAGTGTTGGCAGCCTTCTACTTTACCGTCGGAACTCTGACGCGTAACTCTAAAATCGTTTACGGCGCGGCTGTCGCATTTTATCCAATCTATATCTCGTATCAGGTTTTCTTACTAAAGGGCCTGCCAGTGCGTTGGCAAATCTTTCTCGACCCTATGCTGATTAATTCGGATCTAAAAGGTAACGGATTTCTAAATAGCGCGGATTTTCTCAACCGGTATGTCGTCAGTTACACCCCAGACATGATCGCGAACCGCGCCCTTATGGGAGTCGTCGCCGCGGCCTGTCTAACAATTCTTTATTTCCGTTTTGCGATAGCTGAGCCCAATAGGAATGCCGAAAAATTTTCTGTCCTCAACCTCTCGACGGCAGCGGAGCGACTCTATTACGACCCGGAGACCTTCGAAGCAGCGCGTAGTGATCAATTCGAAAAGCGTGACTTTGAAGGAGGGGTGAACCCTGACAGCGTCCCACTCCCTGTGGTCAACAGGAAAAACGACGGAGTTAAGGCGAACCTGAGAAAACTAGTCGCCGCCATAGCGCTCGAGTTACGTCTGCTTCGTTCTGAAAGAAGCTTAATCATCCTGATACCTCTGGCTGTGCTCCTTTCTTTCGTGTCGCTGCCTTTTTCTGCGGGTGTATCTGACGTATCGCATTCCCTTGCTTTTGCAAGTAGTAGCGCACAGGGGTCGTTGCTGTTTTTGTTAGGCGTGATCGTCTTCTCGGTAGGCGAAGCGATGCACCGTGATCGCGAAGTGAAGGTTGAACCTGTCTTATGGAGTGCCCCCGCTCCTAACAATGTCTTCTTGATTTCGAAGTTCCTGGCCACACTCTTGTTGGTGGTTTTTCTGCTCCTCCTGATTGGTCTGACTGCGATGCTCACTCAATTTCTAAGAGGACAGACACCCATTGAAGTTTCGGCCTACCTGATCATTTACTCAATAATTCTGGTTCCAAGTTTGGCTTTCATGGCAGCGGCATGCATCGCGCTGAATATTTTACTACGCGACAAGTACCTGGCCTATGCAATCATTATTGGGATCAGCTCAGGACTCTTCTACCTCTACACGCAGGGCTACACCCACTGGCTTTACAATCCTGTCCTTTATGGATTGTGGATTCCAGCGGACTTGACGGGAACAACGGCGGGAGCTTCACGCATCGTCGCACTCAGGTTGTATTGCATCTCACTCACCTTGCTATTCCTTCTGACCACGCACCTCTTTTTCCAGCGACCCGGGAAAGCTATCGGCAGATTGCGCAGATTACACAGATAGGCTGGAAAGTCTCGCCCTTTTCCTAATCTGCTTAAACTGTGTAATCTGTGGACACTACATTATGAGCACCGAACCAAACAAAGTTATCTATTCGATGGTGGGCGTCAGCAAGTTTTACGACAAGAAGCCTGTCCTTAAAGACATCTATCTTTCCTATTTCTACGGCGCGAAGATTGGCGTAATCGGGCTAAACGGCTCAGGCAAGTCATCGCTGCTGCGCATTCTTGCCGGCGTGGACAAGGAAATCAGCGGGGAGACCGTTGTCTCTCCGGGTTTCACGATCGGTTATCTGGAACAAGAGCCGTTGATTGACGATTCGCGCACCGTGCGTGAAGTGGTAGCAGAAGCCGTGAAGGAGACCGTTGATCTTCTCAAAGAGTATGAAGAGATCAATGCGAAGTTTGGCGAAGAAATGTCGGATGAGGACATGGATAAACTATTAGCGCGGCAGGGCGAAGTTCAGGAGAAGCTTGATCATCAGGATGCCTGGGATCTTGATGCGCGTTTGGAGATGGCGATGGATGCGCTGCGCTGCCCGCCGCCGGAAACGCCGGTAAAAATATTGTCTGGCGGTGAACGTCGCCGCGTTGCCTTATGTCGTTTGTTGTTACAGAAACCCGACATCCTGCTGTTGGACGAACCCACCAATCATCTCGATGCCGAGTCAGTCGCGTGGCTCGAACATCACCTGCAAAGTTATCCGGGAACAATCATAGCGGTGACGCACGACAGGTATTTTCTCGACAACGTCGCGGGTTGGATCCTTGAACTTGATCAGGGCAAGGGCATTCCCTGGAAAGGAAACTACACGAGTTGGCTGGAACAGAAACAGGAACGGCTGCGTCGCGAAGAAAAGTCTGAGAGCGAAAGACAAAAGACCTTGCAGCGCGAGCTCGAATGGATTCGCATGTCGCCCAAAGCACGTCACGCAAAGGGCAAGGCAAGGATCAATGCCTATGAAGACCTGTTGCGTCAGGAGTCTGACAAGCGTCGCGAAGATTTGGAGATTCCGATTCCGCCGGGGCCGCGCCTCGGCAACGTGGTGGTTGAAGCCGAGGCCGTCAATAAAGCCTATGGGGATAACCTGCTGGTTGAAAACATGACGTTCAAGCTGCCCCCGGGCGGAATTGTCGGCGTAATAGGACCAAACGGCGCAGGTAAGACTACGCTGTTTCGCATGATCACCGGACAGGAGCAACCCGACAGCGGCGCAATCAAGATCGGAGAAACCGTTAGCCTGGCCTACGTCGATCAAAGCCGCACGCTCGATCCGGACAAATCTATCTGGGAGGAAATCTCTGGAGGTACGGACCTATTGCTCCTCGGCAAACTAGAAGTGAATTCGCGCGCATACGTCGGTCGCTTCAACTTCTCCGGTTCGGACCAACAGAAGAAGGTGGGCATGTTGTCCGGGGGTGAACGTAACCGCGTGCATTTGGCGAAGATGTTGAAAGAAGGCGCAAACGTCTTGTTGCTCGACGAACCTACGAATGATTTGGACGTCAACACGCTGCGCGCGCTGGAGGAGGCGTTGGAAAACTTTGCCGGCTGCGCAGTGGTGATTTCGCACGACCGGTGGTTTTTAGATCGAATAGCTACCCACATTCTCGCGTTCGAAGGCGACAGCAAGGTTATGTGGTTCGAAGGTAATTATTCGGACTACGAAGAGGATCGGAAAACCCGTCTCGGCGCGGCCGCCGATCAGCCACATCGCATTAAGTATCGGCAGTTGACGCGTGGTTGAGATGCTGTCCGCAGATTAGGCCGATTACACAGATTCAAGAAAAAGATCGAATCTAACTTTTCCAGCCGATAACCAAGTCTTTAAATCTGTGCAATCTGTGGACGCTCGAAAGATGCCCAGACGGAAACCCTCAAACAATCGGACCGGTGGTAAAGAGTCGACAGTCAGTGGAAGAGACCGCCTTGCAAAGCTCTTCGCCAAAAAGAATCGCGGGCTGTTATTAGACATTACAGTCTTCGTTGCGAATATTTTCCTGATGCGTTCGCTGACGCGGGTATTCATAGAAATTTTCAATGAGGTTTCAGCCGAAAACCCGTTAGCAAAACTGCTGCTCGGTTTGACATGTCTGGCGATGTGGGTCTTACCGGCTCTGGGGGCAGTCTTGAAACGCTGGCATTTCCACCAGCGACTCGAAGATGAGGGGAAAACGGTTGAGTCGACAGAAACAAATCTGGCGGGTTGCCTGTTCAACCCTCTGTTCTACTTTTGCCTGAACCTGGTGGTTAGTTCGGCCGTAATCACCAGTCTCGGCGAATTTATTTTCGGCAGACGTTTACTTGATACCGGCGCGGTTTTTGTCCCGCTGATAATCCTCGGGCTGATCCTGACCATCATTCAAACCTACCTCATCTACCGTTATTTCATCCCCCCCAAAGGTCCGCCTCAGTGGAAATTCTTGCGCCAGCCGGAAAGCGAGGCGCTTGGCGACATTTGCCTTTTCGTAAACATGATCCTTTTTCAAGTAGTGTGGAATCTGTTGGCCTTCGCAGACCTGGGCCGGCCCTCAAACTTCCTGGATTTTGCGGGTAGACTTTTCTTCCTGAGTTTTATCGCCCTGTTGATCTATTTTCCGCCGCGGATGTTTTATCTGGCTGAAGATATCAATCGGCCCCGGACGTGGCTCACGATGCTGCTTGCTAATTCGCCTGTGATTTTCCGAATTCTTATTGGAACAAACTCAAACACGTCTGGCTGGTGAGGGGTGCGCGGCCTCGTGGCGTAAACTTCTATCCGCAGATTACGCAGATTACACAGATATACAGATTGATGGGAGGACTCTGATCCTACACCTCCTGCCCCACCCTCTTTAAATCTGTGAAATCTGCGTAATCTGCGGACAGTTCAGACTCGGATGCTACTCTGCCATCTCGTCGTTGATCGACTTCAAGGCGCTCTCCAGCATCTTGCGGTGGGCGGGGTTGGTCGCGCCGGCTAGTTGGGTCATGATGCGTGAACGCGAGAGTCTTAGAGATTCAAACTTTGCGCTGCGGGCGCGTTCCTCCACCGAGGATGTACCTCTATTTGCCCGGGCATCAGCTGCAGCTTGTTGCCGTTCGAACACCTCTTCCATCTGCCCCGCCAGGTCATCTCCGTCCCATCCCATAGCACCACCTCCTGCAAGTTAACACTCATCCTAGCACCTAAATGCGCTACCGCACACTGCTGACTTGCCCTTTCGGGCTTCTGCTGAGACCATTGCCCACATTCGCTCGATGAGCACGCCCATAACAAAGGAAAAGAAAAAGCGCATTACGCCGGCGGACGCCTGGCGGGATGCAAAGGATTTGATTTGGTCCCATCGCTACCGGTTAGCGCTTGGGATGCTGATTATGATCGTCAACCGGCTTGCCGGTCTGGTATTGCCCGCCAGCTCGAAGTATGTAATCGATGACGTGATCATCAAGCATCGCAGCGAACTCCTGCTACCACTAGCACTAGCCGGCGGCGCCGCCACTCTTGTTCAGGCCTTCAGCTCTTTTGCTCTCTCGCAGGTACTTGGCGTGGCCGCGCAGCGCGCCATCACCGATATGCGCAAGAGCGTGCAGGAACACGTCGCGCGTCTGCCCATCAGATACTTCGACTCAACTCAGACCGGGATCTTGATCTCCCGCATCATGACTGACGCGGAAGGAATTCGAAATCTTGTCGGAACGGGACTGGTCCAGCTTGTAGGCGGTCTGGTGACAGCAGTAATCGCGCTCTGCGTATTGTTCTACTTAAATTGGAGACTCACCTCGATCACGCTGCTGGCCCTTGCGGGCTTTGCCGGCGCCATGACTCTCGCGTTCAAAAAACTGCGACCACTGTTTCGTGAACGCGGCCAGATCAATGCGGAAGTCACGGGACGCTTGACCGAATCGCTGGGCGGCATTCGTATCGTCAAAGCCTATGCCGCCGAGAAGCGGGAGGAACTGGTCTTCGCGCGAGGCGCGCATCGTCTGTTTCGCAATGTGGCACGGTCCATGACCGGAGTCTCAGCCGTTACTGCATTTTCGACAGTTATTGTCGGCGTTATCGGTGTCATACTAATTCTCGTCGGCGGCCGCGCCATCCTCGCGGGACAAATGACACTCGGCGACTTCTTCATGTACATCTTCTTTACGGCCCTCGTGGCCGCGCCCCTGGTTGAGATTGCCTCAATCGGCACACAAATCACCGAAGCCTTTGCCGGTCTCGACCGCATACGCGAGATCAAGCGCATGGCTACCGAAGATGAGGACGAAGCAGATCGCGAGTCGCTCGCTGACATCGAAGGTGAAATTACTTTCGACGATGTCAGCTTTGAATACAACGAGACCGTGCCAGTCTTGAAGCATGTTTCTTTCAGCGCGCCGGCCGGCTCTACCACGGCGCTGGTCGGATCGAGTGGTTCCGGAAAAAGCACGCTGATTAGTTTAGTAATGGCATTTAATAGACCGATTTCCGGTAGCGTGTCAGTCGATAATCGCGATCTGGCAACGATTCGACTGAAAGACTTTCGCAGCCAACTGGGCGTGGTATTGCAGGACAATTTCCTTTTTGATGGGACGATTGCGGAGAACATTGCTTTCTCCCACCCCCGCGCCACACGCGCTGATATTGTGGCAGCCAGCCGCATCGCTCACTGCGAAGAATTCATTAACGGTTTTGCAGAGGGTTACGATACGGTGGTGGGCGAGCGCGGTGTGAAATTGTCAGGCGGTCAGCGCCAGCGCGTTGCCATCGCGCGCGCGATTCTTGCCGGACCGAAAATTCTTGTTCTCGATGAGGCGACTTCCAGCCTTGATAGCGAGAGTGAAGCGATGATTCAGGACGGATTGCAATCGCTGCGTCGCGGTCGTACGACGTTTGTTATCGCTCACCGACTTTCGACGATTCGCAGCGCGGATCAGATTCTGGTGCTGGAAGGCGGCGAGATCGTCGAGCGTGGCACGCATGAAGAGTTGCTCGTTGCGGATGGGCGGTATAAGCAGTTGTACGACAAGCAGTATCGGTTTGAGCGTAATCAGTTCATCAACCCCGGCGAAGATTTCACACCCGAATTACCCAAGGCGGCAAAGGTTGCGCCTGCATCTGACGCAATGCCGACAAACTTGTAAAAGTTGGACATCAGGAGATTAATATGGCGACTCCCCAAACTATTGCGAACCACACTCGCTGGCATCCGCCTTTTCACTTTTTTATCGTGCCGGTGATGGCAATCAACTTCATCTGGTCGGTGGTCCAGCTAGTTAGAGCGCCCGGATGGGAGTCGGGCCGCTGGGCCGTGGTCTCTCTCGCTTTACTGACTTTGACCTTTTTAGTCAGGACGAACCCGCTGAGGGCGCAGGACCGGGTGATCAGGCTCGAAGAAGAACTGCGTTATCAGCGAGTTCTTCCCGCTGGTTTAATCCGACAAACCAGCACGCTCACGCCGCGCCAAATAATTGCACTCCGGTTTGCCGCAGACGACGAGCTGGAGGAGCTGGTGAACGCCGTGATCACAGGTAAACTCACCAAGCCTGTTGAGATAAAGCGGGCAATCAGGGAATGGCGTGCCGACACGTTTAGGGTTTAAAGGATTGCTTCGCGTTCGATACTCCATATAGTGCACTTCATCGCGCACCCAATCGCACATCGTCTACATTCTGAGATATTGCTGTCCGAGTCCCGCCTCCTTTCGCTCTAACTCGTTAAATAATTAGAGTTCCATCTCAGTTTGGCTGAAGGCCTGGTTGGCACGGTCATTGCTGAAGTACTGCGAGCGCGTCAAACATTTCGGAAATTAGCAGGCGGCGCGCGGCAGACCCTTGAGTGGCAGAAATTGGAGTAGTCGAAATGGTCACGCTGAAAATAACCAGATCAAAAATGCGCAGGTTGAGATTGCGCAGGTCAAGAGCGCGGAGGTTAGGAATGAAAGCAAACATCGGCAATCGAGTATCTAAAACCTTTACCAGCATCTTAATACTGTTAGCCCTGCTTGCCAGCACGGTCGTTCCGGCCCTGGCCCAAACCAGGCGCCGGCCTGCCTTGCGACGGCGCGCCCCGGTGCGTCGAGTGGTCAAACCAGTAGAACCTGCCATCGTTTATTACAACATCAATGCCGGTCAAATAATTCGCGTGCGCATGAATCAAACCATTACTTCCGAAACTGCACGTGTTGGCGATCAGTTTACTACCACGGTTGTGGATCCTGTTTACTCCGGCGGCGTTGAGATAATCCCCGCAGGTAGTGAGATTGTCGGTCGAGTGACGAGCGTGAATCGCGCTTCGCGCAAGAGCAAAGCGGGGACGATTGGTGTCCACTTTGTTTCGCTGCGATTGCCCACTGGGATTGCGCGTGCAATCAATGGCGAGCTAACAGATGTCACAGCTAATGACGTGACCGCGGATAACGAAGGCGAGGTCTCCGGCCGATCGGCGATGAAACGCAACGTGGTGTTTATTGGTGGCGGCGCGGCAACGGGCGCTCTTATCGGAGCCATCGCGGGTGGCGGCAAAGGCGCTGGCGTTGGTGCCCTCATCGGCGGCGGTCTTGGCGCGGCTGGCGCGGTCTTCTCGAAGGGAAACGAGGCTGTAGTCAAGTCGGGCACGGAGTTCGGCGTGGTTCTGAACCAGACGCTCTCGTTGCCTGCGGCAAATGTTCGCTAACAAATAGCTTTTTCAAGTCGCAAACTAACCGAGGAGCGACTCAGCTCTCGGGGTGGTAGCAGTTTGCGTTTACAGAATCGGCGGCCCTCGCGGTTGTCCGATGCGATGGGAGCCCGCAAGCGAAGGGGAGAGCGCGAGCGGGCTTCCAACAGATTCTTAGTAGGACAGGCATTCTTGCCTGTGTGAGCAAAGTTGGTTAGAGCAATGACAGACAGGAATGTCTGTCCTACTAATCAGTCGCCCCGGTAATAACGTAAGCAGGCGACTAAACGAAAACCCGTCGCGAAGGGGAGAGCGCGGCGGGTTTTCTGTTTTAGTAGGACATGCAGTCCTTTGTTCAATACTCCCGAAGATTTTCCATTTGTCATTTCTCAATGGTCATTTGTCATCGCCGAAGAATTAACGATCACAGGAAAAGGTTCGAAGCAATGACAAATGAAAAATGTGAAATCCCAAATGGCAAATTTGTTCTGTCCGGTAGACAAGGATGTCTCCCTAGCTGGCGGATGCGTTGCGGTGCCTGGTGTCAGTGATACGGGTGTAATCCGGATTGAGGTAGACCAGCCGGCCGCCAACGATTGTGGCCACCGCGGCGCCGGTCATAGACCTGCCGTGAAAGGGAGTATTGCGGCTCTTGGATCGTGAAGAGCTAACATCGAAGACCCATTCGCATGCCGGATCCAGAATGGTGACATCGGCATGCGCGTTCTCCAACAAACTACCGCGGTCCTGCAAACTAAAAATGCGAGCGGGATTGGTTGCACACAAGGCTACCAGACGTTCCAGGTCAATCACACCCTGATGGACCAGGTCGAACGCCAGCCCGATTGCTGTTTCCAGGCCGGTAATTCCAAAAGGCGCTTGATCGTACTCGAGCGCTTTTTCATCAGCGTGATGAGGAGCATGGTCGGTAGCAATCGCGTCAATGGTGCCGTCTTTTAAACCTGCCAGTAACGCGGCTACATGATCTGGACTTCGGAGAGGAGGGCTCACTTTTGTGTTCGTGTCATACTCCGAAGCGCTCTCGTCGGTTAGCGTCCAGTGATGCGGCGCAACTTCACAAGTGACAGGTAATCCTTCTTCTTTCGCCCGACGGACCGCCTCGAGCGAACCCCGCGTCGAGACATGAGCGATGTGGACCGCAGCGCCGGTGAGCTTTGCCAGCACGCAATCGCGTATCACCTGCACGTCCTCGGCAGCAGCGGGCATTCCGCGAAGGCCCAAAACGAGCGACCAATGCCCTTCGTGCATCACGCCGCCAGCGCTCAATGAGGCATCCTGGCAATGGTCCACAACCGTCAAGCCAAATCCACGTGCGTAT
>JALYSR010000061.1 GCA_030854715.1 Acidobacteriota bacterium
GAGCTGAGCCCTTCCATCTAGCAGAGATTCAAATTTACATTTCCGATTGCGGGGGTTAATGGTCTATACCATACCTTCGCCTTTTGTGGGAAGATGTCCGAGACCCCTGCTGATATCGACCCGCGCCCATCTCGGGCGAAGGACCTTGAAACGCTTCCCTTTGCACCTGTCAAAATGAGAAAATTCTTAATAGTCTGCGCGCTGGTAGTCTCGGCCAGTTGCCAGTCCCAAACTACAGACAACAAGAAAAGCGATTCGACTGAGTTGGTCGTTGCGGCCGCGGCAAACCTGACGGAAGCCTTTGCAGAGATTGGTCCGCAGTTTACCCGTGAAACCGGCATTCGCGTTGTTTTTAGCTTTGGGTCGACTGCGGATTTGGCAAGACAGATCGAGAATGGGGCGCCTTTCGACGTCTTCGCATCGGCCGACACGGCGCACGTGGACCAGTTGGAAGGTAAAGGTTTGCTGACGCCTGGAACGCGCGCGATTTACGCGCGAGGCCGGTTGGTGATGTGGTTGCCGCCCGGTAGTGGTTTAAAGGCCGAACGCGTCGAGGACGTGACCGCGAAAAGCTTCGAGCGTATTGCAGTCGCAAAGCCTGATGTTGCGCCCTATGGCCAGGCGACAGTTGAAAGTCTTCGGGCGCTAGGGATCTGGAACCAGATTGAAGGCAAAGTTGTGTACGCTCAAAATGTCTCTCAAGCAAAGCAGTATGCCGGAACGGGTAATGCCGAAGTCGCATTCATTCCCCTGGCACTGGTGAAGCCGGGCGAAGGAACATATATTGAGATTGACGAAAAACTTCATCAGCCAATCGATCAGGCCCTGGGGATTATCAAAGAGTCGCCAAGACAAGCCGCAGCGCAGCAGTTTGTAAACTTTCTATTAAGCGCCCACGGTCAGGACCTTTTGTCGAAGAGCGGTTACAGCAAACCTCCAATCCGATGAAGGAACCAATCGTCGGGCCGCTGGGCGTTTTTCTCATTTACTTTAGGTGAAACAGGCTGACCATGTTATCTTCGCCCGCGATTTGAGCCTGATATTGCACTCAAGCTATGTACGCCAGCGCACATAACTGGTATGCTGGCGCCCGAATAATCCGGCCCCGATTTAGGAATGGGTTTTTCTGATTCCTTTCATTCGCCCTTGAATTCAAAAATGCCGCACCAAGGGTCGTCCAAGATTCTTTGCAATAAATGAGACTGGCCTAAAAGTTATGAAAATTCTGCTCTACAATCCTGATAACGGTGTCACGCGAAACTTCATGCCGCATCTCTGGATGTTTTTGCTTCAGGCGCTCACGCCGCCCGGCCACGAAGTGATCCTGATCGACGGCAACGCTCGTGCGATGACCGATGACGAAATCGTGCGCTTTGTACAAAAGGAGAAGATCGGTCTGGTCGGCATCGGCGCGATGACGCGGATGGTCGCCAAGGCCTATCGAGTCGCGAGCGCTATTCGTGCCGCGGGGGTGCCGGTCGTTATGGGCGGACCACACGTGACGGAATGCCCGCTGGAGGCAATCGGTCGTGACGGAGGACCGCGCTATGCGGACGCGGTGGCATTGGGCGAAGCGGATGAGACCTGGCCGCTGATTGTGGAAGATGCGGCGCGCGGACAACTCAAGGAAGTTTACCAGCCCGAGCGGGATGAAAAGGGTGTGGACCGAAAGCCAAGCCTGCAACCCTACCCTTCAATTCCCTGGGAAAAGTTGGACCTTAACCAGTTTAGCCTGGTGCCGAAAATGTTTCGTCGCCCGTTGTCAGGACTGGGTGCGGGTTGGGGATCGTTTCACGTCGTGCCCCTGGAGACGGGCCGTGGCTGTCCTTATGGCTGCGAGTTTTGCACTGTCACCGGATTCTTCGGCGACTCGATTCGCTTTCGCACTAACGAGAGCGTTGTTGACGAACTCTTGCGACTCAAAGAGCGCGCACGCAAAGAGCGCGGTCAGATTGCAGTTTTCTTCATCGATGACAATCTCGCCATCAACATCAAGCGCACGAAGTCGTTGCTGCGAGACATCATCGCCGCCAGCGCGCAACTGCCCTGGGTTGCCCAGATCAGCGCTAACTTACTCCGAGATGAAGAACTCGTTGATCTCATCGCTCAATCCGGCGGCCAATGGGTCTTCATTGGTATGGAGTCAATCGATCCGGCGAACATGGCCGACGTAAACAAGAATTTCAGCAAGCCCGGCGAATACGGGGCCGTGCTAAAACGGCTCGCCCAGCGCAACGTCTACGCGATCACCTCGTTCATCTTCGGCATGGACAACGACACGACGGGTGTCGCTGAACGCACCCTTAATGAAATTCACTCGTGGCCGCCGGGTCTGCCCGTGTTTGGACAACTCACGCCGTTTCCTGCGACGCCGCTTTACGATCGATTACAAAAAGCCGGACGACTTGCACGGCCCAAGCACTGGATGGACTTTGCGCCTTTCTGGATGGCCCACACACCACTTAAGATGACGATCCAGGAGGCGCGTCAGGAGACTGACAGCGCATGGAGGACCTCGTATAGTCCGGAACGAAACGCCGAGGCGATCAATTCAATCAGCGATGCACCCTTCAGGTATCGACTCAGCCACCTGATCTCGCGCATGTTCTTCCGCGGCATCTATTTTCCACAGATGAACAAGCGCGCCTGGGTGAAGCTGGTCTTTCAAAACCGCGGGCCCATGCTGAGCCTTTCCAAGGAGGCCATCGGGATGTGGCGTGCTTCGCGAAAGAAAAAGACTGTCGAGGGCGAGCCGGTTCCCGTGATGAACGAACATAAGGCCAAGGCCGCTTGATCCGAAGGTAACCTTCCCGAACGCGAACTCGACTCGATATTTTCCGGAACCCTTTAGCCATAGTTGTAGTACTATGAGCGCGCGGAAAAGCCCCCAAGACTAATCCGCGAGGGTTTCGTAGTAATGCCTACTTTTCTTGCGCGACGGATGGCCGCCGTCCTGCTCGCACATTCGCTCGTCATTCCCCTCTGCATTTTTGGTCAACAACCTGCCAAGCCGGCCGATCACAAATCGCCGGATCAATGGAAGGTGCCAGGACCGCGTCCGATTGTCGCTCCGGATCAGGTAGGGGCGGCAACGGTCATTGGTCCGGAACCAACTATACGTGTCGCTCTCGCGACCGACGCACGGTCGGCAACCATCTCGACTACCGGCCACTTGATGAACGCCACGGACATCGCCGAGACGCTGGTAGCCTTAGACGTCCCGCGCGTGCGGGTTGAACCCCGGCTCCTGTCGCCGCTTCCCGCTGCGGCGATTGAGGACCTCTATCGACTCAAGATTGCCGGAGTAGCTTCGCGCGCCGAGGCAGAGCAAAAAGCTCGCGCGATCCGCGAAGCCATCGACGAAGAGTCGCAGGTTGCTTACGACACCGACACAAAAACCTGGGGACTCCTTATCGGGCCCAGACATACGCGGATTGAAGCGGAAGAGTTACGCGCGCGCCTCGAAGATGTGGGGTTTGATGTCAACGTCGTTCCGCTAGCTGGCGTCGGTTCGCAAGCTGATTCT
The DNA here is from genome assembly GCA_030854715.1 of Acidobacteriota bacterium. Classification (GTDB taxonomy): domain Bacteria; phylum Acidobacteriota; class Blastocatellia; order Pyrinomonadales; family Pyrinomonadaceae; genus PSRF01. The sequence continues at coordinate 3,527 of JALYSR010000061.1, forward strand.
TCGGCTGCCGTTGCAAAGAATCGCGCGGTCGAGCCAGGCGGCGATCCCCGCAGCCGGTCGATGGGTCAGCCCCCACCCCTGCCGCCAATAAAAACTCTGCCGCTGTCAAACGCCCCGCCGCCTTCCGTAAGATTTCCCGCCGCGACCACAAGCAATGTGCGTCTGGTCTCCCGCTCAAGTTTGCCATCGCGTGAAGTGGTGGCTTTTGCTCCGGGAGCCGGTCGTTTGTTTAGTTCCAGTGCGCCGGTAATTTTTGCCTCCGACAGTGAATCCACGCCAGTGCGTTTTGACAATCGACCCTACCGTGGGCGGATTGAAGTGTTCACGAACACCCGCGGCGCGCTCACCATTGTTAACGTTCTCGGCCTTGAAGACTACGTCAAGGGTGTGGTGCCCAATGAACTTTCCGCCGCCGGGTATCCGCTCATTGAAGCCCACAAAGCACAGGCGATCGCGGCGCGAACCTATGCCTTGCGCAATCGTGGTCAGTTTATGTCACAAGGCTATGATCTGCTGCCCACGACGCGTTCGCAGGTCTACCGCGGTCTCGTCTCGGAGAATTCTCTTTCGTCACGCGCGGTCGATGAAACGCGCGGCTTGATCGCCACTTACAACGGTGAACCGATAAATGCCCTTTACACCTCGACCTGTGGCGGGCGCACCGAAGATGCACAAAATATTTTCAATGATGCAGTTGGCTATTTGAAAGGTCGCGAATGCGCCGCCGAAGGTCGCGCGGCACTTGCTGCCTTCATTATCAAAACCTCGCGCGAGCCTGCTGAACTCAAGGAAGAACAAAACGTTCCCACCGCCCGCGACGTCGCGCTGCTGATGATTCAAAACTTCACTTCATTGCGCGCAAAAGTTACTGATTCCTGGGCTTCGGCCGAGGCTTCGGTTGCTGAAGTTCGTAGCTGGCTGGCCTCGGTCGCGAGACTCACGCACCAGGTAGCGCCGACAATGACCGATGAAGTGAATAAACCGGCTGCCTTTGCCACCGCGCTGGGCATGGCAGCTTTTGGCGAGAGTCGCGGCAGCACACTCTTGAACGATGCGGATGTCGAATATTTCCTGGCGGTACGTGACGCGAGCGATGTGCCCCAGAGCAACCGCGCCGATGTCGCATTTCTCATTCGAGACGGTTATCTGTCGGTTTTTCCTGATGCGACGTTGCGTCCTCGCGAGCCCCTTTCGCGTGCCCGGGCGCTGCATTCAATCGCGCGCCTCCTGGAAGCGCGAGGTTTGTTTCAACTTCAGAAAGGAACGGCGCGGCCAACGGCGGATAACGCTCTCGTATTGCGCAGCACAAAGGGAAAGGATCAGCCGGTAAAGGTTAACGCCGATTCGTTTCTTTTTCGTCAGATCGGTGAAAGCATTTATCCGGTCCGCTCAGTTGCCATGGTCGGTGGCGAATCGGTTAACTTTCATGTGAACGCAGCGGGTGGGGTCGACTATCTTGAAGTCAAACCGGCGCCCAACGGCGCCGCCGCCGATCGCTTCTCACCATTTACAAACTGGACGACGGAATTATCTTTGGGCCAGGCCCAGTCGCGGCTCGGCCGCTATGCGAATGGGATTGGTTCGCTGGTTGACCTTCGAGTTATCGCCCGCGGCTCTTCGCGACGAGCTACCGATTTGGAAATTATGGGCTCGAACGGAACGGCACACGTTCGCGGTGGGCGCATTCGATCGGCGCTGGGCTTGCGCGAACAACTTTTTGTGATCGAAAAAAAGTATGACGACAATGGACGCGTCGTAGGCTTCACCTTTCTCGGCCGCGGCTGGGGACACGGCGTCGGCATGTGCCAAGTTGGCGCCTACGGCCTCGCACGCCAGGGATTTACTTACGAACAAATTCTGAAGGCTTATTACACGGGAATTGAATTGACGAGGATGTACTAGTTGCGCTTCTCCCGTAACCAAATCATCGGTGCGTTAATTCTGCTGGTCCTCATCTCGATAGTAATCCTCTACCGCATGTTATTCTCTGGTGCGTGAACGCTGAGCAATCAAGAGCCGGGCGTGCGAGCAACCGCGTAAGTCAGAGGCAGCTGCAAACAGACAAATAAAGAACCGGGAGCAGTAGCGGGTGTTAGCACTCAGCGTTGAGTGAAGGACCCGGTCGCTATCGCTTCCGGTTCTGTATTTGTCGTCCCACTAGTATGAATAGTCCCGTTATTGCGATTGTAGGCCCAACCGCTTCCGGCAAAAGCACACTTGGAATCGAGATCGCATTACAGTTGGGCGGCGAGATTATTAACTGCGACTCAGTGCAGGTTTATTCTGGAATCGAGATTGCCACCGCCAAAGTTCCAGTCGACGAACGCCAGGGAATTCCCCATCACCTGATTAACTTTGTTTCGCCGAACATTAATTACACGGCCGGCGATTGGGCCCGCGAAGCTACCGCGCAGATCGAAGATATTCAGAACCGTTCTCGACTGCCCATACTTGTGGGCGGCACCGGACTTTACCTGCGCGCCCTGCGCAATCCTTTCTTCCCCAGCCCGCAGACGGATGAAGACGTCCGTCTCCGGCTTAACCAGGTTCGAGAAAGACGCGGAGCCGAACACCTTCACCGCCTGCTGCAACGGCTGGATCCAGAAAGCGCAGCAGAACTTTTTCCGCGGGACTGGCCTCGCGTGCAACGCGCAATCGAAGTTCGTTTGCAGACGCGTACACGGATGTCAGAGCAAAAGGGACAGCGGCCGGCTCCACACGCAAGCGTAAGGCGGTTGCGCCTATTCGTCCTGAACCCGCCCCGTGCCCAGCTCTACCGCCGCATCAATCAACGAACGGAAGGGCATTTCGCCGCGGGTTTGGTGGCAGAGGTCGAGTCTCTGCTCGCTCAGGGAGTCCCACCCAATTCAACCGCGCTCGGAGCGCACGGCTACCGCCGCGTGGTTGAATACCTACAGGGCAAACGGGATCTTCCCAGCGCCGTAGAACAGACAAAACTTGACGTGCGGCATTACGCCAAGCGGCAGTTGACCTGGTTTCGGCGTGAACCGGGAGCTGAATGGTTCGCAGGTTTTGGCGAGGAGGTGGACGTCCAGCAGTCTGTTCTAAAAGCCCTTGGGGCAAAGCCGGCAGCCAAAAGTTAACCTTTCTATCACGACCTGAATATTCCTTGTAAGTGGGTAGTCAAAGTTGTAATCTGATAACCTTCCCCCATTCCAATTCGCCTAGCAAGGTGTAGTCATGTCAGACGGCAAGCCGGCTCCCCAGAACATACAGGACGCATTTCTCAACACTGTACGTCGTGAAAAAACCACGGTGATAATCTACCTGCTCAACGGCGCCAAGCTGACCGGCCGCATTCGCAGCTTCGACAAATTTTCGGTCTTACTCGAATCCGGCTCACACGAGCAGTTGATCTTCAAACACGCCATCTCCACCATCTCCCAAACGAGACGGAGCAGCGGAGAGCTTCGTGTCCAAACGACATTCGAGGCCACCAGCGAAGAAACTGCCAACCAACCCGCGAACCCCCACGCCAATCAAGCCGTGAATCAGCCCATTGGCTCGCCTGAATCGTGACATTCCCTTAAACTCTTGCAGGCAAAACTGGGAAAGTAATAACGGTTAACTCGCCGAATCGTGGAAAGTCGGTTTGTGAGGGTTTCGTATTACTCTGGACGGTCGTCCCCAGAAAACCATAAGCTGAGAGGAAACAATGGCCGGAACTTTTATAACGTTCGAAGGAATAGACGGCAGCGGCAAGTCTACGCAGCTGCGTTTACTCGCGAACTTTCTTAAGTCAAAAGGTTGTGAAGTCCTGTTGACGCGAGAACCCGGTGGCACGCCGGTTGGCAATCGTCTACGGGCGGCGCTGCTTGATGCACATGAAGAGGTGGATCCGCTTACCGAGCTTCTCGTCTTCGCTGCCGATCGCGCCCAGCATGTGCGCCGAGTGCTGCGTCCGGCGCTCGAGTCTGGCCAAGTCGTTTTTTCCGATCGCTATGCTGATGCCACTGTAGCCTACCAGGGTGCAGGCCGCGGATTTTCCCCTGAGCTAATTGCGGAGATAATTCAACTCGCAACTGAAGGCTTGAAACCCGATTTGACCCTGCTTTTCAATCTTTCAGTGGCTGAGTCAAACAGCCGAACCCGACGGCGCGTAAACGACAAACAGAAAGGCGACCGTTTGGACGCAGAAGACGCTGAGTTTCACACCCGCGTGCACGACGCCTACCTGCGTCTTGCGCAGGACGAACCCGACCGCATCAAGATTGTAGAAACCCGGCAACCGGTCGAACTGACTCACGAACGAGTTAAAGAGATTGTGGTTCCGTTTTTGAAGAGCCGCGGCCACATCTGTCGCGATGAAGTTAATGACCACGTAACTGCAGGATCGAAAAGCGGAAAATAGAAACAGATGTTTGATCCACTCATTGGCAACGAGCGCGTAAAAAAACTCTTGAGGCGGATGCTGGAAGAGCAACGCCTGCCGGGAGCTATGCTGTTTACCGGCGAGGAGGGCGTCGGCAAAAAACTTTTCGCGCTGGAAATTGCCAGGGCTCTCAACTGCCGCTCACCTAAAGGAAAAGAAGCATGTGGTGAGTGCCCATCCTGCGTTCGCATTTCCAAATTTAACTATCCGCAGAGCAGCGAGTCTGAAGATTGGAAACAGATCATCTGGACGGATCATCCGGATGTGGGAATGGTTGTGGCGCCAAAGCGGGTGCTGCAGGTCGATCAGATGCGCCAGATTGAGCGCGAGGCAAACTTTCGTCCTTACGAAGGCAAGGCGCGCGTGTTTTTCGTAGAAGATGCCGACAAACTCAACGACCAGTCAGCAAACGCGCTTTTGAAAGTTTTAGAAGAGCCGCCGCATACGTCTCACATCATTTTATTGACATCTCGCCCGGCAATGCTGCTGGCGACGGTACGTTCCCGCTGCCAGATGATTCGCTTCTCGCCTCTTGCTGCGTCCGAAATAGAAGACCACCTGGTTAAGAACAAGATTGCCAACTCCAAAGAGGCGCGTCTACGGGCTCGAGTTGCGAGGGGCAGCCTGGGTCGAGCAATCAGCGGTGAGTTTGATGATTACGTTGAGCAGCGTGAGGCAATGCTGCGGGTGTTGACTGCGCTTGCACTAAGCGACGACCGAATCCAGCTTCTGCGTTCTTCGGAGGAATTTAACGACGCTCGTCATAAGGACGAATACGAGACACGACTCGACATTCTGGAAACGCTAATTCGCGATGCCTGGATGCTGTCGCTTCGAGCTTCCGAGGAAAATGTTATCAACGAAGACCTGCTGCCCCAACTCAAGAAAATAAGCGAACGCCTCGACAGCTACCGCCCCGCCGCATGGATCTCGCAGATTGAAGAAATGCGCGAACAACTTATCGTAAATATCAACCGAAAAGCTGCGACCGACTCTTTGTTTCTCACCATGGCTGCGGCGTCAGCTTCTATCCTGCCTCCGAAAAGACGCTTTCTAATCAAGTAGCGTCATAGTCCTGCAACCCAAATTTCATGTCTTCACTAATTTTGAATGTCTTCAGCTACCAGTTCCTCAAACAATTTACTTACAACCGCAAGTGTTATTTCTGGTATCGCGATCGGTAATCGTGAAGGTTTGCTTGGGTTTTGTGGTTTGCACCATAGCGTTGCCGGTGTGATTGAAGGCGTCTATCTGCACATGAATGTAACCCGGTTTGTAATTGAAGTCTGCAACAGTAACAGCGCCGTTCTTGTACATTGACGCGCCCGGGCCAATGCTCACGCGATCCGGTCCGCTTCCGCCACTGTCATTAACGTCGCCGGCTGCGACTCGCACGCCGCCGGTGAAATCGGAGCCGCCGAAGTTTAGCGTACTCAGCGAGATTGGATTGGCGCCCGCAACGCTGCCTCGCCCCGGACAGAAGACGTAGTCGCCGGTGGTGACGCTAAACAACAATACGCGGAGCGGATCGCCATCGTCTTCGAGACAGGTATTGAAAACCACAACCGTCGCCGTCGCGTTCCAAGCCCCAGCTTGCACTCCGGTAATAGTGCGAGTCGTCGTGTAAGTGCCGTTACTCTGCACTTCAGCCGGTTTGATGGTCATAGATTGCACGTCGCCACCTTGCATCGTGACCACTCCGCCCTTCACCAAATGAAGCGGCACCGGCTCTGTAATTCCCTGCAAGCCAGACACCTCTATCTTTAGTGTCGTACTTTCGCCTTTTATTAAGCTCGTCTTTGGCGCGCTCAGATTCACCCCCACGTTGCGGTAGGTTCCCGTGGCTTGCTTATCGCCCTCTTTAACTGTGATCTGAATTGGACCCGTTACATTGCCAGGAATGGAGAGAACTACCTTATTGGGTGATTCGGCGAGGACACTCCAGAGTCCTTTCATTACGCGGGTTACTGCGGCTTGAGGCACAGTCTGAGGTGACTCACCGCCGTTTGGTTTAGAATCGATCCTGGTGTTTGAGCTGTCGCCGTCGAACGGGCCCGTGATTACGAGGGGCCTTCCCGTTTGTCCCAGCGGCGGTATTGCGTACTGTTGGGGAAGTTGCGGCGCGGGACGGTACAGAAGTTCGGCAGGGATGTCGAAGAAGAAGGGGTCGTCTAGCAACCCTTGGAAAAACTTAACCGGAGGATCCTGGGGCCCGGGAGGCTCAATGATAATGCGGAAGTCGCCAAGTTTGGGATTACCGGCGACAGCGGTCGTCTCTCGGCCTCGGACGGACAACTTAAATGTCTTTGCGCTGACAGGCACACGGCTTCCAGCGAAATTGACGAACAAGCTATTGAGTGTTTTCTCGTTCCTGCTGCGCTCATCCTCGGTCTCGCCTTCCGGCTCGGCGACGACGGTGCCCGAGATGGTGTCACCCGCCCTCATGTCGTCAGGCAGGTTCACAATGACCTTACCTGAAATAGTATCGAACGTGACCGTTCGCAGTCCTCCTGCCGTAGTCGTTGATACTTTGGCGCTTTGCTGCACCTGCGCGGAGGTTGCGAAGACAAGCAGGAGGGCGCTCACGAATAGGGCTGGTAAGACATGTTGAAGCGGCGAGTTTTTGCGGGTTTGCATCGGCTTTACCTCCACTGAAATTTCTCGCGAGGAGTAAGCAATACCCTGATGGTTTCCGCCCCGTTTCGTTAGCAAAGAATGTCGAGGACCGTGCGCCTGCCAAGCGCAGCGGCTGCTTGGAATGGATTGACCCTTGGCAAGATCTTCAGGAAAGAAAATCGCCTTTCTATATGGGCACTACTTATCACCATGAAGGACTTGAGTCAACCGCTATTGGACCAGGACGAGCATGGTCAAAGATTACAAAACAAAAAGGCTGCACAAGGCAGCCCCTAACGGAATACTCCTGGATACCTGTTAGGTGATGCTTACTAATTCCGGCGTTACGATTGTCTTCTTCGCTGTAATCTCAGCTAGAAGCTTTTCGGTTTCCATGACAAACGCTTCGACGATGTCTTCGCCGGCAACTTTGCGCATGGGCACGCCGTCTTTAAAAATCATGCCTACACCGCGACCAAAAGTTACGCCGAGTTGTGAATCGTGAGCTTCACCCGGGCCATTGACCGCGCAGCCCATGATTGAAAGATGCAGCGGCTCTTCAACGTGGGCCAGACGGCGCTCAATCTCGGTGACAATCTCCACGAAGTTGTCGACGTCGAGGCGGCCGCAGGTGGGACAGGCAACAACAGTGACGCCGCGCGTGCGCAGTCCAAGCGATTTCACAATTTCCCAGGCCACCCGCACTTCTTCCTGCGGCTCTGCGGCCAGCGAAACTCGAATGGTGTCGCCAATTCCTTCGTGTAGCAAAATGCCCAGGCCTATTGACGACTTAATGGTGCCGCCGAACGCGGTGCCGGCTTCAGTCACGCCGAGGTGAAATGGATAATCAACTTTCTCGGCGAGCAGGCGATACGCGCCCACCGTGCGATGAACATCGGAAGCTTTCAGCGAGATGATTGTGTCGGTGAAGCCAAGGTCTTCAAGGATCTGAATGTGACGCAACGCGGATTCAACCATGGCTTCCGGAGTTGCAGTTCCATATTTGGCCAGTAGGTCCTTCTCCAGCGACCCGCCGTTGACCCCAATGCGAATGGGCACGTTCTGCGCCTGGGCCGCGCGCACGACCTCGACGATTCGCTCGTGCTTGCCGATGTTTCCCGGATTGAGTCGCAGCTTGTCGATGCCTGCTTCGAGAGCCAGCAGCGCCAGCTTGTAATGGAAATGAATGTCTGCGACCAGTGGAACATCAGGCACTCGCTTGCGAATCTCTTTGAGTGCGATGGCAGCATCGTTGTCGGGCACCGCCAGACGCACAATCTCGCAGCCCGCGCGTACCATCTCTTCAATTTGTGCCACGGTGGCATCAACGTCGGCCGTGTCGGTCTTAGTCATGGACTGGACCGCCACCGGCGCGCCACCGCCAACCTGCACGTTCTTAACTTGAACTGCTTTCGACTTTCGCATACTCAATTAGTCCAATGTCCAACGTCCAACGTCCAACGTCTGTGTCCTGTGGTCACGCGTTTGACTTGGGACATTGGACATTGGACTTTGGACTCTCATTTCGCGGGCGTCGCCGTCGCCGGTGGCGTATTGCCCCCGCCTCGCCAGATTGACGCCTGTTTCAAAATGTCGTTAGTAATCACAAAGACCATCAACAGGATTACAAACACGAAACCAACCTGCTGAATTCTTTCGCGAACACGCATTGACAGTGTCAGGCCAATCATCGCCAGCGCGCCTTCAATCAACAGCAGGAAGATCGCACCACCATCAAGCACCGGAATCGGTAGCAGGTTAAAAATCCCGAGATTCAAACTCAAGAAAGCGAGCGTCGTAAATAGCCCGCCCCAGCCAAATCTCTCCACTGAGGTTGACGCTGCCTTGTAAATGCCAACGGGACCCGAAAGTGTATTGCGCGCTGAGCGCTGTCCGGTAAAGAACTGTCCCAACGCTTTGCCGGTCAAACGGAGAATTTCCAAATTGGTGTTGACCGCGTACGCGGCCGCCGCTCCGAAGCCGACTCGATGAAGCGGAATTTCCTCGTCAGGGCGAAATCCCAGGCGTTCTCGTCCATCAGCCAACTTTCGGGCGGTCGCAGTTATGTCCACCTTGCGACCGCTCCTGTCAACTGCAAGAGTTATCGGCTGGCCTTTGTGATCGCGGATAAACTGCGTCACTTGCTCAGCGCTTTTAACTGGTTGACCCGAAACAGCCAGAATACGATCACCGGGTTGCAGACCTGCTTCGGCTGCGGGCGTATTCGGCTCGACCTCACGAACAATCACAGGCAGGTCGCCGTAATCGGGAATGAAATCGAGAAAGCCCGCCGTTTCCCCGTCTTCGACGTGCGCGGTTGGTGTAAGGGTCAACTGCACCCGTTGTCCATTGCGCTCAACAACCACCGGCAGAGGCTGGCCTGGAGAAAGGAGTGCGTCCCCACGGATCGTGTCCCACTTCGGATTCTCGATTCCGTTAAACGAAACGATTCGATCTCCACGTTGCAGCCCGGCTGCTTCCGCCGCGCCGCCACCCGCAATGCTGCTTACAACCGGCGCCGGCGTGGCCGGCACTCCGTACATCAAAGCGGCGGCAAGAGGAATCGCGAGGGCTGTCAGCACATTCATTACCGGCCCTGCGAGCGCCACCAGAATACGCTGCCAGCGCGGGCGAAGATCGAACCTTTCCCGTGGTGGAATATCCGATGCGCCTTCGCCTTCGATCGGGGCATTCGATTCATCGCCCCCAAGCTTCACGTAACCGCCAAGCGGGATGGCGGAGACACGATAGTCAGTTTGGCCCCATTTTCTTCCGAACAGGCGAGGGCCAAAGCCCACAGAAAAAGTCTCGACGCGAATCTTGAATAGTTTTGCGACTATGAAATGGCCAAACTCATGTAGAACTACGGCCGCGCCCAGGATGAAGATAAAGGCAAGAATTCCGGTAACAACAGTCATCAATCAAATCTCTTTCTATTTTCACACTAAATGCTTAATCGGCGTTGGTTTAGACTGCTCGAATCCTGACCAGTTGCCGTCCTTGAGTTTACGCGGCAGTTAACAGCGCGTCAAACCATCCTTTCGGCGTTTACGCTGCGGTTTGAGGTGGGTTCAGGGTCAACCTTTAAGTTGCCATTTGCGTGCCTTTGCGAATCTTTTGCGCTCTTTGCGGTTTCGTTTTTATTGAGAGTCAAAGGAAGACTAACCACAAAGAGCGCAAAGGATTCGCAAAGAACCGCAAAGAACAGCCAGAACGCTAAACTACGCGGTCAACGACGCAGGCCTCGCGAGTTTCTGTATTTCATTTCTCGCGGAGATGCGGGCCGATTCGTCGGCCGCGAGTACGGTCGCGAGTTCAGTGGCGGGTTGAGTGTTGTGGCCATCCATCACGGCTTCGATTATGCAGGGAATGTCGGTCAAGCAAATCTTTTCGTCAATGAACGCCTGCACCGCCACTTCGTTGGCCGCGTTCATGGCGGCGGGCAGCGTGCCGCCCTCACGAAGGGCTCGATAAGCGAGCGCAATGCAGGGAAAACGATCGAGGTCAGGCGGCTCGAAGTGGAGCGCCGACAGGGCCGTCAGATCGAGGGGCGGCAGCTCACATGAATGTCTCTCCGGATATGTCAAGGCATACTGAATTGCATGACGCATATCCGTGACACCCATCTGCGCGATCACCGAACCGTCTACCAGCTCGATCATCGAATGGACCACTGACTCCGGATGAACGACGATATCAATTTGGTCGGGCGCAAAGCCAAAAAGCCAATGGGCCTCAATCACTTCGAGCCCTTTGTTCATCAGCGTAGCTGAGTCAATTGTAATTTTGGCCCCCATGTTCCAGGTGGGGTGCTGAAGCGCTTCCGACAGCGTTGATTCCCGCATTTGAGTTTTCGTCCTGGTACGAAAGGGTCCACCTGAGGCAGTCAGAATTATGCGCCGAACTTCGGAAGGCTTTTCACCGCGGAGACACTGATGCAGTGCGTTGTGTTCCGAGTCGACCGGAAGTAACTCCGCGCCTGAAGCAAGCGCGGCTCGAGTCATCAGTTCACCGGCCATCACCAGCGTTTCTTTGTTTGCCAGACACACGCGCTTGCCGGCTTCAAGGGCGCGAAGAGTCGGAACAAATCCGACGGCGCCAACGGTGGCGGAAACTACGCAGTCGGCCTGGCGGTGCCTCGCAACTTCAATCAAACCCGGTTCGCCAACAATAATCCGGGGGAGATCGATGTCTCTTTCAAAGAGTTGGCCGCGCAAATCGTGCGCCGCTTCTTCGGTATCAACCGAAACCAGCTCGGGCAAGTGACGGGCAATCTGATCCGCCAACGTCTGTACGTTGTGCCCGGCGCCCAACGCTACTACGCGAAAGTTTTCGGAGCCCAACGACTCGATCACGCGCAAGGTGTTGCAGCCGATCGACCCGGTCGAGCCGAGTATTGCAATTCCTTTGGGATCGATGTTCGTAGTCATCCTAAGCCGCTAAGCCAACTAATCTATGAGTGGGCCACTGAGATTGGTAGGGGTTGAGCAGATCAATATTCTGGCCGCTGGAGTTTCGAAACGAGGCAGCGCTGACGCGCCAACGCCCGCTCCGATAGATCAAATCCAACGTGGCGTTAACCGTGGCGCGCTCGCCTATCACTTTGATGTTGAGGGTGGCATCGCCATTGCCGTTCTGGTAGTTGACGTTACCTGTGATGAAGTTTCCGAAATCCTTCACCTCGCCGATGTCTTGTTTTAATCGCGCGTTAGACCGCAAAAAGTCTTTGGCAGTGGTGGCGGCTTCGCTCTTGCCTACCGAATAGAATGCTATCCCGATTATGCCACCGACAAACACCACCACAATCAAGCCCAATCCCAGCACAATTCCAACTAAAACTATGATGATCTTTTTAGTAGTCATTGGGTAAACAAGCGAACGCCAAAATAGAAGTGCGCGAAATAGTAGATGAGCGGCGCGTTGAAGAGCAAACTATCCAAACGGTCAAGCGCGCCACCGTGTCCGGGCAAAATTTTCGCGGCGTCTTTTGCACCCGCACCTCGTTTAAGCGCGCTTTCGGTCAAGTCTCCCAGAATCCCGAGAAGCGTCATAACAACGGCCAGTGGCAGCGTCCACCTCAAAGGAAGTTCACGAAAAAACCAAAAATGCGCAATTGCCGCAAAAGCCAGTCCCGCTGCGATTCCGCCGAAGACACCTTCCCAGGTTTTACCGGGGCTAATTGTGGGTGCGAGCTTATGCTTGCCAATTGCTCGGCCGACATAGTATGCACCAGTGTCAGATCCCATGAGCACCAGGAAGAAGAATGACAGCAAGTGGGCCGAAAGCTTTTGTTCAAATCCCGTTCGCAACGCCACCAGATGGCCGCCGAGGAGAACGATGTAAAGTACGCCCAGCACCGTGGCCCCCGAAGAGGTAATCATTTTTTCAAACGGAGCGCCGCGCAGCATTGCGGCCACTAAAGCGCCGATCGTCAAGACGATCAAGACAAGCACAATGCTTTGCACGTCCAATCGCGCCTGGCGCTGATCGGGCGTTGCGAAGTAAAAAATCGTGAATAAGGCCGCTGCTCCCAGATAACCCGCCGCGGGATCGGGTGTCATGTCTTTTCTTTTCGCCAGAACGTAAAACTCAAAAAGTCCCAGGACCATTGCAGCTCCGGCGAGCACAACAAACAGAGGTTGCAACCATGAAACTAAGATTGATGCGATTAGAAACGGAAGCGTGATCGCGGCGGTGATTATTCGTGACATTCGAAAAGTCTTAGGACTTAGGTCTTTGGTCTTGGGCCCTTTGTCATTTGCTGATTGCTGATTGCTGATGCTGTTCGCCTATTACTCGTT
>JALYSR010000062.1 GCA_030854715.1 Acidobacteriota bacterium
CCGCGCCGTGGTTTCTGTAGCCACCGCACGAACCTTTGCGATCGGTAAGCCATGCTCATCCTGCTTGCCCGGCAAATAAAAAGTGGCGTCATAGGTAGTATGCCACTCCTCGGAGCTAATATTGTTAGCCTTCTCGCCGGACGTCTTGTAGTTATACTTGCTGGTGTAAGTAATCATCCCGCGCCATCCTGCACCGCCCGACCATTTACCTCGTACCGCCATCGAACATTCCTGGTTCTTCTCGACGCTGCCTACCTGGACCGCATCAGTCTCTGAGATGAAGCTCATCTCTTGGAAAAGGGCAGCCATCATCGGCGGCCAATACTCCAGGGCTGAACACAAGCAGCATTCATAGGCTTTGTTGTAGGCGTTTTTCAAACTCTCCCAGATTAGTCGATCAAGGTTCTGATACATGGGCCGCAACTCGCGCACAATTGCTTCGTCGCCACTCAAAATGTCCGCAATCTGACGCTCAGTTAAGCCTCGCTGGTGCAGACGACTTATTCTCACCAGACGGCTTTCGGCCTCGGTAATGTTATGCAGGTCATTCAGATTGAAAGCGCGCACGCGGGCCTCGAGCGCCCCGCCCGTTAAGCCCTGACTAGACAACCGATCGCGGACAATTAATTCTTTTTCCGAAGCATTCAGATCCGAGATGTCGATTGTTTCGAGCAGGCCTAGTGAGTCGACCGTGCGTTTCCATTTGATAGCGTCAGCGATAGCTTCATCTACCTGTAACTTCATGCTGGGTCTACATTCGAACTTCAGCGCGTTGAACTTTGCGATAATCCTGGCGTACTCGGTGCGTAAAAGTTGCATTGTTGCGGTCAAATCCTGGAAGGGATTGGCCTGCTGGGATTCGCTGTTGGAGCTTGCGACTATAGTTGTTTCTTTGGAGGGAAGCTGGCGCGGCTTGCTCTTTCGAGGGCTGGCTGTCAACTGCGCAATTGCTAAACACGTAAGCAGGACGGCCATCATCAACGTTGTCGGTCGGAGTCGTTTAAAGATCTTCATAACTTCCCTCCCTATCGTTCGAAAACCTTCAGTTTGATCGTTGTCCGTGAGTCAAAATCTTACCCCCGACGGAATCCGAATTTCAATATTCAAGGTTCATGGTTTCACTGTTCACTATTCGCGGCTCGCGGTATACCGCCTCCGTTTCCATTTCACTATTCACTTACGGACATTGCTCGTCGCCCACCGCCCACTGCTTGAACTCACCGTCCCCAGGAAGGTTCGAATCCATTGCGCACCAGGAGGCGGATGTCTTTGCCATCTATACCGGCTATCCACAAGTCGGCTTCCTGATCCTTGTCCAACGTGGGCGCGCGCTCAACAGAATCCATTTGCCGTCGGGGAGAGATACTGAAGTTAGGCGTAAACTCATTTTCGAAATGAGTGACCTGAGTTTGTTTCTAGGTGGCGAAATCGCAGCGAAAGATGTTGGCTGAGTCGCGCGTCAGGGTTTGGTTCGAAAACAAAAATCCAGAACCGTCCGGCAGCCAGTGCAGGTCCAGCAGCAACTGGCATTCAATGTCGGAATACTGAGTTAACTTCGTTTCTGGATGTGTTAACTGTCGCACGTTGAAGCAAACATCGCCGCCAGCGACGCAGGTCCGCTGCCCGAGGACTCATACAAACAACTCAAGAGCCACCGCTGGGATCGCAAACCCGCATCGTGGTCGCAGTGAGTCCGGATGAATCGGTTTGAATTTCCCCTTTGTTATCTCAATACCCTGATGTCCCGTTCCGAAAAGATTCGCCACTCCTGCCCCACACGCTGCCATCTCAACTCCTGAATCACTTCGCCGCGACGACTCTGCCGGCCATTTTCGATTCGATACTTCTTACGATAGCGCATGATGGCAGTGCGTCCGCCGTCCTGGAAGATGATCTCCGGCTCCTCTGCGCGAATGTCAATCAGCGCTGCATTGGCAAACACTCGTGCCTTTTCTTCACGGACAAAAGCCCGCGAAGTGTCACTGGTTAGATAAAATCTTTTCAAGCGCGGCATGTAGAACGACATCTGCTTTTCAATGTCGTGTTTCGTGGTAGCGTCGATCCATTCGTTTAGGGCTGCACGCAACGCGCCGGCGCTAACCGGGTCCACTGGCGGCGCGGTATCTGATGCCGGTTGTGACGAGGTTGCCGGAGTCGCGGCTGAGGTTACGGCCTGTGCCTCGGCATAGAGTTCCCAGCGTGCGACCTCGGAAACTTTGTTGTAGATAGTGCGAATAACCAGAGGCTGATCCAACGCTTCGGCTTCTATGCGTCTAACTACTCTCAATTGTTTGCCCTCATTAATTGATTCAAAAACAATTGTGAAGTTGTCTTCGGTTCTTCCGCTGGAAGTGAAGACCAGGCGTGAGTTCCCATTACCATTTTCAACGGAAAAGCGGAGGCGAACAACGTGACCATCCTGAGCGCGAGTGCTGCGGGTCACGCCGTCTGCCACGAAGGTCATGCGCGGCGCGCGCGACGAGCCTAAGCTGATGTGTGCACCCCGTTGTTCTATCGCCAGCAAGTCAGGAGGGGTGAGCCTTACAGCTAAATCTATGAAGAACCGTTGCTGCTCGCCGAAGGGAACATTACTCGACCCGCCGGCCACCACCGAATAGAGTTTGTCACTGGCAGGAATGTCTATTCGATAAACTCCCGTCAGGGATGAATGTTGCGCCGGCTGTCCTTGCGAAGCTCGTTGCTGGTTGAATTGCTGCGGAGGGAGTGCCGCGTGAAAGCAAAAGGCGAAAATAAGCGAAATAATCACGGTTCCCCCTGTTTGGTTTCCGCTGGGTGTCGTTGCGGTAGGCGCTAAGCCTTTAAGACGAGTGCTGATGTCTAGCAATATGAATGCCGATCATAACCCGTTGAGAAGTCGCGTTGCCGTCGTCCGATAAGCGAACAAGCGCGGTAGGTAGTCAAACGAAAATGTTCCAAAACGTGCAGTAGTGGCAGAAAACCAGAAGGCAGAAAGCAGAAGGCAGCAAGAAGAAGGCCTCTGCTTTCTGCCTACTGACTAGTGCCAACTGCATCCTGTTTTCTGTTTTCTGTTTTCTACTGTTTACTGTTTGCTGTTCACTGTTTACTATTAACCAATGTCCAACCCACGCACGCGCACGATAACCTGGGAAGACCCGCGCGCCCTCGAAAGGGCGACAGTCGGTTTGTCTGGAATGGAATACCTGCAGAAGATTGTTGCCGGCGAACTGCCGCCGCCGCCGATCGGTGCGCTGATGAACTTTCGCATCGGCGAGTTGAGTGAGGGTCGCGCAGTTTTTTACGTCGAACCGGCTGAGTATCACTACAATCCCATTGGCGTCGTGCATGGCGGCCTCGCTGCGACCTTGCTCGATTCCGCGATGGGCTGTGCGGTCCATTCAACTCTACCGGCAGGCGCGACTTACACCACGTTGGAAATCAAGGTCAACTTTACCCGGCAAATGTCCGCGGAGACGGGCTTGCTTCGTTGCGAGGCAAACATCATCCACGTCGGCAATCGCACTGCTACTGCTGAAGGAAAAATTACCGACCGAAAAGGCAAGCTCTACGCCCACGCCACCACCACCTGCATCATCTTCCGCCCGACTGCGTAGTCAGTCGCGCCTTTGTCAGTACCGCCGGCGGCCTGGTTCCCGGCGGGCGGGTCTTCGACGAGACGACGAGACGACACATTCCCCCATTCATCATCAGTCGCATTTGAAAGAGGAGAACAAATGGCGCTAACAAATGGTTTGGCTGGCAGAAATCTCGGAATGCTTTTACTTGGCCTATGGTTAATTCTCACGGGACTCTTGCCGTTGCTGAACATGAGAGTCTCTTCAACGGTCACGACTGGCTTGGCCGTGCTGGGTATCGTCGCGGGTATATTGATCCTGCTCAGACGCTAAACCCAGCGTCGCGCATTTGGGGCAGTAGCCCGACCATGAGGCAGGACACGGGCGCTCATTTCACTGATTGCTGATTCCTGATTGCCGCATTCATGCGGCTAGCCCGATGAATCGGCAGCGCGATACTGTCTACTGTCTTCTGCTTTCTGCTGTTTACTGTTTCCTGTTTGCTGTTTACTATCCTCCCCATGCGCTACAGACAATTTGGTCGCACCGGCTGGCAGGTTAGCGAGATTGGCTACGGCATGTGGGGAATGGCTGGCTGGTCAAATTCAGACGATCAAGAGTCGCTCCAGTCGTTGCAGTCTGCGGTAGACCTCGGCTGTAACTTTTTCGACACCGCACACGCTTATGGAGAGGGCCACAGCGAGAAGCTCCTGGGCCAGACCATTCGAGCCAATCCCGATAAGCGCCTCTACACCGCCACCAAAATCCCACCAAAGAATAAACAGTGGCCTGCCCGCCGGGAGTTCAATCTCCAGGATACTTACCCGCTGGATCACATCGAAGAGTATGTTCACCGGAGCCTCGAGAGTGCCGATCTGCAAAGTTTTGATCTGATCCAGTTTCACACCTGGGAGGACGATTGGTTACGCGACGACCGCTGGCTCTACAAGCTGGACGACCTTCGCAGCCAGGGTCTTCTCAAGGCGATTGGCATTAGCATTAACCGTTGGGAGCCCTGGAATGGCGTGCGTGCAGTCAGGACCGGGCAGATTGATTCGGTACAAGTCATCTACAACATCTTCGATCAGAATCCGGAGGATGATTTATTTCCCGCGTGTGACGAAATGAAGGTGGCGGTAGTTGCCAGGGTGCCGTTTGATGAGGGAACGCTGACTGGCACGCTCACGAAAGAGAGCAAGTGGCCCGAAGGTGATTGGCGCAACACCTACTTCCCTCCGGAGAATCTGATTCCCAGCGTGGAACGCGCCGAGGTTTTGAAAAAACTCCTTGCGGACTGGAACAGGGAGCATTCGGAAGAGCTGACAATGCCGGAGCTGGCATTGCGTTTCATTCTTGGCAATCCAACTGTCAGCACCATAATCCCAGGAATGCGAAAACTGTCTCACGTGAAAACAAACATCGCTGCCAGCGACGCCGGCCCACTGCCTGACGAGTTATACCAACAACTGAAGGCACACCGCTGGGTCCGCAAACCGATGCCCTGGTCGGGCTGAGTAAAGGCGGGAGCAGGAGGCAGGGGCAGGCCGCAGTTATCAGTGGCCGTGATTACCTGCTGTTCGCCGTCGCTGATTGCTCGTTCTCGTCACGGCTCTGCCGTCTGATGTGCGGAAGGTCTGTGACCTTCCGTAACTTGCGAATTGATTTGGGCTACGCCCAGTTTCCGGGGCGCAACCCCTAGCTCACTTAGACTTGCGGAAGGTCAGAGACCTTCCGCACATCAGAGGGCAGAGCAGCGACACACCAAAAACGCCCTCCCCCTGAAATGATAGGATCCTCGATCAAAGAATAATGCCTTTCAACCTAATCGACATTGCGATAGTCGTGCTGGTGATGCTGAGCGTGCTTAATGGCTGGCGGCGCGGCTTCATTTTCGGCGTACTCGATCTGCTCGGTTGGGTTTTGGTCTTTATTGCAGGCCTGCGTTTTTATCAGCCGGTAGCACGTTGGCTGGGAGCTCACGTTGACTTGTGGTCTGAAGTTTGGAACCGACCCATTGCCTTCGTGGCTATAGCAATTGCAACCGGCGCGTTTGTCCAAATTGTCGGCAACGCCCTGCTCCGGCGTGTGCCGAAAGAGGCTCACGAGCGAACATTCAACAAGTTGCTTGGTGTCATACCGGGCCTGGCAAACGGGTTGATTACAGCGGCGCTCGTCGCGGCACTGCTGCTGACCATTCCATTCAGTGAAGGGTTGCGGGAGCGCGCCCGCGAGAGCCCACTAGTGAATCGTCTCGCCATTTACGCCGAGAGGCTCGAAGCTGCGCTTCATCCGGTCTTTGCCGAGGCCGTCGCCGAAACGCTCAATCTACTCACGATTCAACCTGAATCACATGAGCGTGTAGCGCTGCCTTACAAGGTCGCCAATCCGCGTCCCCGTCCTGATTTGGAAGCGAGGATGTTGGAACTCGTAAACAAGGAAAGAGTGGCGGCGGGTCTCAAGCCGCTCGCGGCTGATCCTGAGTTGACGGAAGTTGCGCGGCGACACTCGGCAGACATGTTTGCGCGCGGCTACTTCGCACACGACACGCCGGAGGGTCGCGATCCATTCGAGCGGATGCGTGAAGCGAAAGTTAGTTTTGTGACTGCTGGAGAAAACCTCGCTCTCGCCCCAACAGTGCAAGTCGCGCACAGAGGCTTGATGAACTCACCGGGCCATCGCGCAAATATTCTGTTTCCAAAATTCGGCCGCGTCGGCATTGGCATCATGGACGGCGGCATCCGCGGCCTGATGATCTCGCAAGAGTTTAGAAATTAACTTACCCTTTGAAACTAGCCTATGCCATGCTCTCACTGTGTGAGAAAATGAGACCCATACAGGAGCGTGAACCATCTTTGTCTACAGCTAAACCAAAAGAACAGATTCCCCTAGTAGCCTGGCAATCCAATGATCAGCAATCTCGCCTCTATCACGGAGACAGCCTGCAAATAATGCAGGCAATTCCAGCCGGAAGTGTTGATTGCATCTGGACGGACCCTCCATACAACCTATCTAACGATGGGATCACTTGTGTTGCCGGTCGAATGGTAAAGGTAAACAAGGGTGAGTGGGATCGTAGCAGAGGAGTTGAATTAGACCATGAGTTTAATAAAACCTGGTTAGCAGCGTGTTATCGACTCTTAAAGCCTACCGGCACGATCTGGGTCTCCGGCACACTGCATGTCTATCCATCCGTTGGTTTTGCTCTGCAAGAGTTGGGCTTTCGAATACTCAACGACATAATCTGGGAGAAGCCAGCGCCACCCCCGAATCTGGGTTGCCGATGCTTCACGCATGCCACTGAACTCATCTTTTGGGCGACCAAAGCCAGGAAGGGGAAAGACAAGTACATTTTCAATTACGAGACGATGAAGGCGGAGAACGGCGGGAAACAAATGAAGAACGTTTGGCGCATGCCCACGCCAAACAAAGAGGAAAAGCGGTACGGGAAACATCCAACGCAGAAGCCGATAGGTCTGGTGTCGCGTTGCTTGCGAGCAAGCACGAACGAGGGTGATTTGGTTTTTGATCCGTTTGCCGGCTCCGCTACAACCGGAGTAGCTTCACTCAGCCTTAGCCGAAGATTTATTGGGTGTGAGATGGACGAGAAGTACGTGCGAATCGCAACTCGACGACTATCCAGCCTAGCTAGCTCGAGCGGCACTTACATCCCCGTCGACCCAAAGGAAGATTTGCTTTGGAGCGATTAGATGCGATTGAAAAGCTTAGAACGCTGGTCGGATTAGATCTGCGCCCATTGGCAGACGTCCACCAAGTCACGGTGTGGAGGGATGGCAAAAAGAATAAGGGTTGGGCGGGACATACACTCGAACGATTCCTGGGCTTACCAATCAACTCCGCCCAGTCACCTAACTTTGGTAGTTGGGAATTGAAACAGGTTCAGCTTGTCCCCAAACGAGATGGCATGTTGCGGGTAAAGGAAACGATGGCAATCACAATGATTGATCCTGTTAATGTTGCCGCGAAGCCTTTTGAAGAAAGCCATCTGTTAGCGAAGTTCCAGAAAATCGTCGTCGTAGCACGTATCTTTGAAAGCCAAGCGGATGACCGCTCGCTCTTGCATTCTGTCGCCGAGTTCGACCTTAGCGAGCCAGAGATTTACCAACAAGTGAAGGCAGATTACGAGCTCGTTCGAGAGACAATCATCCGAGACGGTTTTTCTGCTTTGAGTGGTTCGATGGGTGTTTTGGTGCAGCCGCGTACCAAAGGACCTGGTCACGGAAGTATCTCGCGCGCCTTTTATGCCAGGAGCCGTTTCGTGGCCCGCATACTTGGCGAGGGCTATCACATACCTCTTCCCGTTGTGACAAAATGAGCATCTACGAGAACGTTCGAAAAGCTTTCTTTCTGGGTTTGCCGGTATGGGAAATGCTTCCATCCCTCAAAATCTGCGTCGTCATTAAACGTCAAACGAACCTGCCCGGTGCCGTCAAGGCTGATCGAGAAGAGCTGTCTTCCACTTCAGGACTTCGTCGATTGAGGCGACTGAGATGGGATGGTAAGTCGAGCGGGCGCGGCGGTAAATCGCGAGAGCGCGTTCCCTTCCTTCAGGTGTTTTGGCCAGCTCTTCGTAAAGCGGTTTGATGAACTTGCGGCGGCCGATTGTCATGAGAAAGTCTTCGAGACGCGGATACGCAGGTTCGAAGCGATTTTTGATCGACATCATCAGCCACTGAAACGCGATCTCCGAATTGCCGGACTGCGTTAAGTGAAACGCATCGTCCAGCTCCGCCATACGCTTGCGATCGAGAGCCAGAACAACCGCACGGGTCGCCTCGGCCTTTTCTCCCTCAAGGGGCAGCGATTTCAGAAAATGCAGCCACTCCTGTGTGGTCCAGTTAGAAGTCAAAATTGAGGAGGCTGGAATCACGCCGCGCATCCAGCGCTGCGCTTGCTCTTCAACTTTACTGAAAGCCGATGATGTCGGACTCGGTGCGTTGGCGGGAAGACCCGGCCTGTTAATCCATTCATCAACCGGAACCTGCGCCGCCAAGGATGGATTCTCATTCAACAGGTTAGTCTTTAAGTAATCGAGGAACTGATCTGTAGTAATACTCTGGAACGCGAAGTGATCGAAGTAGCTACGCAGGAAACGATCGAAGCGCTCGCGACCGAATGTTTGTTCGAGATGACGCAGGAACAATGCGCCCTTTTCGTAGGGAATATCGGTAGAGCCTTCTTCAGGATCGCGACCCGCCAAATCAATGTGCAGAATCTCATCGCGGTCTTCCAGACGGGCGAGCTCATCGTGCAAATCCCGCAGGCCTAAGGCAGCTTCCATCTCCTCGCGCGAACGGCCATAAACCGTCTCCAGAATTCGCCGTTCCAGATAAACCGTAAATCCTTCGTTCAACCAAAAGTCGCGCCAGGTTGCGTTGGTGACGAGATTCCCCGACCAGGAGTGGGCCAACTCATGCGCCACCAGCGACACGAGACTTTTGTCGCCGGCAAGAACGGTCGGCGTGGCAAATGTAAGTCGCGGATTCTCCATGCCGCCATAAGGGAAGCTCGGCGGCAGGACCAACAGATCGTAGCGCCCCCAACGGTATGGACCATACAGTTTCTCGGTGGCTTCGACCATCTTCTCCGTGTCGCTAAACTCGCTGGCGGCTTTCTCAACCACCGAAGGTTCCGCATAGACGCCGGTTCGTTTGCCCAAAGGCTTGAAGCTGAGATCGCCGACTGCCAACGCGATCAAATATGACGGAATCGGTTGCGGCATGCGAAAGCTGTAGTCCCCATCGTGCGGCGTGTTTGGCTCATTCTCCGCACTCATGACAGCCAGCAGGTTGCGCGGCGTGCGCACGCGAGCAGTGTAAGTCACTCGAACCTGCGGTGAATCCTGGAGCGGAATCCAACTGCGAGCGTGAATGGCTTCCGACTGCGTAAACATGAAAGGGTTCTGCTTGCCAGCCGTTTGCGCAGGCTCGAGCCATTGCAGGCCGGAAGCATCGGGGTTTGTCGAATAACTAATGCGAACGAATTTTGCCTTCTCGGGTAACTGGATTGTCAGCGGCGCGCCCAGGATCGGATCCGATTGACCGACTGTGAATTGCGTCGCCGTGTAGCTGGATCCAGTGGAGGAAGTTTCGACCTTGTCGATGTTCAGATGTCGTGTATCGAGAATCAGTGGCGCCTGTTTGTTCAGCCGGTCGATAGTTAAAATCGCGGCGCCCTTCAGGATCTTTTTATCGAATGAAACGTCCCAGTCAAGATCGAGATGGCGCACCCGAACGTCTTGCGGATTCGAGTACGAGTGGAGATCCTTGGCGGCGGATTGAGAATTTGCTGTGACTGCCACGCAGAAAATGAATAAGAGCCCGACGAGATTCTTCATAAAGCCTGCTTTAACCGATGTTGGATGTGAGATGCCCCCGATTAGATGCCGGCTTAAGAACTATCCTCAGATTACGCAGATTTCGCTGACTATAAAGAGAAAAGGGAACGGGTTTATCACCCGTTCCCTTCACCATCCATTCAAAGTTGAGTGTGACCCGGTCGCTACTGCTCCCGGTTCTGATGTCGACGTCCTATAGCGCCGCTGGTTGAGGCATGGGCGCCAATTGCGGAGGCATAGTTGACCCATGGCCGATCTGCCTGGTCGCATCGGCTGCAAAGCATCGCTCGATGCCATCGGCTTCGACCGTGTCGTGTTCGAGCAGCAACTCCACCAGCAGCGCAATCGAATCCTGTCTTGCCGTCACCACTTCGCAGGCTTTGGCTAGCTGAGTGTTGATGATGTTGTTGACGGCTTCCTCCACTCGATCAAGCAGACTCTGGCTGAGCTGCTCGTTGCGTGGGTCGCCGAGGTAGATTGGCCCAAGCGGGCTCATGCCAAATTCACTGACCATGCTTCGCGCGATTTCCACCGCGCGTTGAATGTCATTTGAAGCGCCGGCGGTCATAGTGGAAAGCAGAATCTGTTCGGCCGCGCGTCCGCCCAGCAACACGGCAATCTGGTCCTCGAGATATTCGCGCTTCTTCATCAGGCGATCTCGCTCAGGCAACGATTGCGTGACGCCCAGTGCGCGCCCGCGCGGAAGAATCGATACTTTGTGAATCGGATCGCCATTCTTTACAGTCATACCAACCGCGACGTGGCCCGCTTCGTGGACTGCTGTCGCGTAGCGCTCGTCCTGGTCCATCATGAAGCCATGACGTTCCGCTCCCATCAGTATTCGATCGCGAGCGAACTCAATATGGGGGCGGCTAACCGCCTCCGAGTTATCGCGCGTGGCCGCGATGGCTGCTTCATTCAAGAGGTTTGCCAGGTCCGCGCCGGAGAAGCCCGGTGTTCCCCGCGCTACCCAGCTAAGATCGAGCTCCGTGTCGAGCTGCATTCGGCGCGCGTGCACTCGCAGTATCGCTTCGCGGCCGCGAACGTCAGGCAGGTTAACTGCGATCTCACGATCGAAGCGGCCGGGTCGCATGAGCGCACGGTCCAGCACATCGGGCCGGTTGGTTGAACCAACGACCACGATGGTCGAGCTTCGATCGAAGCCATCCATTTCAATGAGCAGTTGATTGAGCGTCTGATCCTGATCGGCGGTGGCCGAGTCGTTACCTCGTCCGCGTTGTCGTCCCAGGGCATCAATCTCGTCAATGAAGATGATGCAAGGCGAAACTTTCTTGCCTTCGGCGAAGAGCCGACGAACACGCGACGCGCCGACGCCGGCAAACTTTTCCTGAAAGCTGGAACCTGACGCGAGGAGGAACGGCACGCCTGCTTCGCCGGCGATTGCGCGCGCCAGCAGGGTCTTGCCTGTTCCCGGTGGGCCGTAAAGCAAAATACCTCGAGGTACACGACCGCCGAGCCGGCCAAAGCGCGCCGGGTCGCGGAGGAAATCAATCGTCTCGGATAATTCGGAAGTGGCTTCATCAACTCCGGCGACATCAGCAAACGAAACACTTTGTTTTCCGTTTTGGTCCGGCAGTTTAAAGCTGCCGACGCCACCATTCATGCTTGCATAAACTCGCCAACCAATAAGACCCAACAGCAAGACTGTCAGGATCGGCGCACCCCAGGTCAGAAGAGTTGCGGACCAACTCGTCTGCACCGGTCGAAACTCAATAGGAACGTTCTTTTTGCGAAACTGTTCGACTAGCCCCTGGCGAATGGCGTCGCTCGTAACCGTCGCCTGAAGCGACGCGCCTTGCTGACTGCGAATAGTCAAGGTGTCGCTTTCGATAACTACCGAAGTTGCCGTTCCAGATTCAGCAATCTGGTAGAGCTCCGAATAGTTGATCGTGGTAATTCGCGTTGCGCGGCTTTGGTAAATGATGAGGGCTGTTACCGCGACTAGGCCGGCGGCGGCCACGGCGACCAGGATCAAAGCGACTCGTGGCGATGTAGAGACGATTTTCTTAAGGGGGGAAGGCATAGCGGTACTCCAGAACCCTCGCCGGCTTCTAATTAGCGGGGTTAGCGAGGGTTGATTAAGCGACAGACAAACGTGTCAGCCGGATAGAATTTCAATGAATCAGGATTGGAGCGACGGAGTGTCGGGGACAACGGCGCAGTACAAAACCCGAGCTCTTTTAACGGAAGCGCTCGCCGCATTGGGAGGCGGCGAGCACATAGGTACTTTAACAGCCGCGGGTGAGAGAAGTCCAGATGCAAAAAGGGAAGAATATCGATGTTTCGATTAACTTCTCATTAACACCGTGGCTTCAGCCCGGTGATCAACGAGGTCCGACGTTCCCCGAACCGTTTCTAACGGTTTCTGCTGGGGCTCCACGGCTCCAAAACCGTTCAAACGGTTTCAGTTTCGGGTTCCAAACCGTCATCACCGGGCTGAAGCCACGGTGTTAATGGAATCGCTTCGCGGACGGGACGATGGCATTCCCACCTGGGCGAAGCCAGGTGCTAATGGATTGCTTCCGCGTCAGCGACGATCTGAATTAAGAAAAGCCGGGTTCAGAAATGGCGGGTTTTCATACGGCCTGCAGGGGATCGTCAAAACGACTCAAATCGGCGCGAACAGGCGGAAAAAGCACGTTTACCCAATAATTTGACCGCTCGATTACCCAGTTGGCACAACCGTTGCGATTTCCGTTTTAAGTTTTTTCAGCGGAAACGCACGCGCGAATGGTCGGGGCACAAAAGGAGGACAAAAAATGCTTTGGACACTCTTCCTAATTCTCTTGATCCTGTGGTTGGTTGGGGTCGTTTCGAGTTACACGCTCGGCGGTTTTGTTCACTTGCTGCTGATGATAGCGCTGGTGGTGCTGCTCATTAATCTAATCAGGGGCCGCAGACCGGTGGTTTAAGAGTAGTCAGTAGAGAACACGAAACGCGGCGTTTTGTAGGAGCGGCGGGGGCACTGC
>JALYSR010000082.1 GCA_030854715.1 Acidobacteriota bacterium
TGACATCCAGCACGTGTGCCCCCTCGCGCTCCTGCTCCTTGGCCAAAGCGACCAGGCCATCCCAGTTTTCGGCGTTGAGCAGATCGCGCATCTTCCTGGAGCCGCTGGCGTTTACTCGCTCGCCGACAATCAAAAATGAGGCGTCCTGCACATAAGGCTGCTGGAAATAGATAGACGAAGCGGCGGGCACGAGTTTGGCGTCGCGCACCTTGGGCGTGATCCGCTGCATTGATTCGACTACTAACTTCAGATGCGCGGGCGTAGTTCCGCAGCAACCACCCACGACGTTGACACCGAAGTCGCTCGCGAAGTGGACCACCTGGGCCGTAAAGGTTTCGGGCGTCTCGTCGTAGTGCATCTTGCCTTCGACGACTGAAGGCAAGCCGGCGTTAGGCAGTACTGAAACCGGTAGCGGTGCATTCTCGCAGAGATAACGGATGCTTTCGGTCATGTGGCGCGGGCCTGTACCGCAGTTCATGCCGATGATGTCAATTGGAAATGGCGCCAGCGCGGTTAATGCTGCGCCGATCTCCGTTCCGTTGAGCATGGTCCCGAACGTTTCGATCGTCACTTGAGCGATGACAGGAACGCGGACGCGATTCTTTTCAAAGTGTGCAAAGATCGCGCCGAGTGCTGCTTTTGTTTGCAGTAGGTCCTGACACGTCTCAACGATTAGCAGATCGGCGCCACCATCAAGGAGGCCGCGCACCTGCTCAGAATACGCAGCTCTGAGATCAGCGAAGGTGATATGACCTAGCGTGGGCAGTTTCCGCCCAGGACCCATTGAACCGGCAACCCAGCGCGGCATAGCTTTGGTTGAATAATCGGCAGCAACACGTTTAGCCAGGCTTGCGGCGAGCACGTTCATGTCATATGCCTTATCGGCAATGTCATACTCCGCGAAATCTACGGGAGTGCCGTTGAACGAATTCGTCTCGATAACGTCGCAACCGACATCGAGGAATGCTACGTGAACGTTTTCTACCGCGTCAGGCCTGGTGATCAGCAAATTTTCGTTACAGCCCTCAAATCGCAGGCCCCCGAAATCTTCGAGGGTGAGGTTTTGGACTTGCAGATTTGTGCCCATCGCGCCGTCAAAGACGACGATGCGTTCTTTAAGTGTGTCGAGAAAGCTCTTCATTGCCGATTGCCGATTTCCGATTGCCAATTGCGTTTACTTCACCGACTGAGACTGACCCTCGACTTCGATTGCTCAATCGGCAATTGGAAATCGCCAATCGGCAATGAGAAAGCCCCGCGCCAAACAACGCGGGGCTTTCCAAAAACCCTTTTCGATTAGTCTCGCGGGAAAGACTCGCCGAGCTGTTTAGCTGATTATTTTGCGTGGCCGCAAGTCGCCTTAACTCACCACGTTGTTCCCGGATTCATTGAAACATCGCTCTTGTAACGTGTCAAGCAAGCTGCGGCCAAAGCCATTCTCCTATTTACCATTGGCCGATTACCATTTACCATTCACTCCAATGCGACGCGCCATCTACCCGGGCTCATTCGATCCGGTCACCAACGGTCATCTGGATATCATCGAGCGAGGCTGCAAACTCTTCGACGAGATAATCATCGCCATACTGGTAAACCCGGATAAGCAGCCTTTCTTTTCGATTGAAGAGCGCCGCGGGATGCTCGAGCAGGTGCTCAAGACGATCGACCGCGGCAAGTGTGCCATTCGCGTGGATGATTTCGAGGGACTGCTGGTCCATTATGCTCTGGCGCAGCAAGCGCACGCGATCGTCCGCGGCATTCGAGCTATCTCAGACTACGAATATGAGTTGCAGATGGCCCTGATGAATCGTCGCCTGCAACCGAGCATTGAAACCGTTTTCATGATGCCCGCTGAAAAGTACTCGTATGTAAGCTCGCGGCTGGTGAAGGAAGTTTTTCAGTTGGGCGGAGAACTTGACGGACTAGTTCCGACTTTGGTTGAAGCACGCATGAAAGAAAAAGTCGGAAAGGGTTAACAACAATTGCAACGGAATCTTAGTTATACTCAATAACAAATCATGAGCACCAAACCTGCTAGTTCCCCGTTTCCGGTGTCCGACAATGTAGCCAGGATGCAAGCCTCAGCAACGCTGGCGGCAATGCAGGCTGCCGAAGCGCTCCGGGCTGATGGAGTGAAGGTTTTTGACTTCGGCGCCGGTGAGCCGGATTTTGACACGCCAGACAACATCAAGCGCGCGGCCGCGGAAGCCATGCGGGCCGGCAAAACCAAGTACACAGCCACGGGCGGCACGCGC
The DNA here is from genome assembly GCA_030854715.1 of Acidobacteriota bacterium. Lineage (GTDB taxonomy): Bacteria > Acidobacteriota > Blastocatellia > Pyrinomonadales > Pyrinomonadaceae > PSRF01. The sequence continues at coordinate 2,256 of JALYSR010000082.1, forward strand.
GAGCTCCAGCGAGCAATTATCAACTTTTATGAACAGCAGTTTGGGACAACCTATGAACCTGCTGAAGTGATGGCAACGTCCGGCGGCAAGCAAGCTATCTTCAACGCGGTCGTCAGCCTGATCAATCCGGGCGATGAGGTCTTGCTGCCAAAACCTTACTGGGTGACGTTCCCGGAGGTCGTAGTTTTCGCCCGCGGCACGCCGGTTTTTATCGAAACTGAAGAGACAGGCTTCGTGTTGAGCGCCGAACAGGTCGCTCGTGCGATTACACCGCGCACGAAACTCATTATCCTGAATTCCCCCTGCAATCCATCAGGTCGCGTCATTCCGCCCGCCGAGTTTGAGCGAATCATGGAGCTACTGGCCGACCGGGGAATCTACGTTATTTCTGACGAATGCTATTTGCGCTTTGTATATCCGCCCGGCGAGGTATTCAGCGCAGCCAGTTTGCAGGCAGGGCTTCGAAGTCATCTGTGTATCGCGGGTTCATTCTCGAAAACTTACGCGATGACCGGCTGGCGTATCGGCTATGCGCTAGCTTCTCGCGAATGGACCAGGGCAATGCTCAAGGTACAAGGTCACTCAACGAGCAATCCCAATTCAATCGCGCAGAGCGCTGCCCTCGAAGCCCTAAATGGTCCGCAAGACTCCGTGGGTACGATGTTGGCGGAGTATACGAGGCGGCGTTCCTGGCTGCTTGCCGCGCTCAAAGAAATTCCGGGCATTAGTTGCAACGAACCTGAGGGCGCGTTTTACGCGTTTCCCAGTGTTCGCGAATTGTTGAATGATGAAATAAAGACATCCGCAGATTTCGCTTTGCGCTTGATTAAAGAAGAGCAAACGGTCGTTACGGACGGGGCAGGCTTCGGTGCGGAAGGTTACCTCCGAATGTCGTATGCCACCTCAATGGAACAATTGACTGAGGGCGTCAGTCGCATAAAGCGATTTGCGGAGCGGCTCGCCTAGATGTTGGGATTGGAGCGTAGGCCTTCCGTCCTATTGGTTCTATTCAGCTACAGGTCCTATTTCAAAGCAAAAAGGGCGCCGACTGTATTCAATCGGCGCCCTTGGATTTTATCAAGAGTAATTATTAATAAAGGTTGAAGTTGTATTCCAGCTGGATGTACATCGAAACGGGGCGGCCGTCCTTCGTGGCAGGAACAAACTTGATGTTTCGTGCCGCCGCAATCGCTCGTTCAGTCAATCCGAATGGAAGACCTGAGACAGCTCGAATGTTGGTAACCTGGCCGCCGGAAGTAAACACCGCTCGCAATACTACGGTTCCAGTCACCTGATTCTTACGCGCTTCCTCAGTGTACTGCGGCTCCGGCTTGGAAAGAACACGAGCCTTGGAGTTCACGTCTTTACCACTAAAGACTTTGTTGTAGTCGGTTCCGCCACCACCGCCACCGGCCCCACCACCACCTTCGTGATAGTCGCCGCCGCCAATATTGCCGCCGCGGCCTGGTCCGATACCGCCTCCTTCACCAGGTCCGATGCCGCCACCTTTGCCGGTGCCGATACCGTTGCCTGTTCCTGGCCCGGACGAAGGATCCGTACTCTTGGATTTGAAGTCGCCGTAAGGTAAAACTCGCGCATCAGGTGGAACCAACAATGGATCAGCAACCACCGTAGCAGCAACTGGCAAAGATGGGTTCTTTATCGTAGGCGGCTTCGGGTCCGGAGCTACAACCTGAGGCACAGTCAAAGATGCTTGTGGGGTTTTACCAAACGAAGCAGGCTTCGGATCTTCACGACCACCGCCACCGCCGCCGCCGGGCTTCTCCTGTTTTGGTTTGCTGCCACCGCCTTTGCCCTTATTAAGACCTGCGGTGCCGACATCAGGAGTCGGCTGTTCAGAAGGAATATCAATCAGCTGATCGGCAATGAGCTGCTCTTCAGCCTGTTGCTGTTGCGCCGCCCTCTTCTGTTGCCAGAAGTTTAGAAAAACACCCCCACCGACGAGTAAAAGCAGGACCGAAAACGCTGCAATCACTCCGAAGACTGCGTTATTAGAATCTGATTCAGGCGCTCCTAAAACTGCAGCGCTCTGATTCTTCCGAAGCCAGGTTGCAAAAATACCGATTAGAATTGCACCGGCCAGAACCCCAAATCCCACCAAACCGACGCGCGACGATCCGGCGGATTGCGAGCGATCCAGAAGGCCGGCGATGACGACCACTCCCGCCATTGCGACAACCGCAACTATCATGGCGACCACGATATTGCGATTTGCGAAAAACTTGGAGACCATCTGGCCATAGCCGACCACGGAACGCTTCGTGAATCCGAATGGATCACGCTTGAATTCGGGCCAGGTCAACTGGTACTGATGTGCGACGTCCGATATTTCTTCCGTCAGCCTGCCGACCAAGCCCTGGTCGTCAATCATAGTCAGGTGATACTCGCCACGTGGCACATACGCAGCAGCACCTGCCGCCGCCAAAATCGGCGTGCCGACACCGAGTGGTCCATTTGCCCTTACGGGCTGTTCACTCGCTCTAATCGGCTGGGTGAAAGTCTCCGGCTCGACAATCTTCTCTATCGGCTCGGGGACGCTCAACGGGGTTCCGTCCACCGGGCAAAAACTGAATTTGTCTGCGAACTCTTCCCTGCATGTGGAACAAAACTTCATCGCTACTACCTCTTTTTGGCTTTGGGGGAACAGCGTTGGCCCTACCGGGTCGCCCGCCGCCTCCGCGCTGACCATCTCTTTATAATAACTGTTTGCGACTCGCTGATCGAGACTTTTTGAAGGATCTGGCACAATCCAGCGTTCGAGCAAACTTTTAAGGTCGTCTTCCGTAACAAACTGGTCTCCGTTCCCCTCGGGTTCAATAGTGCTGCTCATCTCAAGCCCTCTCCAAAGTAACAATATCCCGACTGGTATTCAAATAGGGTTGGAGCGTGCTTCTTAGCCGTTCGCGTGCTCGATGAAGGCGAGCTTTTACCGCCCCAACCTCCGCACCAACCATGTCCGCAATCTCGCCGAGAGTTAGGCCCTCATACTCAAAAAGCACCAATGCTTCCCGTTGAAGGGGTGGCAGACTCGAGACCGCGTCCTGGACTTTCAAAGATAGTTCGTCGTCCAACAATCTGCGCAAGGGCTGTTTCCCGATATCAATGAACTGGTCCGCGAAATCATCCAGTCCTGACTCTCTACCCAACTTTCGAAGCTGCTTCAACCAAAGGTTGCGTGCTGCTGAAAACAGATACGTTCGGAAAGCAGCTCGATTTGGATCGAAGTTATTCGGCTTCTTTATCAAACTCAGGAAACAATCATGAGTAATGTCTTCGGCCGTTTCAATTGTTCCTGAGAGTCTGTAAGCAAAGCGAAAGACCGCTTCGCGATGCCGTTCATATAGCTGGAGAAAAGCCGCCGGGTCGCCAGTTCCTGCCCTTTGAAGTAAAAGTTCGTCTGTGGTTCTATCTGGCAAGCGGCGCTCGATTCTGTAGGAATCGCTTCCTACTTATATTACCGACAAAGGGCCAAAAGATACGCCCTTCCCTCAAACTTCGGGTCTATCGCTGATTTCAAGCATCAAACTCATCGAAATTATCGCCTGCCGCTAGTTAACTTCCATGCCCCTGGCTGCGAGGGGCGTGACTGAGACTGGCCAAACCAAGGCGTTGGATGCATTTAGGAGGCAAACGGTTGACGGCTAAATATCGCGCATCTAAGATGTTTCGCTCCCCTTATCATTGGTTCGGACTTTGCCCCATAGTTTGGCTGCCGTAAGGACTCGCTATACTTTATGAACTTCGTGATATTGACCAGTTTGCTAAGAAAAACCGCGCTCGTCATTTGCTCCCTGATTATTCTTCACGCTTCGGTCGTCGGTCAGACTCCCTCTGAGCCTGAGCAGATGCGGCTCCTGAACGGACTACGCGTGCTGCTCTTCCCTCGCCCCGGCGAGCAAGATGTCCTGGTAAAGGTTCGCATACATAGTGGCGGGGCCTTCGATTTGGCGGGCAAAGCCGGCAGTATGGCACTTCTGGGGGACATTCTCTTCCCCGACCCCACAACCCGCGAGTACTTTTCCGAAGGAATGCAGGGCCGGTTAAACGTCACCACCGACTACGACTCAATAACGATCACTATGCTGGGCAAAGCCCGGGAGTTTGAACGAATAATTGAGATTCTAAGGACAGCGCTGGTCACTACACAGTTGACACCGGAAAATGTCGCCAAGACCCGTGATGGGCGTATTAACGTCGTTAGGGAGACCAGCAATTCGCCGGGGATGCTGGCGGATCGCGCCATTTCCGCACGGCTCTTTGGCGATTTCCCATATGGCCGTCCCTACGTTGGTACGGTTGAATCCCTGGAACGGGTTGACCGGGCTGACCTAATGCTGGCTCGCGAGCGATTTTTGAATCCCAATAACGCCTCCCTGGTTGTGATCGGAGGGGTTCAACCGAGTCGCGCAATGCGAACCCTGCGGCAGCTCCTTGGCGTGTGGCGCAAAAGTGAACAGGTGATTCCGGCAACTTTTCGACAGCCTTCAGCGCCTGATTCCCGCCCACTGATAATCAACACTCCTGCCGACCAGAGTGTTGAGGTCCGATTGGCCGTCCGCGGTTTTGCTCGTCAGGATCCTGACGCGGCCGCGGCAACAGTGCTCGCCAATGTGGCTCGCCAACGCTGGCTGAAGCTATTGCCTGATCTTGCGCGGAGTCCGCTATTTGTGCGCCACGACGCTTATTCGCTACCCGGAATGTTTGTAATGGGCGCTACGGTGGAGAATTTGCTCGCGGGCAGGACGCTTTCCACGGCACAGGAAGTCATTAAATCACTCGTGAGTTCGCCGGTTTCAGTTACGGAATTGGAACAGGCCAGGAGCGAGCTTGCAGCTCAAGCTAATCTTGCAGCCCAAGCTAATAAGGAAACAATAAAGCAGGATCTCGCGAATGCCTGGCTCGATATAGATACGTACGGCCTTCCTTCGCTCGCAGAACAGCGTCGCGCGTACACGGCGCTTTCGCCAAATGATCTTCAGCGGGTGGCGGTGCGACTGTTTCGAGACGGTACTCTTGCCTCGGTTGTTGTCGGCAATTCCGAATTGGTTAAAACGCAACTTGAGCGTATCGGAAAAGTGGAGCTGATGGGCGAGCTGGAACCCAAATCTAATCCAACTGAGACTAAGTCCACCTCAAATTCACCAAAGCCTCAAACGAAAGTTGTTACCAAACCTGAGTAATCGCAAATCTTTCGCAATCTACCTGCAACCATATCGACTCTCAATTTCGGTTAACTGTGCCTGACAAAAAAAGCGCATCGACGACTGACCACGCGCGTCGCGTTCGCGAGATGTTTGCGAACATTGCCGGTCGCTACGATCTTTTAAATCACCTGCTGTCCATGAATATAGACAAGAGGTGGCGACGGCTGGTGGCGAATAGTCTTCAATCGACTCTTGAGCGTAGTGAGGCTCAGGTTTTGGATGTTGCGTGTGGCACCGGCGATCTCTCGTTGATGATTCTTGAGAGCGGTAAAGCGCGCGTTGTCGGCATAGATTTTTGTCGGCCAATGCTTGAGATCGCCAATGCCAAGGCCTGTAAGGCCGGCTTGATGGTTCCTTTCGTCGAAGGTGACGCGCTCGAGCTCCCCTTCTCTGACAGAACGTTTGAGGCCGCGACGATAGCATTCGGATTGCGAAATCTGACTAGTGTGGAAACAGGCTTCAAAGAACTTTTGCGAATATTGAAGCCAGGCGGTCGGGTTGTTGTGCTCGAGTTTTCCAAATCGACAACGCCGGTGTTGCGTGCGGTTTTCAGGATCTATTTTACTAAGATCCTACCGAGGCTGGGCGGCCTAGTAAGTGGATCCAGGAGCGCATACGAGTATTTGCCCGACTCCGTCGAGCGGTTTCCCGATCAGAAAGCGTTGGCTCTTTTAATGACTCAAGCTGGATTTGACCAGGTTAGTTTCCAAAACCTGACCGGAGGAATTGCGGCGCTGCACTATGGCACGCGCCCAAATTGATTTAATTGAATTCGCGGGATTGGTTGCAATCAACTAACGCTTGCAACCATAAGAGCGCAGCCCGAGGGATGCCAGACGAGTGCGCGGTTGTCGGGGCCACGAACTTATTTGGGTTTCCTCTCGGGCTACGTTCTTCTTTGGGAGCCAGACAACGCGCGGCCTTCACCGCAGCTGTGATATCATCCTCACGAATTCCATCCTTCTCTTCGTAGCACAGCCTGGATTGCGTTCAAACTTCAAGCACAAATTTTTGAGTGGATTGCGGCGTTTCGCGATTCTCTTGCTTGTCATGTGGACGGTGGTTTCGCTTGTAACCCTCCTCATCGAACTGGTCCCCGGCGATCCTGCAGTATCTGTTTTGGGTGAACAAGCAACAGCGGAGCAGTTTGAACAGTTTCGACAGAAGCATGGACTGGATCGTCCGCCCTTCTTTTTTTCATTTCCCCGCGATGCTCAAGACCATCGCCACTTTCAATGGCACGGAGCTAATAATCGCTACACCGAATACTGGATTGCGCTTCTTCACGGGGACATGGGCAGGTCTTTTCGCACCGACAGGCCGGTGATGGATTTAATACTCGAACGTTATCCGGCAACTATTGAACTGGCTCTGGCCGCATTGCTAATTGCGATTTTGATCGCCATTCCCCTTGGTGTAATTGCGGGAAAAAATCGCGGCACCTGGATCGACAACGTCGCTTCAGTGATTGCCCTGATCGGGATTAGTCTGCCCGGTTTTGTTATTGGACCGATGTTGGTCTACGTTTTTGCCGTCAAACTTGGCTGGCTGGCGCCTTCCGGGCGCTTCGATTGGACTGACTTTATTCTCCCTTCCTTCACGCTGGGCGCCGCTCTATCGGCGATCCTAACTCGCATGGTCCGCTCGTCTGTAATTGAAGAGCTCGGCGAAGATTACGTGCGCACTGCTCGCGCAAAAGGACTCAGCGAAACGAAAGTCGTTTACAAACACGTTCTAAAAAACGGACTGATTCCGGTTGTTACAATCCTGGGCTTGCAACTTGGTGTGTTGCTCGCTGGAGCAATCATCACAGAAAAGATTTTCGGTTGGCCCGGCTTGGGCCTACTGCTCGTAGAAGATGGCATCGGTAAACGCGATTACCGGGTAGTGCAAGGATGCGTCCTGGTGATCAGCATGACTTACATTATCGCTAACATGCTCACGGATATGATTTACAGATGGCTGGATCCCAGGATTCGGGTTTCCTGATCTAAACAAGTGAACCGCTTAACCATCATCGGAGTTGTCATTGTCGCAATCCTTGTGATTGTTGCGATCTTCGCACCGTGGATTGCCACTCATGATGTCGGGGCCACGAATTTGTCTATTCGCTACCTTCCACCATCCGCACAATATTTTTTTGGCACGGATGCCACCGGGCGCGATATATTCTCACGCGTCGTGTTTGGGGCGCGTATTTCGCTTAAGGTGGGCATTGTAGTGGTAACGGTGTCAGCTGTAGTCGGTACGCTCTTCGGCGCCCTGGCTGGCTACTACGGCGGCTGGATTGATCGAATCATCTCCGGTTATGTGTTCAATGTGTTCCTGGCCTTTCCCGGGCTGCTTCTGGCGATCGCAATGGTAGCTTTCCTGGGAGCCGGCCTGAACAAACTGATCTTTGCTTTGTGCATTATTGGTTGGGTTGGTTACGCGCGCTTGATTCGGGGTCAGGTATTGAAGGTGCGCGAGTACGACTTCGTTCAGGCGGCCCGGGCGCTGGGCGCGAACGATGCGCGGATACTCTTTATTCACATTTTGCCCAATGCGATCCAGCCGCTGATAGTTCAGGCGAGCCTGGGAATGGCTGGCGCTGTTTTATCGGAAGCGGCTTTGTCGTTTTTGGGACTTGGAGTGCCACCACCCGCGCCATCATGGGGCGTCATGATCGAAGAGGCGCGCGACCTATCAACCCTCCAAGCTGCTCCCCATGCCCTAATCTTTCCCGGCATCGCGATTGCTCTTACTGTACTTGCCTTCAACTTTATCGGCGATGGGCTGCGCGAATATCTGGATCCACGACAACGCACACGGTGATTCATTCATCCGACTCCGACTATCCCGTGAAGACAATCGTCAGCAATGCGAAAGATTTTCAAAGTTCTGCTTCTAGTGTTTCTCGGGATTTTTGTCGGCTTCATTGCCTACCAGGCGATCCTATTTATTCGCATATCACGTTTGCGGACTGAAAACCCTGTTTCCACATCGTTGATTGAGGCCAGGGCAAAGGAAGCCCAGGCACGGGGTCAAGAACCAAAGCGCCAACAGTATTGGGTAACGCTCGACAGGATTTCGCCAAACCTGCAGCGCGCGGTTCTGGCCGGCGAAGATACAAACTTCGCGACGCACAACGGCTTCGATTACAAGGCCATTCAGAAAGCTTGGGACCAGGGATTTCTCGACGCGGCGAAAGAAGCAAAGAAAGAAGGTGAGAATGACGATTGGCTACCGAACTTTCCCGATTTCAAACGCGGTGCCTCTACGATCACACAGCAGTTAGCCAAGAACCTCTATCTCTCTTCGCAGCGAAATTTCTTTCGCAAAGCACAGGAAGCGCTCATTACAATGTTTCTCGAACGCGAGTTAAGTAAACGCCGCATCCTCGAGTTGTACCTGAATGTGATTGAATGGGGAGACGGTATCTATGGAGCCGAAGCAGCTGCTCAGCACTACTTTCACAAACCGGCGCAGGCTCTTAGCGCAAACGAGGCTGCGTTCTTGTCGGCTATGATTCCTAATCCGCGAACGGTCTTCAATCCGCAAGTTAATCCACGCCGCGTCGCTCGGCGGCAAAGAATTATCCTACGAGGTATGCCTTACGTACGGCTGCCTTGAAACACCTGAAGGACAAACCTTTGTCCACGGGGCGCACCCGTTCCGCCTTTACAGGGGCTCTGGAGTTAAAAAAGAAAGCCGCTTCCGAAGAAGCGGCTTATTCTATCGAATCGTTGATTAGAGACTAAACTGCGAACTCACCCGCCATTTGTAACTCAGCTTTGCGCAGTTCGAAGCGTGCCCGACCCAAATTACCTTCCGGGCTAAGCGCCATAACAACAAAATAATCACGGCCGAGTAGTCGCATTAGCAGCACGGCATCATCCAACGAGATAACTAATTCGCGGAGGTTGCCGAGCCCCGTGTCGTTTCCGGCACGTTGCGCATTTCTTACCAACGCTGTGAACTCAGCGGCGGCGACGTCAAGATTAGCTTCCTCGCCTGCTGTCTTAAGCGATTTCTCCACGGCAATCCCGTCGACACCCATAATGAGGGCACCGAGGCTGCCCTCGGTGCGCTCAATAATCGTTTCGAGTATTTCTTTAAACATAGCGACCTACCTCGTGATCTGAGTTATGGACGCTGGCCACCGAGGGTCCCTGGGCGTGCACTCGGCGTTGAAGCCGGCGCAGCATTTGGGGTCGGCGCATTCAATCCTTGCGGGACTGACTGTGGCGCAGATTGCTGCTGCTGTAACTGCGTCGGCGTCGGCGTGTTGCTCTGCGGGTTACCCAAAGGAACAGGCTGCGAGATCTGCGTGGTCCGGGGACCATTGCTGACCGTGCCGGAAATCGGCCGCCCCTGGTAATCAGGACGGTAAATGTGTGGCGTGATGAAGAACAGGATCTCGCTGTTTTGGCGAGTAACCAGTTTACGTTTGAAGAGATTGCCAAAGACCGGTATGGATGCGAGGCCAGGCGTCCGTTGGCGAGTCTCGCCTTCAGTATCCGCAAGCACGCCACCCATCACAGTCGTGCCACCATCTGGTACCAGCACTTCAGTTTGCATGCGCTGAGTGTCAATGCCTGGCACGCCACCGACTGCGATGCCGGTATTGATCGTGTTGTTTTCAATGGTCACACGAAGAATAACAGTGCCGACGTCGGTGATCTGAGGAGTGATTGAAAGGCGTAAAGGAACGGAAACGAAGGTGGTTGTTACCACGGCGGTTCCGCTTGCAGCTTGAGTCGTCTGGACGGGAATCTGAGATCCACTCTCGATTTGCGCCGGACGATTATTCAAAGCAGTTACGCGCGGCGTTGCAACTGTTTTCGCTTGGCCTCTTGTTTCGGCCATCGTGAGTAATGCACTGATCTGGGCCGTTCCGAAGATACCAGTTGTGAGACCGATAACTGTGCTGGCTGCAGACGCGCCCAGCGCGCCCAGCGGCTGGGTGGTCCCGCCGAGTCCGCCGAAAACCCCATTCGGGTTCGGACCAGGTCTGGCCCCAACGGCAGCTCCTCCAGCGGGAGGAACTCCGCCGGCAGCTGCAGTCGAGGTCGAGGGTAAACTTGAGAAATTGCCCAAACCACCGCTGCCCAGGTTCAAAACGCCGGCAGACAACTGAGCACCGAGATCGCGGCTAAAGTTGTGCGTGCCGATTACGATGCGAGTTTCTATTTCGACCTGAGGCTCTGGCTGATCGAGAATAGCGGTAAGCTGGCGAATCGCCTCGATGTTCTCTTTAACATCGGTGACGATCAGGGTGTTACTACGCCCGTCAACCTCAATCGATCCGCGGCGTGAAAGCCTACGGGAAATAATGGGAAGTAAGCCCTGATCGCCACTTCCTCCAGTGGCGTCACCACCTGCTCCCCCACTAAAGCTGAGGTTTGTCGCACCACCTGAGAAGGCACCGGTAGAACCTGCGGCTTGCGCCAGTGTTCCTGAGGCACGCGCGTAGTTCAACCGGATGAACTCGGTCACCAATGGTGATGCGTCGAGTCGCGAATCATTGATCACCTTCTGCGTTTCCGATTCTTTGGCAAGCACTTCGGTGGTAGCCACTCGCAGGATGTTTCCGCTGGACTCGACGCCCAAACGGTTCGCTTTCAGAACCGCATCAAGCGCGATATTCCAGGGGACGTCCTGAACGTTGACAGTCACAGGCACTGGACCAACTGACGAATCGATCACGAAGTTAACGCCATACTGCTCAGTAATGTAGTTCAGTATGTCGCGAATGTCGGCGTTTACCACATTCAGGTTGATCGGTTCACCAACAAATCCGGGCTCGCCATACCGGCGTCCCTGTTGAGACTGCGCCCCATCAGTTGCGGGCGACAGCGCTGACCGGGGCGCGGGGGTGGGCGTAGGGGACGGACTGGCCTGGGCTGTCGTGTCAACTGGTGTGACAGCCGCCGTGATCGTCTTGCCCGTTATGATGGCAACAGCGTCATTGGCTGAAGCGAAAATGTTAGCGCCGCCTAAACAAGTAAATATTAGGACCAGCGTGGTCCTTTGGACGGCATTTGTGATTCGAGACTGATAGAGCATCTTTCCCTCCTTAAGGGAATTGAGAGACGGTAACCGCCACGCGCTACGCTCGATGCTGTTATGCCTAAGCGCGCGCCGCACTATGCGGTATCGTCCGGGGTTGATTGTCAAACTACGTAGCTTGATTACGCTTTGGCGAAAGGGTAGCTACGCGCGGAAGGGATTTCGAACCCAATAGCTCGATTCGAAATCAGAAACTAAGGCTTGTCGGCTGCCGGTTTTTGTTCCGACCTTTTTTCAGGTTCTGCAGTCGCACTACTGGCAGGAGCCGATTTGGCCGTCGTTAAAGCTTCGACGACACTCGGCTGTCTAAGAGGTTTCATTTCCACTGAACGCTCACGCCGTCCGTCGGTATAAACAATCTCCCGGCGGAAGACGAGGCGACTGTCTTCGATAGCCACTAACTGGCCATCATAGAAACGCTCGCCTGGATAGATGACGTAAGCCAACTTGATGGGGGACGCTTCAACGATGGCCGCGTAACCGCGTGGGGACCGAGAAATTCCCACCACTTGGATTTCGCTCAAAAGAAAAGCAGCGGTCGGTTTCGGAGCTGCTACGTGGGCCACCATCGCGGCCTGTTTCTGAGCTTTATATTGCCCAATTCGTTCCTGAATTGAGGGGGGCATGACCAGATTGCTGCTCTTCGTCGCTACCTTCCGAACCGGCGGCACATATTTTGAAAACGGATCACGCCCGCCCTGATTCGACCGACCAGAGGCCGGCTTGGCGGTAGTATCTTCTTGTGCGCTGGCAGTCAGTACGGCGCCGCTGAACGCGCAGGCGATCGCAAGAACTAATCCGGATTGGAGAATTTTCGCTAGATGCTTCATGGTGATTACTTTCCTGAAGGTCGTTGTCATGTTGAGTTTTTCGTCGAGTTACTTGGCGGGCGGGGTAGCAGGAGCCGGGCCGGAACCTGCGGGCTGGGCCGTCGCTTGCTTTTGAAGTTTCTCAGCAGAAACGTAGTACGCAGTCAAATCGAAGGTGGCGTCCACTGTCTTTGCACCCGACTGTTTTTCCAACTGCATCAGTTGAAAATTGGTGATCGAAACAATTCGCTGGTAGTGGGCCAGCTGTTCAAAAAAGTTGCGTAGAGCGGCAAAAGAACTGGTTACGCTAACTTCGATTCTCTTGCCGCTGTAGTTGTCCTGCTGGACATCGTCCTTGGGCAAGAACTTCCGCAGTACTAGTCCATTTGCGCGCGCCCGGTCCTGAACACCTTGCAACACCATGGTGATCTCGCGTTGTTCCGGAAGCAAAGCTTTTAGCTCTTCGTATTCCTCTTCCCTGGCCCGATAAACCGCGCGGAACTCGTTGAGACGCTGCGAAGCGATTTGGGCTTGGGCGTTTTTCGGCAGAAGCTGAGCGATTTCATCGTTGAACTGCTTGGTTTCAGCGCGAGTGGGTTTGGTTACATAGTTCCAGAAGCCCGCATACATGACCGAGGCTACTGCGACGAATACTACCAATCGCAGGTACCAGGGCATGGTTTGAAGATTACCGATTTTCATCTCTTTAGTTCCTTCCCCCATCAGTTGGCGGGTCTGAAGATTTTTGGCGTTTTCTTACTTTTTCATCGCCACTTGATTTGAGGCGGAATTCGCTTGCTGGCCTTTCGACTTAACTCCGTAGTTGCACTTCAGAGTGAAGCTTACGACCTCGGGCTGCGGTACATTGGGATCAGCCGCAGGCGCATTCTTGTCGCCCTGGCTCTGCACTGCTTCGCGCTGAGTCTCGATGTTAAAGTTTGTAAACAGACCCGATGAGAACTCGAGGCTTTGACCAAATCGCGTAACTGAGCTCTCGTTTGGGGAAATACCCTTGATCGTGAGCTCGCCATCCTTCTGTTCCAGACTCTTCAAATAGAGGCCAGGTACGCTGTCAAATCGCATCTTAATTTCATGAAGCACCGCGCTCGGTCCCTGCTGGGACTCGCGGAGTTTCTTGATCGCGTCGATGCGGCCCTGAATGTCCTGCGTCTTTTTCTCCAGCTCGGACTGTTCTTTGTTTACGGCAAGCATTTGCTGATTGATTCGCCGTTGATTTTCGAGTTCATGCTGAGCAGCAGCATGATCCGACTTTGAACTGACGTAATCGTATCCGGCGCCCACCACGAAGAGACCAAATACAGTGGCCGCGAGCAACAGCGTCTGCACGCGCGGGCTTGTCACCCGTGCTTCTACCATTGCTGCCCCGCTGGGTCGATCCGTTATCGATTCAAGTAAATTGATCTTGATCATGCCGCTTCCACTCCTCTCAAGGCGAGACCGACGGCAATTGCCATATCAGGAACGATCTCTTTCATGTAATCCGGGTCAAACTTTCGGCCGTCAACCTGTATCTGACGGAAAGGGTCAAACAACTCCACTGGGATTTCGAAGCGCTTCGCCAGATAATCGAGCAGGCCAGGCAGCTTTGAACTGCCGCCGGCTACCAGAATCTTTTGAATGGCCTCTTCCCGCTCTTCCGCAGTCGCTCTGTAGAAATCCATAGTCTTACGTATTTCCAAAGCCAGAATGTCGGAAACAGTTTCGATAATCGGCTGAATCGGACGCGCTTCAATCCCTTCCGGTAAGGGATACCCGCGTTTCACCGCTTCGGCCTGTTCGAACGTCAAACCCAATTCCTTCTGCAGCAGGCTTGTATATTGGCTGCCACCAACCGAAGCATCGCGCGCAAAAACAGAGCGGCCACCATTGAGTATGTTGATGTTCATCGTTGAGGAACCGATGTTAAGGAGGGCAACAACCTCGCCGGCTTGCGGCTGATAGTTGAGTTCATAACAATTCTGCAAAGCGAAAGCATCAACATCGATCACAACTGGCTGCTTTCCAGCCAACTGAATCGCCTGTTTGACGTTCGCGATTTTATCGCTCTTGCAAGCTGCCATCAGCACGTTTAGCGCGTCGGCAGAACTGCTGGTAACTTGATAATCAAGATTCACGTCTGAGATATCAAACGGAATATGCTCTTCGGCGTGCCAGCTAAATGACTCTAACAGTTCATCCTCGCTCATCTGCGGCAGGACGATGTTTTTGACGATCACAGAATGGCCACTCACTCCTGCGGCAACTCTCGAAGTCTTGATTTGGTGCTCGTTGAAGATGCTGGTAATGACGTTGGCCACATTGTTGAGCTCCATGATCTGACCGTCGACTATGGTGTCAGGTTGCAGATTCTCGAAGCCCAGGTTCATAAGGTGAAGACTGCTCCCCTTCTTTTGAAGTTCAACTGCTTTGACTGAACTCGAACCAATATCGAGACCAACCAGATTCCTCATATTTTTTTTGAACATGATCTATTTAATCCTCGCGGCGCTGAGAGAACGAATTCTGTGCTGTTGGCGCATGCGGGCGCGTGCTTTCATTGCTCTTGGCAGCCGACTCTTCGTGATTTTGGCAGGGTTGATTTGTTTATTGCTTTTCAAGACTATGACCTCGGACGCGCGATTCAGAGTAATGGAACGCTGGGTGTGGACTCGCAGGACGCGATTTCGCGCGGCTTTTAATGTAAACCAACTATTGGTCCTGGTGGATTGTGCCTTCCGAAAAGGCGAAGGCGGAAGGAACCGACAAAAGAAACAGATGCAAGGGCCTAAGAAAGGCAGCATGCTCACTGCCTCGAAAGCCAGACTACCGTACGGGGAAAACAATGTCAACTTCTATTTTGCGACGTTTAACTCTTTGGCTGCCCACATTAAGTGCCTCGCTGGCTTCGCTCAAAGATCGTAAATAGGGATTTTTTGGAACAAGCGCGGCGAATTCCTGAAATGCGCCCCTGGAATCGAAGGCGCTTGCGCCATGTCGGGCCTGCGGTTAGGATGCGCGCAATGACAAGAATCCGTTGGTTCCTGGTCTGGGCGCTTCTGGCCGGCGCACTAGTCGCAGTCTGGTTGTGGTGGGTTCGGCCCAAAAAGGTAGACATGGCCTCCTATGCGCCCGCCAATTCCCTCGTCTATTTAGAATCCAACAGTCCGCTGGCGGTAGTAGAAGCGATCGCGGATACCGATGGCTGGAACGTTGTTGCTCAGGTCATCGGGAGCTCCCAGAACCGCTCACGACAGCCTTGGTTGCAGCGCTTCGTCGGCTGGACTGGTATTGGTCCAGTCCAATCAGTGATCCTCTCCAGAGCCCAACTCGCCATAGTGGTTACCGATCTTGGGACTACCGCGGAAGGCGACACACTCAAGATAAAACCTCAAGGGGCCGTGCTTATCGAGACACATACGACGGAGAGCCGAATCCGCGCCCCAGTGGAAGAGAATCTCAAGAAGCTGGCCCAAATGACATACGGTCGACCAACGCTTCGACGCACTAGCATTGACGGCGTTGAATTTATCGAATGGACCGCGCCCGAAGGTTCACGCCAGATAGTAGCGGCCATCGTTGGGAGCCTTGTCATCGTTGGCAATAGCGAACAATCGGTGAAAAACTGCCTTACTGTTTCTCAGCAGCATGGGCCCAGCCTTAAAGACGATCCTGATCTGCAACGAAAGCGCCGCCAACTCGCCGGCGATAGCGCCCTGACCTTTGGATACGTTCCGTCGGTGAGTAGCCCCCGTTTACTCTCTGTTGGCGTGCCATTAATTTTTGGCCGCGCGCCTGATGATTTGGAACTTCAACGTCTGCTTACAACCGCCGCTGGCAAGGTCTTCGGAAGTCTCGGATGGAGTTCGCATGCATTCATGAAGGGTATAGAGGATCGATATTTGATAGCGCTTCAGCCTTCAGTTATCGCCAGGCTTAAACAGGGATTTCCGCCGGTCCAGCGAAGCTCTCAAATTCAACAACTGGTTCCCGACGATGTGTATTCCGTGACGTATTACAAGTTTGAGAATCCCGCCGGCACGTGGCAGGATCTAAAAGGCACGGTGGCATCACAACTTGACGTACTGTCGGCGCTCTTATTTTCTTCGCTGTTGAAGGCGTCCCTCGTGCCATACGGAATCGATGACCCTGATAAGTTTTTGGGCGCGGCCACTGCTGAGTTGGTGACCTTGCGTCTGGACCAGGGGGAGCGGTCAATGCTTGTTGCGGGTGTCCGCAATCGCGAGTCGATGCGCGAATTGGTGAGGAAGAAGATGACCACGAACTCACGCAAGGTGGGTGCAAGCGAAATCGAGATCTTTGAGGACACCCAAAACGAAATGGCGGCTGCTTTTGTGGAGGACTTTGTGGTGATGGGTTCCACAATAGATGTCAGGCGTTTTATCGAAACCGCGAAAACCAAAGCTGCGTTGAGCGCGGAAAGGTCGCGGCAAGTAACTTTCTTTGTGCCACTCTCGAGCAAAGCCAACATCATTACCTACACGGATGATAGTGAGCGCGTCCGAAGTTTTATCTCAGCTATTGTCGCGGCAAACGGCGGGCGAACCGATCCATCAATACGGGTCGAAGAATTGATTGCCAGGTTACCTTATTCGGCGACCGAAACCACGCTCGGCGAACAAGGTATAGAGCGGACGACGAGATCTCCCCTGGGACAATTCAGCACGCTTCTTCCCCTTCTATTTCCGGAGCCAGTAAACCTCAATAAAGGTGCCCAACCGCAATGATCCTAACGGACACGCTTCCTGGTACTCATTGGGAGGTACTAGTTGCGACTAGCAATCCAGGCAAGCTGAGCGAGATTCGGGCCGCCTTGCACGGGTTGCAAATAATAATAAGGCAATTGGATGAGTTCCCCAGCGTCTCGCCGGTGGAAGAGGTTGGTCCAACTTACGAGGAGAATGCGATCCTAAAAGCCTTGAGC
>JALYSR010000098.1 GCA_030854715.1 Acidobacteriota bacterium
ATGACTGGAGAGATGATAACTCTGATATGCCACTGCCTTGGGCGAGCGGCCCGACAAAAAATCATCCGAACAACAAGATGAATGTGCGGCGCATTAGAGCCGCGACTGGCGACTTCCCAAAATTGAAAGGCTGGTGGATGCATGTAGAGGTTCCGGGTCAGCCTGAAATGTGGCATCACGATTGTGGAGCACTCAGGCGAAGGGATATGCTCAGGATGGCTCAGGAATTGTTGAATCAGTAGAGAGTCGCCCAACAGCCAATTGGAGCGGCCCGCTTCACCGTTCTGCCTGCTATTTACTATTCACGATTTGCGATTTACTATTCCGCTGTCCTCGTCACCGACTGGCTTCATTCCCTCGCGCCTGACAATCCACGCATCGAGTGAGCCGTCCGCGATGCAGACTAAGGTCAATCACTCGTTTCGTCACATCTACAAGTTTATTTGCTACGACATCGAACTGAGAGATGGTGACATCCTAGCTGACATAGAAGACTTAAAGGTTGGATTAAAAGTGAATAAGGAGAACCATTTCGAGTCCCTCGACGATAATTTCAAGGGGAAGAGGTTCACCAGTTACCAGCTTCAACCGGTCAGTTCAGTGATTCAGAGTATGGAGATTGTTGTACCAAGAAAAGTCCTCGAAGAGGTGGTAGGAGCGAAGATCGGTTAGGGCTTGAATCCGCTAGAGCCACCTGCTTAAAGGCCTATAGGTCAATCAAAGCTCCAACTAAGGAGTGGCATTCCTTATAACCGCATTCCGCACCGATCCTTTTAACGGGTGCACGCTTCTCACTATAAAAGCCTTGGAACATCTGAGAGTTGAAGCCCCAGATAGGGTATATGAATTCAAAGCGAAGTTTTCCGAAAGAGGTTGTGGCGTCCATTCGCAACGGGAGGATTCTCGGAATTCGCGCGGGGACGAAGCCGCACCGTATTATCGGCATCTGGGCGGCCGTGGTTCAGAATCGCGTCTTCGTGCGGTCGTGGAGTTTGAAGGAGCGGAGTTGGTATCGCACGTTTTTGGAAGAACCCCGTGGGGTCATACAAGTCGATGGACGTGAGATTCCGGTGCGAGCAGTATTCACCAGAAGCGAGCGGTTGAAGACGGCGGTCGATCACGCGTACGCTGAGAAATACAATACGCCGGGGTCACGACATTACGTGCAAGGGTTCGCGCGCAGCAAGAAGCGACGCGACACGACGACGGAACTGGTGCCGGAGCAGCAGTAATTTGGAGTGCGGTGGCTTGGCACCGCTTTGGTCCGAGGCGGCCAGGCGCCGCGCGTTTCCGTGGAATAGATCTCTTCGACATCAGGCTGAGGTCGCAGCCGACCAAAGCGCTGACAGGTCAGCGCACTCCAAAGAGTACGCGGTGAGCAGTGAGCAGTCAGTAATCAGCACTTAGCAATCAGCAAAATGTCCCCACGCCGTCCCTTTACGGTTCGGACTTATGCCCGGGTTAACTCAGTGATTGCGTTTCGCCGGGCTAATTCAGTGATTCGGTTTTAATGAGCGCCTGCGGTGGCGCCGGTGTCGATGAGCTGGTCAGGCTGGAAATCTGAAGATTGCTTGAGGGCTAGCAGGCTTCCGCTAGTGGCGACCTCGTAGTCGGGCATGCCGTGGAAGGCCCATTCGTAGCGTCTAAAAAGAAAACAAGACAGCCGGTTGCCCAACCGCGACAGAATCCGTTTGCCGTCTGAAGTCGTTTTTCTCTCCCGACTCGCAACAAAACTCTCGCCATTGGGGGCCAGATAAATACCGCGTTCGCGAAGCTGTTTCATGCCCATCCTTTGGCATTCGCTGTGCCATAGCACAAGGACAGTGTGCAGTGGGCAGTGGGCCATAGACAGTAAACGAAGACGTTAGTCTTGTGCTCGATACCGGTCACTCTTTGGAGTGCGCGGCCTGGTGGCGCTTTGGCCTCACGTGAACTATCACTGTCTATGTTAGTTGAATGCCTGGGAGCCGAGCGTGGGTGTAGAATCGCCATTACGTCTCAAACTACTGATAATCTCAAAGGTTCCTGTGGGCACGCCTGATCAAGTGAACGCCGTCTTCATGGCAATGGCAGAGCCGGTGCGGGTATCGGTAACCCCCCCGAGCTATATTGAAAACTTGAAACATTTGCTGCAACAGTCGAAAGTGCCGATCACCATTGCGGATGACCAACAGGTGGAGACAATTAACGGAGTGGGGTTTCACACGTTGACCATTACGATTAGGCCTGGGGAGAATGTGGTGCGACAAAAATACTATGTTCTCATTAAGAAGGGCTACGCGCTCGGCCTTATCACCACCATCGTCAGCGATAGCGACACTGAGGTGATGAACAGCATCCTTAAATCGGTTAGTGTTCAGTGAGCGGTGGGTAGTGGGCAGTGAGAATCAATCAGCAATCAGAATTATGCCAGCACTGATTTTCGATCTTGACGGAACTCTCGTCGATACGGTCTATGCCCACGTTTTCTCGTGGCAACGCGCCCTGGCTGAGTCAGGGATGGCCGTGGATGGATGGCGTATTCATCGTCGCATCGGGATGAGTGGCGGCCTCTTCACTCGAGCCGTCGCCCGCGAACTGGGGCGTGAGATTTCAGACGCCGAAGCTGACGCGCTGCAACAGCGGCATGGAGAATTGTTTCATGAGTTCCTGCCGGAGCGCCGGGTGTTGCCAGGCGCCATTGAGCTGCTAAGGTTTCTTCGCGACAAGGGCATCACCCACGGCATTGCAACCTCAGGCCGGCGTCCTGAGATTGATGCTTCATTAGAAGCATTGGGTGTGGGCAGCGAGACACTCGTAGTCGACCGCGGCGACGTACAGCGGGCCAAGCCCTCACCAGACCTGTTTCTCAACTGTCAACAACGGCTGGGCGTGCCGGTCGAAGAATGCTTCGTTGTCGGCGACGCAGTGTGGGATTTGCTGGCAGCTCGCCGTGCCAGAATGCTTTCGATTGGTCTGTTGAGTGGAGGTTACGGCGAAGACGAGCTGACACGCGCCGGCGCGTTTCGAGTCTATGAGGGTCCGGCCGAGCTGCACGAATCGCTGGATGAGTTGGGAATTTTGTAAGGATGACGGCGGAAGGAGCAGAAGGCAGTAGGCAGTAGGCAGAAAGCACTAAGCAGAAAGCAATCCACATCAAGGGAGTCAATACATATGAAGACTCAATATAGGTGGAATAGATTGTTGGTAGGAATTGCGGCCCTGGTTTTACTCATCTGCGCAGGGTCGCTGCGTTCCGGCGCGGAATTGAATGCCGGCGTTACTGGCAATGCCATCGCTCTGAAAGTTAACGATAGAGGAGCGCTCAACCGCCGCGCGCAGTCGGATGACCTGAAACTTACCGATGAGGATCGTGCGGAGATAGTAAGTCAGATGTTGAAGCGAGAGATTGCTCGCATCAAGGAGGAGCGTGCCAAGTACGACAAGCGCCGAAAAGGTATTCTCACTTTGACTCTCTCCACCCAAAACTTGAAACCCTCGTTAGTGCCCAGCATTCCCGGAGTAAAGTTCATTCTCATAGAGCCGGAGGAGATTGAAAAAAGAATCAAGGAAGCGCTCGGGATTAGTTATCTGGCTTTTGATACGTTTGAGGTTAAGGGCCCGGTGGTGACGGTTTCGCTAAGTAATGTCGACAGAGGCCCAGGCCGGATTCGTGCGTTTATCTACATCAAGCAAAACAAGTATGAGTACCGCAAGGAAGACGGCAAATGGGTCGGTAAACTCATTAATAGTGGCGCACTGATTTCCGACTAGTTAGCGGTGAGCAACTCCTGATGAAAGAAAACGCTGGGCGATTTTCCGGAGCGGGAATACTTGCTGCCACCATCCTCGGTTCGAGCATGGTCTTTATTGACGGCACCGTCGTCAACGTCGCCCTGCCCGCCCTGCAAACCAATCTCAACGCAACCGTCGTGGACGTGCAGTGGGTGGTCGAAGCTTACGCGCTTTTCCTCGCCGCGCTGCTTCTGGCCGGAGGCTCGCTCGGCGATCATTTCGGCCGCAAGCGTGTTTACACAATCGGTGTCGCTATTTTCGCGCTGGCCTCCATCGGATGCGGACTCGCGCCAAACGTTAATCAACTAATCATCGCCCGCGCCGTGCAGGGAGTCGGTGGCGCGCTGCTGGTGCCAGGCAGCCTGGCGATAATCAGTAATTCCTTCAACGACGAAGAACGTGGTAAGGCCATCGGCACCTGGTCAGGGTTTACGGCAATCACCGCCGCCATTGGTCCCGTATTCGGCGGCTGGCTGATCGAACATGTAACGTGGCGGGCGGTCTTCTTTATTAACGTTCCGCTCGCGGTGATTATCCTTGTCTTGGTGTTCCTCCATGTCCCGGAAAGCCGCGATGAAGAATCTCGCGGCCTGGATTGGATTGGAGCGGCGCTCGCTACCATCAGCCTCGGCACACTAACCTATGGACTGATCGAGTCGTCCCGGTTGGGATTTACTCATCCGGCGATACTGATCGCTTTGCTTGGCGGCATCGCAACGATAATTGTGTTTGTGATTTACGAAGCGCGCACCAGCAACCCGATGTTACCGCTCACATTGTTTCGCTCGCGCAATTTCACAGGAGCGAATCTGCTGACGCTTTTCCTTTACACCGCACTCAGTGGTTCATTCTTCTTTCTTCCTCTCAACCTCATTCAGGTGCAGGGCTACACGGCGACTGGGGCTGGCGCTGCGTTGCTTCCCTTCGTGCTGCTGATGTTCGTGTTGTCGCGCTGGTCCGGAGGCCTAATAAAACATTATGGAGCGAAGCTTCCGCTGGTGATTGGGCCAATCATCGCCGCCATTGGATTCGGTTTGTTCATGGTGGCAAGGACAGGAGGCAGTTATTGGGTAACGTTTTTTCCGGCAGTGGTTGTGCTTGGTCTCGGCATGGCGGTGAGCGTGGCGCCGCTGACAACAACCGTGATGAGTTCAGTCAAGCAACACCGCGCCGGGGTCGCGTCAGGAATCAATAACGCAGTCTCGCGCACCGCCGGCTTGCTGGCGGTGGCGGTGTTGGGAATAGTCATGCTTCACGCTTTCAATAGCCAGCTTGATCGGCGGTTGGCATCGCTGGGGATCACGACCGAGATCAAACAATCTTTGGATCAGCAGCGCTCAAAGTTAGCTGGAGCCCAGTTGGGAAAGAATCTTGACCCCATCGTGAAAAGCGATCTGAAACAAGCTATTAATGAGTCTTTTCTGGCGGGCTTCCGGCGGGTTATGGCAGTGGCGATGACTCTGGCGCTGCTGAGTGCTTTGAGCGCCTGGTTGTTAATTGACGGCAAAGGAGCGGGCACTGTGAACCGGGAAGTCGGCTAGACAATAACGGGAGGCCTCCTACTTCGCCTTCGACTCGCGCCTTCCTTCGCGCACGCGTTGGATCAAATACCAAACAATCACAGCATTGACCAGGATAACCGCTATTTTGGTTATGCTGAAATGTTTGACCAGTTCATAGACTTCCAAAGGCATGAACGAGGCGGTAGCGAAGATCGTAAAGTATTCGGCCCATGTTTTTCGTAGTAACAATCCAACACCTTCAGTGAACATGAGGGCAGCATAGAAAAATGTGCCAGCGCTAATCTCTACTAATTTTTTCTCGTCAACCGTCCAAAGCTTCGCGATCAGCTTATTAACGAAATGATTATCCGGATCGACACCCAAAACGTTGGCCCAGTTTGTAACGGTTGCGACTACATTTTCGTGAAGCAAAGACAGGGCCCCTATGCCGATAGCCAGCAGCAAAAGTCCCTTGAGTAGTTTGAACGCGCCTATTATCAACACGCCCCTGCGAGGCGAGGACTGGGAACGTTTCTTTTTCTTTGGTGGCATTGTTAAGACGCAATCCTCAGGTTGATGTTAGGACTCAGACTCAGGTAGCGGGTCAGTTTCGAGTAAGCGAGATCATTACCCGAGCGCGGTAGCGCCGGATGCTAGACTCAACCCATCGCCGAGAAGGTTGCCGCGCCCAGCTTTTCGCTGAACTCTTCTATTTTACCGACAGATATCACAGAAGTTGACTGTAGCATCCGGAGCTACCGCGCTCGGTTCTGTAATTGATATGTCCTTCCATACTCAAATTGTCTGACGGTTTGCCCTACTCTGCTTTAATGAAACTGACCCACCACTTAGACTTCTTGAGTATTGCATTAGCGTCATGTAAACCGTAAACAGTAAACTGGGATAATCAAATTAGCATTCAGCATTCAAGGATGATATGAAAACAAGAGCAGCGATTCTTTATGAAATGGGACAATCGCAACCTTACGCCGAGAGTTTGCCGCTCGTGGTTGATGAGATCACGCTTGCGGAGCCGGGGCCGGGGGAAGTGTTGGTTGAGATCGCTGCCGCCGGATTGTGTCATTCTGATCTTTCAGTGGTGGATGGTTCCCGCCCCCGCGTGATGCCGATGGTGCTGGGCCACGAAGCCAGCGGAATTGTGCGCGACGTTGGCGCGGCCGGGCCAGGCGTTGGGGAATTTGCTGTTGGTGATCATGTGGTTTTTAGCTGGGTTCCCGTTTGCGGACGCTGTCATTATTGCGTTACCGGTCGCGGAGCTCTTTGCGAACCCGGCGGTGACGCAAACATTGCGGGAACTTTACTCAACGGCGCCCGCCGTTTTACTGACTCGCGTTCGCAGCCGCCGCAACCCTGCAATCATCACCTCGGCGTCTCTGCTTTCTCTGAATTCACGGTCGCTGCCGAGGAGTCACTCGTAAAAATAGATCCCGCTCTGCCGTTCGGCGTCGCTGCTCTTTTCGGTTGTGCGGTGATGACGGGTGTCGGGGCAGTTTTCAACACCGCGCAGGTCCAATCGGGGTCGTCGGTTGCGGTCTTTGGGATGGGAGGTGTGGGGCTAAGCGCGGTGATGGGTGCACGCACTGCCGGTGCTTATCCGATCATCGCCGTTGACCGGGTTCCGGAGAAACTCGAACTCGCGCGCGAGGTCGGCGCGACTCATACAATCAACACGGTCCAGGACGATCCGGTCGCAGCGATTAAAGATGTAGGTCGCGGTGGCGCGGACTATGTTTTTGAGAGTGTCGGCAATGAGGTGGTACTGATTCAAGCTTACGAGTCTACGCGACGCGGCGGCACCACGATTACGATAGGTCTACCCGCTCCAAATAAGATGTTTGCAGTGCCCGCGCTCGGTATCGTTGCGGAGGAGCGAACGATCAAAGGTTCATACATGGGTTCATGTGTACCGCGCCGCGACATACCGCGCTACATTGGCATGTATCAAGCGGGCATCCTGCCGGTTGATAAGTTGCACACCCATAGTTTGCAACTCGAAGATATCAATGCGGGATTCGATCGCCTGGCCCAGGCGCAAGCGGTGCGGCAAGTTATCGAGTTCACTGATTAAAGAGCGAGGGCAAGCCACACGTAAGCAGATGCCGGAAAAACTACAAATCATACGGGCGGAGTATCCACACTTTTTGACGC
>JALYSR010000118.1 GCA_030854715.1 Acidobacteriota bacterium
TATCTAGGACTCGACTACCTCATGCACTTTGGTCTCATCCACCGCCGGAATCGGCCTAAAGTCGGAAGCCTTACCTGCCATGTCCGCAAACAGTCTTTCGTACTGATCGACAACGCGGTCCCAATCATAATATTGCTTCACTCTATCCTGCGCTCGATGACGATAACTCTGGACGAGCGAACCATCCCGTAGAATGCGTTGTAGTTTTTCGCTTAAATCCAATTCGTCGGCATACGCTATTGCCGCGTCACCCACCACTTCAATGTTTTCCGGAGTCGCCAGAGTCAATACGCAGTTGCCGTAGCCCATCGCTTCCAAAAGCGCCGGGTGAGTGCCTCCGACTTCGGTAGCATGCACATAGCAGTAAGCATTCTGCTGGAGGGCCCGGTAGTCCTGACCAAAAACGAACCCCGTGAAAATAATTCGCTTGTCACCCCGAGCGCGTGCTTTTAGATCCTTGATGTACTCACGGGCGTAGGGCGCATCACCAACAATCAGTAAGCGATAAGCAGTCCGCACTTTTTTGAAAGCCTCAATCACGAGATGGGCGTTGTTTTCCGGCTCGAGTCGGGACACATACAAAACATAGCGATTTGGCTCTGCTCGCCATCTTCGCACCGCGGACCGATCCGGTCGGCGTTCGACTTCCGAGCCGTAAGCAATCATTCGTGAGGTAGCGTTGTAACTTGCAAGATAATAGTCATGAATGACTTGCGCATCCGTCACCGTAACGTTTGGCAAAATCGTAGATAACCGCTCGGCGACCTTGTAGTAACTTTTAGCAAGCCAGTTCCATTTCTTCCGTTTATGTTCCAATCCATCCACGTTGATCGCGACTGGCGTTCCGGTAAGTCTGAGTATGGGTACGAAGGGCGCGTTAGCCGCATTGCAAACTAGAGCGGCATCGAAGCGGCCGGGGACGGCATGGAGAGCCGAGAGAAAGCCATGTACGACGGTGTCAAAGTATTTGTGACGAATTGTCGGCAGCACTTTCAGTCGGACACCGTGGTACTCCAACTGGCGTGGTGAAATATAGTGAGCCCGGCAATAAACAGTGACTTGATGGCCGCGCGCGACAAGTCTGGTGGAAAGATGTTCAGCAAAGGTTTCGAACCCGCCGTAGCTAGCCGGGATGCCACGCGTTCCGAGAATGGCTATGCGCATAAAGCCTAATCGATCCGTCTGGGGATCTAACGTCGATGACTTTCAGTCAGCTGTTATTTAATGCTCTCAGCGGCCCTCTTGTAAACCGCCAGTGTTTGACGCGCCGTTTCTCGCCAATCAAACAGTCGAGAACGTGCCAATCCTTTCACTCGAAGCTGCGCTCGCAAGTTTGAATCAAAAGCTACTTTTTCTATTGCGGCAGCAATAGCATCCACGTCGAAGGGATCCACCAGGAGGCCCGCCTCTCCAACTATTTCGGGAAGGCTGGTTTTGTTCCCCACGACTACCGGCACGCCACACTTCATCGCCTCCAGGGGCGGCAATCCAAAGCCTTCGAAATATGAAGGATAAACAAAACAAAGCGCTCCTGAATACAGCGCCGGCAAATCTGCCTGGGGCACGTACCCGGTTAGAATTACTGAGTTAAGAAGTTCAAGTTCCTTGATGGTCCGTAGCGTTTCAGCGTACAGCCAGGCAAATTTCCCTGCCAGCACCAGTTGGGGCAGCTTACCCCCTGGTCGTGCGCGGCGCAAGCGTGAATATGCTGCGATCAGACGACTCAAATTCTTGCGCGGCTGGATCGATCCGACACACAGAATGTAGTCCTTTTCGAGGCCGTAGGTTTGCCGCACGCGTTCAAGTTCTTTTTCGTCTTCGACTGGTGCAAAGTAATCTGGCGCCGCCAGGGGAATAACGCTTACCTTGTCGGGACTAATGTCGTAGGTGTTGATCATGTCACTGCGACCATATTCCGAGAGGGCTATTACTTGCGCAGCTTTCCGAGCAGAACGGGGCACAGTGATTCGAAGCTGGGTTCGGCTGCGGCGTTTGAAAGTTTGCGGAAGGTGTTCAAAAGATAAGTCGTGAATGCTAACTACGACGGGACAGGGAACAAAAGGTGGAGAAGTATACTGGACGTGAAGAACATCTACCGGGTTCCTTCGCAACTCAGCGCTGAGAGTGACGGGTATGCGAATCAGCGGTGTATGAGGCAAGGTGGCGCGTACAGAAACGTTTGGCCACCTGTTATTGAACCGCTTCCGGGCTTCTAGCCTGGTAACGTAGAGAGTGTATTGATTGACCGGGTCAATCTCCGCGAGAGCCTCAATCAGATTGGTTGCATAGCTTTCATTCCCGCCAAGTCCGGTCCCAATTGAATGGGCATCAATAGCAATACGCAAGTAGCCTGCGGCTCCCTAACTGAAATATCGAAGCGGGGCGGAGTGAGGTTTAACTCACGAAAGTGAATAAATGAAAAACAAAGGTTCGGGGTACCAGGCTATTTCTTTCCGGCCACGGATGCTTGCGATTCGCCACCCTGCTGGCCGCGGGTATCGCGCTCGCGAATGCGCGCAGCTTTTCCTCGTAATTCCCGTAGATAATAAAGCTTTGCGCGGCGCACCCGTCCTTTTTTTACTACATCAATATGGTCAACAATCGTTGCATGCAGCGGAAAAATTCTTTCAACGCCAACACCAAAACTCGTCTTACGGACGGTTATTGTTTCTCGGGCTCCGCCGTGCTTTCGAGCGATCACGACACCTTCAAACGCTTGCAAACGTTCCTTCGTCTCCGATTCCTTAATGCGAACGTGCACGCGGATGGTATCGCCTGACTGGAAATCAGGAAGGCTCTTGCGCAATTGGGTTTGTTCAATATTATCTAGTCGGTTCATTTCGTTACTCCACTAAGATCAGGAAGCTCAGTTCTCAAGCTTTAGCTTGCGGCTTCCAAACAATTATTTCAAAAGATCCGGGCGATTTCGCTGCGTCTTCCGCAGCGCTGCATCGCGGCGCCAGCGCGCGATTTCTGCATGATTGCCGGTCAACAAAACATCCGGGACAGCCAAACCCGAAACTTCGGGCGGGCGAGTATACTGCGGATGGTCCAGCAATCCTTCGGAAAACGACTCGTTAGTTGCTGAAGTTTCGTTTCCCAAAGCTCCCGGCAACAAACGCACAACTGCATCAATCATTACCACGGCCGCCGGCTCGCCTCCGGATAAAACGTAATCTCCGATGGAGATCTCGTCAGTGGCGAGCGCCTCGCAGACACGTTCGTCAACGCCTTCGTAGCGTCCGCAAATCAAAACAATCTGGGACGCGTTCTGGGAAAGATCTTGCGCAAGTTCCTGCGTCAAAACTCGACCCTGCGGTGACAAGAGAATTACCCGCGTTTGCGGTGAATAAGCCTCACGTCTGTCACACCCTGTCAATTCCCGAACCGCCGCAAAGATGGGTTCGGCTTTGAGCACCATTCCCTCGCCGCCGCCGAAAGGACGATCATCGACAATGTGGTGCTTGTCACTGGTCCAGCGGCGCAAGTCGTGCGCTTTGGTTTCAACCAGCCCTGCTGCTCGCGCTCGCCGAATAATCCCGTAGTCAAACGCTTCGCGAAAAAACTCCGGGAAGATTGTAATGATATCGCAGCGCAACACAGTGCTATTTCAAAGAAAACTACAAATCCAATAAACCTTCTGGCGGATCTATCAATATCTTCTTGCGCGAGATATCAATTTCAACCACGATCGATTGGGCCATTGGTATCAAATGTTCGCCTTGGGCATCGTCTTCCACGACCAGCAACTCGACGCCTCCGGTTCTCATTACTTCACGCACAGTTCCAACAGGTAAGCCTTGTCGAACTTCAACCGAACACCCCTCGAGCTCCCAATCATAGAACTCGTCTTCGGAAAGCTGAACACGTTCTGCTTCAGGAAGCCCGAATTCGTAACCTACCAAACTCTTTGCCGTTTCAATGTCGTCGTAACCTGCGAACTTCAGCACGATGCGATCGTTCTGCAACCAATGGTTGTCCAGCGTGAGTTGCTTCAGTTCTCCGCTGGGTCCGACACCTGACAACTGCGAGACTTGTTCGAATCTCTCCGGAAAATCCGTCAAAAGCTCGGCAACCAGCTCGCCCTTTAGCCCTCTTGTTCTGACCGCGCGGGCAACAATAATCAACTCCTCCTGGCTTTCCTCGGGTGGGTGATTCATTCCATGATTTCGACGACGAACCGATGCTTCTTCTTTACACTCACGGCATAAGCCAGTGAGCGCAGAGCGCGAACTGTGCGTCCCTGCCGGCCAATTACTTTGCCCATGTCACCCGGCGCCACCCTTACTTCAATAAGAGTCGCACCCTGCTGATCAACCTCGCGCACGTCGACCGCCTCGACATCGTCCACTAACGTCTTTATGACCAGCTCGACAGCTTCTCTCATATTGTCACGTGCGCGATCAGCCTCTAGGCTTCGGGCTGAACCGCTGACTGCTCTTTGCCGCTAACTTTGATCAGCCTGTTCACTGTCTCGGTCGGCTTTGCGCCTTTTCCGATCCAATAACGGACGCGGTCCAGATCCAACTTAATCTCGGCTGGCTCTCGCGTCGGATTGTAGGTGCCCAAATTCTCGAGATAGGCGCCATCGCGCTTTGATTGCTTCTCCTTCACAATAATTCGATATGAAGGTCTTTTCTTAGCGCCAGTGCGCATCAATTTAATTGCTAACAAATCCTTACCTCCGGTTGGCTAACTAACTCGTGACACTTTGAGCGGTGGTTATTCCACTCACCAGCATCACTATTATCGTCGTTTTTTCTTCCGTTTCTTCTTCAGCTTCTTCCTTGATGGTCCACCCAGCGACGGAAGTGATGGCATCGAGGGCAATTCATCGTCACCGCCAATTCCCGCCATTCCGGCCATGTCCGGTATTCCGGCCATGCGCCTCATCATCTTGCCCTTGAGACCACTGCCGCCAAACATGCCCGAACTCGAGAGCTGCCTCATCATCTGGCGCATCTCCGAGTACTGTTTGATGAGCTTGTTTACTTCGGCGACGGTCGTTCCCGATCCGCGCGCTATTCTGCGACGCCTATTGGCGTTCAGAATTTTATGGTCCGAGCGTTCTTCTCCGGTCATGGAGTCGATGATCGACTCGGTGCGTTTCAGTTCCTTCTCCATCAGCTCTGTCTGCTCTTCATTCATCTGCGGCATGCCGATGCCGCCGAGAAGCTGGTCGGGAAGGAGCTTCATAATCTTTGAGAAAGAACCAAGCTTCTTGACCTGGCGAAGTTGCGAGCGGAAGTCCTCGAGCGTGAATTCGTTTTTCTGAAGCTTCTTTAGCTGTTCCTCGGCTTCAGATTGATCGACTTTCGACTGGACCTCTTCGATGAGCGACAACACATCGCCCATCCCCAGAATCCGTTGTGCCACCCGATCCGGATAGAAAGGCTCGAGCGCGTCATACTTTTCGCCGACGCCAACGAACTTTACCGGTTGTCCGATCACCTGTTTGATGGAAAGCGCTGCGCCTCCGCGAGCGTCACCATCCATCTTGGTCAGCACAACACCGGTAATTCCGACGCGCTTGTGAAACTCTTCAGCTGAACGAACAGCATCCTGGCCGGTCATCGCGTCCGCCACAAACAAGATCTCAACTGGATGAGTTTCGTTCTTAATGTTGACCAGCTCATCCATCAACTCGTCGTCGATGTGCAAGCGGCCCGCGGTATCGATAAGCAGAGTATCGAAGCCGGTTTGTTGCGCGTGCTTGAAAGCTTCGCGCACCAACGTCAGCGGATCGTTCGTTTCCGTCTGTTCAAAGATCTGTTGGCCAGTTGCTCTGGCAATAACCTTGAGCTGCTCACGAGCTGCCGGACGGTAAACGTCCACCGAAACCAGCAGCGGCTTGCGATCCTGATTCGCGGCCAGCCAGCGAGCAATTTTTCCCGTCGACGTCGTCTTACCGGAGCCCTGCAGGCCCACAATCATTACGACGTTGGGAATCTGCTTGGTAAAGACCAGGCGAGATGATTGGCCCCCGAGTAAATCTACCAGCTCGTCGTAAACTATCTTAACGACCTGCTCTGAAGGCTTCAGCTCCTGCCAGACCTGCTGTCCCTCGGCCTTTTCCTTGACAGAGACGATAAAGTCTTTTGCGATCTTATAATTGACGTCGGCTTCAAGCAGGGCGAGACGAATCTCGCGAAGGGCAGCGTCAACGTGTTCCTTCGTCAGCACGCCTTCGCCGCGCAGGTTCTTGAGAGTCCGTTTCAGCTTGTCAGATAAGGACTCAAACATAGTGCACTAGGGCAAGTTTCCTGCCGGCGACGGAAACGAGGATGATAGCGGCCAGCCTAAAAGGGTGTCAAGGTAAGCGGTTTCGAAGCGCTTTCGGAGGACTCGACATCAGAACCGGGAGCAGTAGCGACCGGGTGAGGTAGCGCTACCAGGCAGAACCTGAGTTACAGGAGGCTATAACTTGAAGACGAATAAGCAATCGCAAGCGCGAAATCACCTGATACTACCAAATTCCCAAGCACTCGCCTGGTTGCTGCTTTTCCTGCTTTCGACGCTGGGCCTGTGGTCTTCACCGCTGCCGTCTGCGCAAGCTCAGACCGCGAGCAGCTTGCGTTTCACGCAGTCTCTCAGGCTGGAAGAAGTTTCGCCGGGAATCGAATACGGACAAACCACGAGCGGCTATGCCTCAAAAGACGACCTTACCGGCCCCTGGTCCATAAATGTGCTCAGAATTGATCTCAATCGCGCAGAACTCAAAATTGTGCATGCACTCGATGAGGGTGTAGGCCTCGAAACGGTTAGTTCCATGGCGGCCAGGTATCGTGCGACGGCAGCAACAAACGGCGGGTACTTCAGAACCACTGGGACCTATCGGGGCGAGTCAATAGGATTGTTGTTTCTGAATGGCAAGCTGATTAGTGAACCTTACAACGAGCGTGGGGAGTTTGGACTCATCGATACGGGAAAGTCCACGGAAGTTATTTTTGGTCACCTGGGATTTTTCGGTGAACTCTCGGTTGGTTCTGCGAAGCACAAGGTCGACGGTTTGAATCGGCCCATTTCGCCGGACGAGCTGATTGTTTTTACCCCCGAGTTTCATCGCACGAGCTTGACCAACCCGGACGGTATTGAAGTTGTGGTGCGCAGTAACAGAGTAGTAGCGGTCGGCGACCTCAAAGGTAGCACCGAAATCCCCGCGGATGGTTATGTAATTTCCGCTGTCGGAAGCGCCCGGGATTGGGTAAAGAACAATCTGCGCAAGGGTTCAAAGGTGATCTTATCATCGCAGCTGACCTCAATAGAGCCTGGTGATGACCAGAGGTGGCGGCGCGCTTACAGCATACTGGGCGCCGGCCCGCGGCTTATCAAAGCAGGAAAAGTGGACATCACTGACAAGCAGGAGAAGATGGCCAAGGGGTTCGCCACTGATCGCCACCCGCGGACGGCGATCGCCAGTCTCAGGTCGGGAAAGCTTTTGTTGGTTACAGTGGATGGGCGCCAGCCCGGCGTGAGCGCGGGAATGTCTCTCAACATGCTCGCTGATCTTTTGCTGGAGTTTGACGCAGTTGAGGCTCTCAATCTCGACGGCGGGGGTTCAACCACAATGTTTGTCCAGGGCAAAGTTGTGAACAAGCCCTCCGACACAACCGGAGAGCGCCCCGTTAGCGATGCAATACTGGTTTTTTCCAAGCCAAACTGAGCAAAAACCGTTGTGGACGCCTCTTGTTGCATGTGCTAAATTCTACACTGTTTAGTTCATTAGATTCTGCGCGGCCCGTGGGAATCGCCGTCGCAAACACCCTTCCGCTTGTCACAATCGAATTGCAGTATGAAAAGGATTGTGAATTGGCCGTTTTAAAAGGCTTACATGGCTAAGAAAATAGGTCCCGGGGCTGGTGGCCCGGAACTCGATGAATCCTCAAGCGGTAAAGGTGTGGTCGATCTCGCCGACGCCCGCGTCCGGCTACGTTCGCGTTCCCGTAACCCCTCAAACCAGAATCTGTTGGAAGAATTAGACGAGGTTCGTTCGTTACTCGATCAGGGTTTGTCTGCGGAAGCGATCTCCCGTATAGCCTCCCTAGTCACCGCGGCTTATAACCACCCTTCGATCCTCGCGCTCGCGCGTTGTGCTTTGTCCACTGCGTTGGAAATGCAAGGGAAGTATCGCGATTCCCTCGCCGCCGTTGCGATGTACGAGTCTCCGGAATCAAGAGATAAACTCGATCAGCAGGCGGTCCAGTCTCTCAAAGTCCAAATCGGTCTTGCTTACAACTACAACGGCGATCATCCGAAAGCGATTTCAATTCTTAAAGGCGCTTTGCGCGAGTTTTCCGAAGGTGAAACGGAACAGAATCTTGGTCCCATCTACGCGGCACTGGCGCGCGTCTATCGCAGCATTAGTGAACATCCCATCGCTCTCGACTATGCACAACGCGCCCTGGAGCATTTTCGTCAGGCAGGCGAGTGGCGCGGTCTGGCAGAAGCATATTTTGGGATTGGGCTGGCACAGGTACAAGAAGGCGATCACGAGAGCGCACTCGAAAATCTCGAGCAAGCTCTTAAACTCACCGGCGATCACCCGGCCAGTTACACCCTTGGAAAAATCTACGCCAACATGGCTGGTGTCTGTTGGTTTCTCAAGCGCCCACAAGAGGGCATTCGTTATCTTGAGAAAGCTATCGCTTACTACGAGCGCACTGACCATAAAGCCAGTGCGGCAAATGGTTATAACAACCTGGGCATCAATCTGATTTTGATTGGTCAGTGGAGCCGAGCACAGGAAGCTCTCGAGCGTGCGCTGGCCCTTGCGTCAGAAGCCGATGAACGCGCCGAGAAAGTGCCGATGATCCTGGACTCACTCGGCGAATTGTTGATGTTGCGTGGCGAACTTGACGAAGCCAAGGACTACCTGGTGCGGGCCGTAGGGCTGGCAACGGAAGACGGCAACAAATGGTACGCGTGCCAGGCTCTACGAACACTGGCCCGTTGTTATCTGGCAATGGAAGATCATGCAAAGGCGCTCGATAAGGGGAAGGAGGCGCTGGCGCTTGCCGAGGGGATTGGTGATCGCCAGGCCATTTGCGATTCGCGTCTGATCCTGGCCGAAGCGCACCTTAGCAATGGCCAAGCCCAGGAATCCTCCGCGCAACTGGAAAAAGTAACCGAGGAAACAACCGAATCGACAACCGACCTCGGTTTCGCCGGCGAGTCTCAGAGACTTTTCGGAATGCTGGCAATGCTGAGGTCGGACTACTCTGCGGCGGCGCAACACTTTGGTAGCAGTGTTTCGATATTTGAAATGCTCGGCGATCGCTACCGGGGGGCGCGCGCTCACAGCGAACTCGGACGCGCATACGCTTCAGCCCAGCCCAATCGCGCGATGGATCATCTTTCACGCGCGGTAAACGCCTTTCGTGAACTGGGAGCCAAACTTGATCAGGCGCGCGCGGAAGCAACGCTGGCCAATCTGGATCGCACACTCCCCGAAAGAAGTGAGGAACAGTCAGCACTGCCTCAACTGCTCACGCTCCGGCTCGCGGAAGCCGTTACTTCACGAGAACTCTTGTTGCGTGAGCTTGCCGCCATCATGCGGCAGGAAACCAATGCCAAGTGTGTCTTGATCACTGAACCAGGCGAACACAATCGGCGACGCGTGGTGATAGCGCATGGCTGCACGCCCGCTGAAAGCGCCAAAATCGCCGAGCAACTCGACGAGTTGACTGATGAAGAAGCTGAGACTGCCTTCGCCAAAAAGAATGACGTAGCCTTACTTCAGCTTCGCTCGTCCCACGCACCTCCCGCTACGCTTTATTTGTCACCGCGCAGTCGTGCGAAGCTTCCCGGTGGACTGTCGCTTGAACCGCTGATCCGTATCGCCGAACTCGGCATGGACGTTTGCGCCCTGCGAGCCGGCTCGCAAAAAGGGTCCCGGGTACAACAACCCGCCGAACTCGCGGGAACCAGTCTCATGCCCGGCTTCATACATTCAAGTCCGGCTATGACCAAGCTGGTAGAAGAGGTTCACAAAATTAGATCTTCAGATGTGACTGTTTTGGTCACAGGAGAATCTGGCACCGGCAAAGAGTTGGTGGCGCGCGCAATACACGCGCTGTCTACCCGTCGTTCGAAAGTTTTCGTTCCATTCAACTGCACCGCTGTGCCCAAGGAACTCTCGGAGGGCTATCTGTTTGGTTATCGTCGCGGCGCCTTCACCGGTGCCGTTACGGATTCCGCGGGTGTAATTCGCACCGCGGCGGGTGGCACACTCTTCCTTGATGAGATCGGGGATCTTCCGCTCGACCTGCAACCAAAGCTTTTGCGCTTTTTGCAGGAAGGTGAGATTCAACCACTGGGTGAGCAGCGTCCATTAAAAGTGGACGTGCGAATCATCGCCGCAACGAATACTGATTTGGAAGAGATGGTGGCCCAGAGCCGCTTTCGAGAGGATCTCTACTACCGCCTGAATGTGATTCGTCTGCGGGTGCCGCCATTGCGCGAACGTCGATCGGAAATCCCAACCATCGTCAACTACTACATCAATCACTACTCCGCAAAGTTTGGCCGCAAGGACATTCAAATCACGCCCCAGGCGGTTGATCTTTTAATGGTCAGCGACTGGCCCGGCAATGTGCGCCAGCTTTGCAATGAGATCCAACGAGTCGTGGCGCGCGCTGAAGATGGGGCAGTCCTGAATCCCGATCAGCTCTCGCCGGAACTTAAGCGAACTTCCGCTCCCACTACTCCCAGCTCAACAACCTCGACGCTGGCTTCAATGCCGGCAACTTCTTTGCAGAACGTGACCCTCGCAGATGCCCTCGCCGATGTTGAGCGACGCATGATTGCCGACGCTCTTCGCAAGCACGGCGGTAACATCTCACGCGCTGCTCGCGAACTCGGACTCACCCGACGCGGCCTCTACCTAAAACTCGAACGCTACCAACTCAGCGCGGCCGGCTAGAGCCATTGGCACTAGGCCTGGCTGCCTAATAGGGCCTATTGGTCCTATAGGACCTATTCTTTTTTCGGTTTTTCAGTGGATACTCAGTAACCACTGTATATCTCGGTACCAGCAGCCGGAGCATTCTCAATCGAGAAGAATAGCCCCCAAATACCTGGCTTTCCCTACATCGTCCTTCCATTCTGATCTTTCTGGATAGCGAGTATCCAACTTCCGTTCGAATCCTGTCCAAAATCATCTCGCCTTCGATCCTACGGCTAACCGTAACTATTGCTCTACTTAGCCGGGGGCTTCAATCGTTTTTCTTCGTGGCACAACTGTTGAAATAGCAAGGGCACTTGCCGGAATTGACGATTGAAAGGGATTACTAAAATGTTGCGCAGAATCTCAGCTTATCTCAGCCTCATTAGCTTAATGGCAGTTGCCTTCTTGCCGATGGTTACCTTCGCGGCCCCCCGCAATGGTAACCACCAGCGGCACGTCGAAAAGAAGGAAGCTCCTGAGTTTGCCAATACTAATAAATCCACGGCAACAGTGCGTATCCTCATGCAGACGAAGGGCGCCCCCTCAGCGGCTCAAGATGGCGCCCTAAGTCGTGCACACGGCACCAAACGCGCTGTCCTGGAAGGTCTCGACACAATCGTGGCCGACGTTCCCTTGAATGAAGTTGCCGGCCTGGCATCGCGCGACGACGTTCTTTACGTTGCTCCGGATCGCCCGGTGAAAGCCCAGATGAATTTGACGAACGAAACTACCGGGGCCTCACTCGCACAAGCCGGACTGAGTGGCGCGCCGGGTGTCGATGGCAAAGGCGTAACGATTGCGATTTTCGACAGCGGCATCAGCGCCACTCATCCTGACTTCGCCAGAAAGAACAAGTCTCGCGTTATCGCATCAGTCGATTTCAGCGGCAGCACACGCCGCGGCGACGCTGACGGACACGGAACAGGCGTCGCAGGCGTGGCCGCAGGCAATGGCGAAAGTTCCACTGGCTATGCAGCAAATTATGCGGGCCTTGCTCCAGGCGCCAATCTCGTTGACGTTCGCGTACTCGATGAACACGGCATTGGTCGCACCAGCAACGTACTTGCCGCCCTTAGCTGGGCAATTAAAAATCGCGAGCGTTACAACATTCGCGTAATCAACATGAGCCTGAGCATGCCGGTTCGCGAGTCGTTCCACACTGACCCGCTTTGCAAAGCCGTTGAACTCGCAGTTCGCGCCGGTATTGTGGTGGTATGC
>JALYSR010000123.1 GCA_030854715.1 Acidobacteriota bacterium
GTGCTACAGCATACTTGCCAGACTCAACTGATACGTCAAAAACAGCTTCAGCTTCGATTCTAGCCTCATACACACCCTTGTTATCATTTAGATTTGATTCGTTAACGCCCAGAAACAGAACTCCATCGCGCGCGGCAACAAAATCCCGATTCGCACCAATGAAAATGAAATCATCATTATCATCACCAATGACCGCGATCAGTGCACCGGTTGGTTCATTGCGCATTAGTCTCTTTTCGTCATTTACATTTGATGAGCCAGCTGGAATCGAGTAGTGTTTAGCGTCAATCGAAATCTTCCCAGAAGCAGAAATGCGGAGACGTTGCCCCCGACGTGCTACCAACCCGGCATTGGTCCAGCCGTTGTTACTACCGTCAGCTAATATCTCCTTGACAATGACGAAAGAAGCTGGCGTGGTGATTACGCCTGTTTCCGTTCTTGTCGAGTCCGAAGGCGCAACTGCCGCCAATCTGATTTTCGCCAGCGATGCGAACTGACCATTCGGATACTTCTCCAAATACGCTTTGAAGTCTTCAGGACTAGTGCTGCTCTTTATGGTCTCCCAGTAGCTCAACTCAAACGCTGCTGGATCAAACTTCGGTTCGCTTGGAGCCGCATTGTTCGCTCCAACGTTCGAAAAACCTAAGTTTGTCGGACTGCCACTGAAGTAAAACGATCCCACCAGCGACGAGGCCTCCCACGGCACCTGCTTGTTGCCGGTGCGCTTCATCACCTCGGCACGCACTTGCATGAACATGTCAGTCGCGCTCAGCCCCGGCAGGCGCATCGCCTTTAACAACTCAGACGTGTACAACCCATTCTCTCCTACGCCATCCGCTGCCACTCTGCCCGGTGCAGTCGCGTAGGCGATCAAAGTTCCGGTGGGCGCATCCACTTGCGCGA
Organism: Acidobacteriota bacterium; assembly: GCA_030854715.1. Lineage (GTDB taxonomy): Bacteria > Acidobacteriota > Blastocatellia > Pyrinomonadales > Pyrinomonadaceae > PSRF01. The sequence goes on from JALYSR010000123.1 coordinate 904, forward strand.
GGCCCTCGCTGGCCGAACGAAAGCTGCGCGAGAAAGGATTGTTGCGGCAGGCGTCGAGGATCACAATATTCAAACCATTCTGCGCGTCGTCCATATAGTTGAGTACCAGCCCAACGTCCACCCCTGAGTCTTCCACGTCGGCTTCACTTTGAATGTCGGCATCGACCGGAATGATGTAGTTGTGCCCACGCGCCTGGACGCCATGACCCGCGTAATAGAAGAGACCGTTGCCACCCGCCTTCAGCTTTTGTCCAAACTCACGGATAAGACGCTTCATCTCGCGCTGGTTCACATTGATCCCATTTGAGACCTCAAAGCCCAGGGCTTTCAGCGTCGCCGCCATATCGCGGGCATCATTCGGCGGATTCTTCAAAGGCGGCGCTTTGGTGTAAGCGCCATTGCCGATCACCAAAGCGATTCGCTTGCCGGCGCTCGCGCTCGCAGAACCGGTTTGGACTAATTGGCGATTGGGCTCCTGCTGTGCGTGCGAACGCGGGGAACAGAGCAGCAGCCCAATCGCACCGACCATTAATGTCAGGGCGGCGATGAGGGTCTTGTTTAGTTGTACCTCTGTAGGGAACATGGCTTTCATTTCCAAACCTCACGTACTCAGATCAATGATGTTCCAGTTCAATTTGGTTAACCAGCGTCTCGCCGTTTCCTCTAACCTTCGTCTGCTTGTTCCCTTTATCTTTCTCAAGTTCGGGTTTCGACGAGGACTGATGGGCTGTCAGGAATGCGCGCACTGCGTTCGACTGATTCGAATCGCTTATGGTGCCCTTGTCTTTTTCATTCACCACGCCCCTCACGGCTTCGAGTTCCGGCACCGGGTTAGCAGACGAAATGATCCAGAACTTTTCCGTACCCTGATGTTCATCGAAGAGCATCCAGCCAGTGTTGATAGCTTCAGTCGCATTGACGTAGGCGTTACCCGAGTCTTTCGATGGAGTGGGGAACAAGACGTTGAAGGTGGTCGCGCCACCGGCGGACGGTCCTTCGTTTAAGAGGTAGAGATAACCGTTCTGCCGGCTGGACAAATTGAGCCGAAACTTCCAGCCGTTCTCAAAAATTTCCTGACCCGACGATTCAAACAGGTCTTGATAAGGCTTCCCATCGCGCATCTTCTGCACGGTCAATGAATAACTCAGTTCGCGGGCCGGCGTTGTTGGCGCTGTGGCCGGCGCCTCGGACGTGCGATTATTCTTTCGGAGTAGTCCGTACCAGCCTGCGAAGGCCAACAGCGCCACACCCAAAAGCGCGACGAGAATAATCATCGGGCGGTTGCGCTTGACAGCTTGCTCCGGTTCTTCGGCAGCAGCGCTCGCAGAATATCTATCGAAGGTTGCTTGTGAATCAATTGGGAAAGTGGCCTGAATTGTTTTCTCTGACTTAACCCCAGGTCTCGCCGCCAGCTCAGTCGCCACGCTGGCTTCGTGGTTCGTGCTTTGACGACGCTCGATAGTGTCGACACCAGCGTTGAGCGCACGGGCCAGTTCATCGCCAAAATCGCGGGCCTTTGTTGGCCGCTGCGACGGTTCGAACGAGATTGCCTTGAGAATAAGCTGGTCGGCAGCAGTGGAGAGGCTTGGTCTCAAATCCGAAGGTTTGATGCGCACGCCTCCGCGCTGCATTTCCAGTAAGTCAAAACCCGTTTCAGGATTGAACGGCTTACGGCCAGTGAGCATCTCGTACGCAATCTCGGCGAGAGCATAGACGTCCGTTGCGGCCGAAACAGGGCGACCACTTAACTGCTCCGGCGCCATGTAAGAGACCGTTCCGGCAGCAACGTTAGTGGCTGTGCTCGGCGCGACTATGGAGTCTTTAATCTTCGCGATGCCGAAATCAATGACCTTGACCTGTTCTTCACCGTGCCCGAGATCTTGCAGCATCACGTTTTCAGGCTTGAGGTCTCGATGGAAAATTCCCTTGTCGTGGGCTGCAGTCAGGGCGCGGCCGATCTGTCGAATGATGTCGGCAGATTTTTCGAGATCCATTCCTTCCGGCTTCATCGAGGAGCGCAGCGTCGACCCATCAACGTACTGCATCACAATGAATGGCTGGCCGCCCTCGAGCTCTCCTGAATCGATGATCCCAACTACGCCGGGGTGATCGATGCGACTTAAAGCCTCGACCTCCTGGCGAAACTTTTGCACGACCCATGAATTCTGGAGCGACTTTTCGAGCAAGACCTTGATGACGACCGACTTATCGTGAAGCTTTCGATCGCGAGCGAGGTAAACCGCGCCGACGCCGCCTTGTCCGAGCCCTTTCTCGATCAGATAACGTTCATCGAGTAATTGGCCAATGAAATCAGATCCTTGCGGCAGCGTTGTCTCGTTCAGAGGAGCCGTGGAGGTTTCGCTAAGTGTAAACGTCTCAAACTGTGATTTATCCGGAGGCATGGGGGATTGTTATTTGATGCTAAATGTTATCAAGTCTCGATTGTACGCATCAATGCTTCCGCTTCAGCACGTTCTGCAACTCATCCTGGTATTTCTGGTTGTCCGGTTCCAAACGTAAAGCGTGTCTGATTGCTTCCTCAGCTTCGGTCCAACGTTTTTGTTCTCTGAGCAGGTTCGAGAGGTCGAAATAAGGTCGCGCGAAATTTGGCTGCAGGCGTATCGCCTCTCGCAGTTCTGTCTCGCCGCCGGAAAAATCCTTTTTCATCCACAGAATTATTCCGAGCGTTTCGTGCGCCCATGCGAGTTTGGCATTCGAATGAATCGCTTCCCGCGCCTCCTGCTCAGCCTCTGCCATTTTTTTTGCATTCAAGAGAAGTGACGACAAAGCTGTGTGCCAATACGCCTCGGTTGGTGCCAGAGCAATCGCTCTTCGCAATTCACCTTCAGCTTCTGCACTTCGATCCGGGGTTCTGGTCCAAAGGAACAGCGCGAGCCCGCCATGAAAACTAGCTTGTGCAATCTCAGGGCTCCTTGAGCCCAATCGTATCGCTTCCCGAAACTCTGATTCAGCTTCGGCTAACTTGTTCTGACAAGCAAAAGCTTGGCCGACTCCTGCATGGTAAGAAGGTTCCTGCGGCGCCAATCTTACGGCAGAGGTGTACGCAACTTCAGCTTCTATACATTTCTGTTGCTCCAATAATCGAGCGCCTTGCTCAGAACGAAGCAAAGCTTCCGGAAATTTTTCGCGGGTCAGAGTAATTGTCCGCGCATCTGCTGCTCCTGCCGGTAAATACGTGACAGTGACCCGCGTTCCGGGTGTTCCGCGAATCAGACCAACAATATCAGTTTGTGAAATGTTAGCAACACTCTGATCGCCAATCCTGGTAATTTGATCACCCGCCTTCAGACCTGCACGGGCGGCGGGCCCTCCGTCGGTGACGGCTCGGATCATTACCTGATTATTCTCGAGCTGAATGTTTATTCCGATTCCGGCTGTGGCGGACGCTGCGCTTTCGTTTGCAGAGGTTCCGGTCGAGGCTGATAAACTCTTGATGCGATTTGCGGCCAAATCGGAAAAGACTCCATCCGGATACCGTTTGAGATAAGCGCCAAAATCATCAGCATTAGAGCTGTTCTTAATTGAATCCCAAAAGGCAATCTCGCTTGCGCTATCTGAAGTCTTCGATTCAGGTTTTCCGGATCCGCCAAGGCTGTTGATTCGGTTTTTCGCCAGCGCCGCAAACTGCCCATCCGGATACTTTTCCAGGTACGATTTGAAGTCATCAGCATTCGTGCTGTTGTTGATCGTTTGCCAATAGCTCAATTCAAAAGCCGTGGGATCAACTGAGGTTATGGCAGGGACGTTTGACGCATTCGCGTTTCCGGGTTTACTGATCGCGATTACCAGCTCTTCTGCCTTGTACCCCTCCATCTGTGAGAACGGGCGCTGCTGTTTGCCGCTGCCCAGATCGATCGTAACGCGCTTTGGGACACTCTCCTGCACGTACTTGATCAGATTTGCCAGAGTGACTTCGCCCTTGTCATTCGCCGCTCCGCCCTTGAGGCCTTCTACGATAGCCCAAGTGAAGTAGCCCTGCTTTTTTTCCGTGTACTCGTAAGCACGTTGGCCAACTCCGGTCGCGTATACCGTGACAAAGGCGTTAACTTCCCGATTGCGGACGTCAAAGTTGAAGCCATTCACGTACGTCTGGGTCAGCGGATTCGGAGCATCGGCGCGCCCACCTGGATCGTTGCGGCAGGCGTCGAGGAACACGACGACCTGCGAGACACCGGTTTCTTTAATTCGGTCTCTTACTCGATTGACACTGATTGCGGTCTCTTCGAGAAATGAAATCTGATCGCTGATCTGCGCGTCGGATGGAAGCAAAAAAGCCTGACCGCCTCGCTCCATTCCGTGACCGGCAAACGAAATCAGCAGCAGTCCGTCTTTGGGAACCGCAGTGCTGAGGTTGGATAAGCGACGCAGAATGTTGACACGCGTTGGCTGTCGTTCGCTGGGCTGTTCAGTCGAGAGCAGAATCACTTGATCCTGCGGAAAACCCGCGTAGCGAACCAACGCGTCGGCCATCAAACGGGCATCGTTGTCGGAACCCTTAAGCGGGCTGATCTGAGGATCGGAATATCTGTCGACTCCGATCACCAAAGCCCAGCGCTTTGCCTCGCTGGGGAACGCTTTGACCGGCTCGATCTGCTGAAGCTGGCGCGTTGGCGCGGAATCCTGAGCGCGCAAAATAGGGTTCAGGAAAAAAGAGATGGCGAGACAAGCTCCGCCAAAAGCGAGAGACCTGAACAATTTGAATTTCATTGAAAGAGCTGCTCCTAAGCTCCTAATGATGAGTCTAAGGGCTGCTTACTTATTTATGCGTGTCATTTTGCAGGCGTCGATGATGGCGCCGATCACACTGCTGGTCACATCGACGATCGGTGTCTTTATGAACAGGCCCGTTCCTCCGGAAGACGTGTAGAACATAAGCTGTCGTTCTTTTCCGTTGACCGCCGTAAGAAACAGGTTGACGTGTAGAGGCACGAAGGCAGATTGTCCCTGCTCGACGCGCTTGATTTCCGAACATTGAATCGTCATGTTGTGGCGATTGCCCTTTTCGGCTTTCTTGGTTTCAAAAACCAGCGAACCGGGGGCGACAGTCAGCGAGCCTGAAGTTCTGGAGGCGTCGATCACGTCGAACATATGTGTGTTGCGGGCTCGATCTTCGGCCGCGGCGTTCGCCTTTGCTATCTCACGATCGTTTGCCTCAGCTTCGAACGACGCGATCCTGCTGTTAGCCAGCTCCACGAATAGCCCACTGGGAAACTTCGTCACGTAAGCTCGGAAGTCCGAAGGATTGCGACTGTCCTTGATGGCGTTCCAGTAAGTCATCTCCATTGAGTTCATGTCGCCAGACGCTGGATTGCCCACGGGCCTTGTCGGCTGTGCTCGCGACTTTGCGAGCGCGGCAAACTGGCCGTCAGGGTATTTGTCCAGATAAGCTTTGAAGTCGTCCGGGTTCGTGCTGCTCTTGATCGATTCCCAAAAACTCAATTCGATCGCTGCTGGATCGACCATCGTCATGCCAGGCGCATTCGCATTGGCCGTATTCGAGGCAGAGTTTGTTACTGCCACGACCAACTCGTCGGCGCGATAACCTTCGATCATCGCGAAAGGTCTCTGCTGCTTGGTCGAGCCGAGATCGATGGCGAGCCGTTTGGGCACGGTGTCCTGAACGTACTTCACCAACTGCGAGAGCGTGATTTCGCCTTTGTCGTTCGCCGCGCCCCCTTTCAATCCTTCGACCACGGCCCAACTGAAATAGCCTTGCTTCTTTTCCGTGTACTCGTAAGCGCGTTGGCCGATGCCCGTGGCATAGACCGTGGCGAACGCCTGCACCTCGCGATTGCGCACGTCAAAATTGAAAGCGTTGGTGTAGGCGTTACTCAGCACGTTCGGCGCGTCAGCCCGCCCGCCGGGATCGTTTCGGCAGGCGTCGAGCAGTACGACCACCTGTCCCACTCCGGTTTCTTTGATTCGCTCCTTAACCCGATTCATGCTGATCGCGGTTTCTTCGAGAAACGAAATCTGATCGCTGATCTGAGCGTCGCTGGGGAGCAGAAATGCCTGTCCGCTTCTTTCCATTCCGTGGCCTGCGAAAGAGACGAGCAGCAAGCCGTCCTTTGGCACCGCGGTGCTAAGATTCGACAAGCGCCGCAGAATATTGACGCGGGTCGGTTGGCGCTCAGCCGGCTGATCGGTGGAGAGCAGAATCACCTGATCTCGCGGGAAGCCCGCATAGCGCACCAAGGCATCAGCAATCAAGCGCGCGTCGTTGTCGGAACCTTTGAGCGGACTGATCTGGGGATCCTGGTACTTGTCGACGCCTATAACCAACGCCCAGCGCTTGGCGCTGACCGGCAGGGCACTGACCTGATTCACTTCCGAAAGCGTCGAAGTCGCCGTTGATGATGCAGTTGACTGAGCTTGCGTTTGCGTCGGTAGTTGCTCCAATTGGCGAGAGACGGGTTCGGTGGTTTGAGGTGGCGTTTGCGAGGCCACGGTTTGCTGCGGCTGCGGCGCGGTATCAACCACTCGCGCCGTTGATGGCGTCGTTTGCTGACTTTGCGTCGAAGCTGAATCGGTCGAGGTTTGAAATTCCTTTTCCAACTTCCGCGCGAGCTTTGGATCGATCGCACTTAGTTTCTTCAGTTGCTCGTTGGCCAGGTCTGCCTTGCCCAGACGTGAATAAGCCTGTCCGAGGCCGTAGTAAGCATCCCCGTAATCCTGCCTCAGCCGGATCGCGCTCTTCAGAAAACTGATCGATTTTTCAAAGTCTGCGCCCCGCAGATACGCGTAGCCAATACCATAGAAGGCTTCGGCGAAAGTCGGATCGAGACTGGTCGCTTTCACCAGCGGCGCAAAGGCTTCACCGTGCCGGCCCATCACGTTGTAAAAATAGCCGAGATCGTATTGCGCCTGCGCGTCGTTTGGAGCGAGCCGCACCTGCTCTTTATACGCCACGAGGGCCTGTTCCGCCTTCCCGCTATTAAATAAGACATCACCCAGACCGCCGTAGGCCGGCGCATAACTCGCATCCAGACGAATTGCCAGCTTGTAGGCATCAATGGCTTCGGGCCACTTCTGGTCTGCCGCCATCTTATCGGCTTCGTCGACCAGGCCGGCAGCGCGGCTTTCAGACTTTCGCGGAGTTTTAGTTCGTCGTTGACCGTAGGACACATCAGCGAGAATCAGCGCCGACACAAAAAGCAGCACCGTGATCTTCAGAAAGGAAAGCGTGGTTTTCATAATCTTCTCCTAAAACGTCAAACGTCGAACCGAATTTCGCGCGTCATTTGCCGCTCCTCGCAAAGGGCTTTTCTGCGGATCTGAGTACCATCCATTCCAACGACAAGCGCCCCGCGCTTGCCTTTAGCAGCAAATGTCTTCTGGGGCTCAAGCTGCTGTAGCTGGCGCGAATCCGCTGGCGTATGACTGGGGGGCGCGGGTAATTGTGGAGTAGCGGGCGTCTGCGCGACTAGTTGAGAGCTGCCGACGATCGCCAAGGCAAAAACTGTTGCGAGGACAGAGTGGAAGCGGAGCGCGGGGGTCAAAACTGTCTCCTTAAGTTGTAGTAGCGTGAAAGGCCTGGGCTTGAAACCTTCCAGCAGCGAAGCACCTGGATTGATGGCCTTCAGAATAAGGCCCACGAGCATCATTGTCAATTCTCTTTACGGTGTTGGATCAAGGCAGCCGGACAGCGTGCCACGTATAGGTAAAGCTTTGGCACAAGCTCAACCAGTACTGAATATCAGGGTTAGAGCATGATCCAATCTAGGGCGTCGTTTGTCTCTCCGGATGTTGCCTGCGGTCGAGCTGCATCGGGTTGGGCTGCGCCGGCTGGTCCCTGAAAATTGGGAACCGAATCTTCACGGGGCGGCGTGGGAAATAGTTGTTTGAGAGATCGGCGTCTGCGGTCTCCAAATGAGGGTCCAGGACGATCGAACGAATCTCCTTCGTCGCCATGATGAGCTTGGAAACGTCGGTGTTGTTGTAACGCCAGATCTCAGCAGGAATACGCAACTCTTCTTTGCTGCCGTCGAGGTACTCAACCTCCAAAATCACCGGCATGACCAGCCCGCCGATATTCTTTAAATCGACCACGTAGAAATTCGTTCCGGCATTCAGCAACTCTCGCTCGCGTGGCGTCAGTGTCGCGAGAAATTTCTGGTACTCCTCCTTGTCCTGCTCCGTTACGGCCAGGTCGCTGTAGGTGTCGTAAAAGTCACGAAGAGAAGGATCGGCTTCGACGCGCTTCGGTATTGCCTTGTTGCGCTGTTGTGCGAGAGTTTGCGGCTGCTCGGCGCGTTCTTTTGCTCGCCGGGCCTTCTCTACTTCGGGATTCATCGTGTTCGCTGTAAACAAACGCACGCGTTCGATCGAGATATCGACATGGTCGGTAGTGTAAAACCAGCCTCGCCAAAACCAATCGAGGTCAACTCCGGACGCGTCCTCCATCGTGCGGAACAGATCCGCCGGCGTTGGCCGCTTAAACTGCCAGCGGCGCGCATACTGCTTGAAAGCGAAATCGAAAAGCTCGCGACCCAGCACACTCTCGCGGAGCACGTTCATTGCGGTGGCGGGTTTCCCGTAAGCATTGTTGCCAAAGTTTATGACGGAATCCGAAGCGGTCATGATCGGCACCTGATCTTTGCTCGCCATGTAGTCCGCGATGAATTTTGGCTCGGCCCGCGATGTAGGGTAATCCTCCTGCCACTCCTGCTCGGCCAGGTATTGGAAAAACGAGTTGAGCCCTTCGTCCATCCAGGTCCACTGTCGCTCGTCGGAATTGATGATCATGGGAAAGTAGTTATGACCAACTTCGTGAATCACGACTGAAATCAACCCGTATTTTGTACCCGCAGAATACGTGCCATCCGGAAGCGGCCGCGGTCCGTTGAAACAAATCATCGGATACTCCATGCCACCAACCGGACCGTTGATCGACTGCGCGACAGGGTAGGGATAAGGAAAGGTGTGACGCGAATAAACGTCGAGCGTTTGCTTGATCGCCTGTGTCGAGTATTTGGACCAAAGCGGTTCGGCCTCTTTCGGATACAGCGACATCGCCATTACCTGGTTGCCCTCGACGTTGTGGCCCTGTGCGTCCCAGATAAATTTTCTTGACGATGCGAAAGCGAAATCGCGGACATTGTCTGCAGCAAAGGTCCACGTCTTCTTGCCCGCCGGCTTATGCAACTCGTTAGCCCTGGCTTCATCGGGAGTAATCACGAAGGTGGGATTCTTGGCAGTCTTCGCCTGGTCCAGACGCTGGCGCTGCGTCGCTGTTAGAACGGCCTGCGGATTCTGTAAAACTCCGGTGGCGGCGACCACGTGATCGTCAGGCACGGTGATGGAAACACGATAGTTGCCATATTCGAGTGTGAATTCGCCCGACCCCAGAAACTGCTTGAGCTGCCAGCCATAAACGTCGTAGTAGGCGGCCATGCGCGGGAACCACTGCGCAAGCTCGTAAATGTAGTTCTTATCCGTGGGGAAGAATTCGTATCCGGTACGGCCGCCAACGCGTTTCGAATCGTTGATGTTGTAGTTCCAATCAATGGTAAAGACGGTCGACTGCGCCGGCGCGAGCGGCCGCGGCAGATCAATGCGCATCATTGTCCTAACTATCGTGTAGGGCAGGGAAGCGCCCTTCGCGTCGCGCACCGACGTAATGCGTTCGCCACCTTCAAACTCGCCCCTCGCAATCAGACTATCAATCGTTGACAACGGCATGCGATCGAAGTTTGGGGCTGTCGAGGTAGAAAGGTTTTCCGAATCCTTCGCCCAGATATTCTGATCGAGTTGGAGCCAGAGGTAAGAAAGCGGATCGGGCGAGTTGTTGAAGTAGGTAATCGTTTCTGAAGCCGAAAGGCGCTGATTGGTGTCATCAAGCTCAACCTTGATG
>JALYSR010000124.1 GCA_030854715.1 Acidobacteriota bacterium
CGACAGTGCTCGGTGGGCAAGTCGTGGCGGAGTTGAATGGGAGTGGCGGATGGAGCCGGGGTTATGTTTATCTAGGCGGACAGATGATTGCCATCCAGAGTAGCGGCGTGAACTGGGTGCATCAGGATCCGGTAACGAAATCGCAAAGAGTCACAAACAGCGCCGGAAATGTTATCAGCACGATAGATCTCGACCCGTGGGGCGGCGAGACTAACAGAAGCGCAAACAGCGCCTTTCAACCACACAAGTACACCAGCTATGAACGCGATGGGAATGGCGGCGACGATGCGATGATGCGGCGCTACCAATCCAATTGGACTCGCTTCTCCCAACCCGATTCTTACGACGGCAGCTACGACTTCACTAATCCGCAAAGCTTCAACCGCTACAGTTATGTACAAAATGATCCGGTGAACTTTACGGATCCCAGTGGATTGCTGCTTATGGCTATCTATGGTCGGTTTTGTGTTGATACAGGAGATGGTCATCCTGTCTGTATGACAGAAATCACAGGATACGTTTATTTTCCCGACAGCTATGGTGGTGGTCCAGTCGGCGGGGGTCGTGAACCCGGTGGCGATCTCGGAGGCGGCGGTGGCGGCGGCGAGCCCCCGCAGAAATCCGAGGTGCCTCTCGGGGACTTACGAAAAGGACTCCAGGATTTGTTGAAGAAAGGCGATTGCGCAGACTATGTGCAGAAACTGCTAAATCAAGCTAACAAGATGTTCGCCGGGCCTTATCCTCACATCAACACCTTCTGGGAAGGCTACGATAGGATCAGCAGCGCAGGCGGATATCAGCTAGACAGCGTAGCGTCAAACGGCGGGACGATATCGGGCGACCTTTTTGCAAGGCAGTCACGTCCCGATCCTGGAACAGTTCACTTGAGGCCCTTCCCTACAGCACAAGGAACAGCCTCAGCGCAGGCCCGTTACACGTACAAAGCCCTCCATGAAACCTTTCATCTTGCGAGGCAAGGCGGCTATAACGACGAACAGATGGCCCGAGCGGCGTATAAGTATGCTGGCATACTACCGCCAAACTACGGAGAAAAGGACGTTCTTAAGTGGAGTGGGCGGTTTGACGACTTTCTTAGTCAACATTGCCCCAACAAATAATCTGGCAGAATAATAGACATGAAAGCAAAAATCACCACACTCGCGATCTTGGTTTTCTTTGCCGCGCTGTTCTTGGAATCTAACGCGGAGGCCAAAGGCTGGCGCGGCATTGTGCCATTGCATTCCACTCGTCTTGATGTTGAGAGGCTACTGGGTTCCCCAACTGAACAACTCGCCGGAAACTCAGTCTTGTATAGAACAGCGAATGAAACTCTGATGATTGATTACGCTCAGGGTCTTACTTGTGGGATCGGAGAGAAGTATAGCCAGTGGCGAGTTCCGCGTAACACCGTGGAGAGCATCCGCATAACGCCGAATATGAAGTTGCCACTTTCTCAACTGAGTATTGACGAAAGCAAGTACAAGAAGTTCAGCGGAGGGCACCGACCACAAGACGTCTATTATATCAATGAGCAAGATGGCGAGAGCCTGGTAGTCTTCATGGATGAAGTGATGGGCATTACCTATTCTCCGGCGGCCACTGATGAATATCTGAGATGTCCCGGTTTACCAGGACGGCCGCATACTAATTGCGAAGGCCTTTCTCCGATTGCTTTCGATTCCTATGGCATTCTTCCGTTGGTAGAAGAAAAGCTACGGCTCGACGATTTCGTTACTACCTTAAAGGAAGATAACAACAGAAAAGGTTACATCATCGCCTATGCTGGGAAACGCGCGCGGCTCGGTGAGGCTAAACAGCGCGCAGAGCACGAAAAGAGCTACCTTGTTAACGTGAGCCGATTTCCATCCGGCCGACTTTACGCCGTAGACGGCGGATATCGTGAAAAGCCCGAAGTAGAAGTCTATGTCGTCGACGGTAGCGGCTGCCCACCGACATCAGATCCGACGGTAGATCCAAGAGATGTGCGGATCATTAGTACCAACAGGCCAAGAAAAAATCGCCGTTGAGACTATGACGCCGTGGGCAGGATGTGGGCCTCGCACTCAGGAGCAGAAGCGCGGGCGCATGCTTACAACGGGCAATGGGGCACCGGGGACGGTCCTTATGCGGAAAACTTCAGCTTCGATCAGTTGGGGAATATGACCTGGCGAAATGGTTGGGGAGTAGCGAATGCGCAGTACAACTACGGACCGCAGTTTGTGAACAACAGGATGACCGTCAATCCGGTGACGGGAGCAACTATCAGTTACGACGCGGCTGGGAATCTGACCAACGATGGCGGTCAGAGTTACAGTTACGACGCCACCGGACAGCAGAGCTATGCTTCCGGCAGTGGAGGCAGCGCGCCGGCGTTCACCAATGATCCACTCGCGGCTGGAGTGACAGAGGTGAAGGCACTGCACATCACGGAGTTGCGCACGGCCATCAACCAGGTGCGAGCAGGAGTGGGACTGGCGGCGTACTCATGGACGTATTCGGTGACGACGAATGATTGGATCACGGCTGGTCCGATTCTGGAGATGCGCACGGCGTTGGACCAGGCACTGGGCGCGCCGTCGGGCGGTTACAGTACAGGTCTGGCCCAGGGCCAGCCGATCCTGGCGATACATATTCAGGAGTTGCGCGAGCGAGTCAAAACAGCGCTGGGCTCTTCAGCCCTTTCGCAGTCCTACGATGGTGACCGGCTGCGGGGGAAGAAGAGTGAGTACGGCGCGACAACCTTCTACGTAAGAAGCAGTGTGCTTGGCGGGCAAGTTGTTGCCGAGCTGGGGGCGAGTGGGAATTGGGCCAGAGGTTACGTGTATCTGGGTGGGCAGATGCTGGCGATTCAGAATGGCGCGGTCAACTGGGTGCATCAGGATCCGGTGACGAAGAGCCAGCGAGTAACAAACAGCAGTGGCGCTGTTATCAGCACGATAGATCTCGACCCGTGGGGCGGCGAAACCAACCGAAGCGCGAACAGCGCGTTTCAACCACACAAGTACACCACCTATGAACGCGATGGGAATGGCGGCGACGACGCAATGCATCGGCGCTACCAGTCTAACTGGACCCGCTTCTCCCAACCCGACCCTTACGACGGCAGCTACTCTCTCACCGATCCGCAATCCTTCAACCGCTATAGCTATGTTCAAAACGATCCGGTGAACTTTGTCGATCCGAGTGGGTTGTTCATGGCGGAGCCGCACTGGAACCCGTGGAATGATCCACTCTTCTGGCGCTTCATGTTTTGGACACCGGATACTGGTAGCTACCCAGGATTTGATACTGGTGATCCCGGCCCCGGAACTGAAACCCCGCAGAACTCCATCGATCCGAGTAGAGTCGACACACTATTAAAAAACAAAAAGTGCTCAGACTTTCTGAATGGTGTGTTGGCAGAGCTTGGTAAAGCTACGGGTCGGGGACGGGACGGGGTAAGTTTTCAAGATTTGTTTAATGCGGCTCGTGGCTCGATTTATGGTGACCCTAATTTGTCATCAAGGGGTTCCGCAAGCCCTGATGGCATTCTTATAGGAGATTCACGGTTTCGAATTACTATTAATACCACGACGGAAAGCTTTGAATCCGCCGCGACCACCATCATGCACGAAATCATTCATGGTTCGCCGAGGGAAGGAAGGAATTATACCCATTTCCAGATGGCAAGTGCTGCCTACAATGTTGGAGGTCCGATGGGACTTCTCACCCAACACGACTTTCCCACACCGGGCGCTGAACCTAATCCGAGAGAAGGCGTAGCGAAAACTGAGCTGGAAAAGAGAACAATAAACAACTTCAACTCAAGTCTGTTTCAAAATCTTCTCATACAGGCTTGCGATAGACATTGAGGACTAAATTATGCGTTTCGTTCACATCACTTTTGCCGCTTTGATTGTTCTGACGGTGACCAACTGCTGTAACGCCAAGGCGTGGCGAGACATCGTTCCCTTGAAGTCGACGCGAGCTGATGTTGAGCGATTGTTTGGCCCTCCGACCGGTCCGCTACCGACGTACTATCTTCCGGATGTTACTGTTGACTTTGGTTATTCCAGTTGCCGGTGCGGAGAGAAGTGCAAGAATGACGATTGGAACGTCCCGCCTGACACGGTGACCGTGATCAGGGTTGGGATGAAAGGAGTGGTCAAGTTAGCAGACCTCAATATCGATCTGACCAAGTTCAAGAAGTGGCCGGGTGACGAAGATGTACCAGGATCCTTTTTCTATAAGAATGACGAGGACGGGTTTGCCATAGAAGCAGGTGGTGGGGATGTTAGCGCTTTGATTTACGGGCCGGAAGCAAAATACGACTATCTGCGTTGCCCGCGTAGTAAGCGTCAGAACTACAAACTGAATTGCTTGCCAATCTCAGCTTTTATCGATTGTTCGTCAGAGCTAATAAAACCCGGCGATACGGTTGAGTGCAAAATTAAGTTGTACGGAGAGACTCCTCGGAGAGTTATATGGAGAGCACCACCCGGCGTTTCGGTTCGCCGCAAGAGCGCGGTAAGCGTAAAAGTGAGGCTCGCTGGTACGAGACGGGAAATGATTCCGATCGTGGCAAGAGTTGTTTCACCTAATATCTGTCTTGATGAGCCATCTGTAAGACTTCGCGTCGTCAAAACCAAAGAGCCGCCTCTTCCAAAGCCTCACTGAGCCAGTCTTGAATTCCGCAGAACCCCACACCGCTGTTATTTTTCCCCGATTAACTTTTACAGATGACATCGGAGATGCGCACGTTCAGCGGTGTGGGCTCGTATAGCTTGAGTTATGGCTACAATCTGGCCGGGGAGCTGACGAGTGTGACTAATCCCTGGGGAGTGGTAGTGGGCTACAATTACGATGTGGTGGGCAGACCAATATCAGTGACCGGTTCAAGCTACGGAGGGGTCACCAGCTATGTTA
>JALYSR010000187.1 GCA_030854715.1 Acidobacteriota bacterium
GTATTGCCTCGGCTTGTTGCCAAAGTAGACTCTAGCATCCGGCGCTACCGCGCTCGGTTCTGTATTGCCGGTGTTCCTTCTGAACCTTTGGCTTCACGGCCTATTGATTGTCAAACTTAACCGCCTCCCAGCTACCCACTCGTTGACTGTTGGCAGTTTTCAGAGTCTAATTTCACCGCAAATAATTCCATTAGGTTTGCCCGCTTGCGTCTTCGAAGCGGGCTTTTTAGGAGACGAATAGAAAAGTGAGCCTGTTGCTCGAAGGTAAGCGCGCGTTCATAACCGGAGGAACGCGCGGTATTGGTGCGGCCATCTGCGAAATCTTCGCGCGCGAGGGCGCCGATGTCGCCTTCAACTATAACTCTCGAGACGATCTTGCCGCGCAGACAATTGCGAAGGTTGAAGCTCTGAAGAGACGTGCGCTCAGCTTCAAGATTTCGGTTACGGACCGACTGGGATTAAAGAAAGTGACGCGCGAGATTGTGGAGAAGTGGGGCGGCATCGATATTCTGGTGAACAATGCGGCCATTAACCGCGGCGATAATTTTGCTACCACGACCGATCGCGCCTGGGATGAAGTCATCAATACCAATGTCGGCAGCCTCTTCGCCGTCACCAAGCCCATCTACAAACAGATGATCAGGCAGAGGAAGGGAAGTATCCTGAATATCACCTCCATCGGCGCTTTGAGGGCATTACCAACGGCGGTTCACTATGCAACTTCGAAAGCTGCGATGGTCGGCTTCACCAAGTGCCTTTCGCGCGAGGCGGGAACCTTCGGCGTCAAAGTAAACGCAATTGCGGCGGGAATTTTTGATACCGAGCTTGCCCAGGAGTTGCCCGAGCGTTTACTCCAAATGCATGAGTTTTGGGCTTCTGCCGGACGGATGGGACGGCCCGAGGAACTCGCCGAGTATGCAGCGTTCATGGTGAGCGATCGCAACAGTTTTATGAATGGGGAAGTTGTGATCGTTGATGGCGGCGCTATTACCTAGCTCCTAATGAAAAATCAGAAATGAGAAATGATATATGGAAAATCAGATTTTCCATTTTTCAATTCTCATTTTTCATTTGTCATTTTCATCCTCGTTCCTTTTTACAATCAACGCTTCAAGCTTCTTCTCCAGCTCTCTGAGTTTTCGTTGCATCTCACCTAAGCGGCGAAATGCCGCCGTCGACTTCAGCCAGTCGCGATTATCGAAAGCCGGTATTCCCGAAATAACTTTTCCGGCGGGCACGTCGTGGCTCGTCGCACTCTTCGCGGTAATCACTACATCGTCTCCAATCGTCAGATGGCCGGCAACCCCAGCCTGACCCGCCAGAATCACTCGACTGCCAATGTGCGAACTTCCAGCGAGACCGACCTGAGCGCACAGCAAAGTGTCTTCGCCGACGGTGCACGAATGGCCGATCTGCACCAGGTTATCTATCTTCGTTCCCCGGCCAATCCGAGATTCGCCCACCGAGGCCCGATCGATTGTCGTGCCGGCGCCGATCTCGACATCGTCCTCGATCACCACGCGACCGGTTTGTGGAATTTTCAGCCAACGGCGCTCCTCGTCTTTCGCATACCCAAAGCCATCGCAGCCGACCACCACGTTGTTATGGATAACCGCTCGTTCGCCTATTTGCGAGCGTTCGCGAATAACTGAACCCGAGTGAATAACCGAATTCTTCCCGATAACGACGTTGTCGTAGATGGTTACGTTTGGGTAGATGCGGGCGCCGTCTTCGATTCTGCTGGAAGGGCCAATCACCGAGTTGGCGCCAATCCAGACATTCTTAGACACAGTAGCCGAAGGGTCGATTACGGCAGATTCATGAATGAATGGCGGCAACTCGGTTTCGGGATGGAACAGCCGCAATGCTCGCGTGTAGGCCAGATATGGGTCCGTAGCACGTAGAACGGGAATCTTCCTATCAATGGGCGCGCCTTCGACAAGATAAATTGCCGACGCTTGAGTTGTGTTTACTCTTGGGGTGTAGCGCGGGTTAGCTAAGAAAGTAATCTGGCCCGGTCGGGCCTCATCCAGGCCAGCAGCGCCGGTTATCTCCAAGTCACCGGCGAGGTTGTTCAAATTTCCGTCAATGCGCGCTGAGGTTAAAGATGCTAATTCTGAGAGTTTCATTTGGAGACGTGCCTCTCTTGGAGTGCGGTGACAGGTCACGCACTCCAAAGATAGAGTTTACATTATCGATACCGGATCGATCTCGACGTTGATAGAACGAAGACTAACGCCCCGGTCTTTCAGCGACTTGAGGGCGGCGTCCACTATTTTGCGCAACTGCTGCCGATTGCGGCACTTTACCAGCAGTTGCACCCGATATTCGCCCTTCAGTCTCGGCAGCGGCGCCGGAGCCGGACCTAGTATTCGCGCCGCGCGATCGGCGTTTGCCCGATCCAATTCTTTTCGCAATTCAAGTGCGTCTGCTCTTACGCGAGTGAGGTCCGCGCCATGGACCAGCAGCGACGCCAGCGCGACGAACGGCGGATAGGTATGATTCTGCCGATGGCGAATTTCCTCCTCGTAGAAGCCTGCATAATCCTGGCCGCTGGCGTGTCGTAGGGCGTAGTGATACGGATGATATGTTTGGATCAAAACTTTGCCGGCCCGATCGCCGCGTCCCGCGCGACCGGCAACCTGGGTCAACAACTGAAAAGTCCGTTCGGCGGCGCGGAAGTCCGGTAATGCTAACCCGGCATCTACCGAAACCACGCCAACAAGCGTGACGTTTGGAAAATCGTGACCTTTCGCCAGTATCTGCGTGCCCACCAGCATGTCGATATTACCTTCACTGAAGTCCTGAAGGGATTTCTCAAATGCACGTCGCCGCGAAGTTGTATCACGATCGATTCGCGCGATACGAAGCGCCGGAAAAAGTGTTTTCAGTTTCTCTTCGATCTGCTCGGTGCCTTCGCCGACGTAGTAAATGTATTTTCCCTCGCAGTTCGGGCACTTTGAAGGAGCGGCCTCGCGATGGTTGCAGTAATGACAGATAATCACTTTTTCACTTCGATGATACGTCAGGGTGACGTCGCAGTTAGGGCACTGAATGCTTTCCCCGCAGGAGCGACACAGGACAAAACTGGAGTAGCCGCGGCGGTTCAAAAGAATTATCGACTGTTCACCTTTCGCGTGCGTCGCGGCGATCGCCTGCAGCAATTCATCGGAAAAGACAGTTGGCTTATGGTGGCGGGCAAACGCCGCGCGCATGTCGATAATTTCAGCCACGGCCATCGGCCTATCGCCAAGGCGATTGGGCAATTGCAGGTAACGATATTTGCCGGCGCTCGCGTTGTGAAAGGATTCGAGCGACGGTGTCGCCGAACCCAAAATGACTACTGCCGACTCTTTTTGGGCGCGCAAGATCGCCGTATCCCGCCCGTTGTATTGAGGCGAATCCTGCTGCCGGTAGGTAGATTCGTGCTCTTCGTCAACAATGATCAGCCCCAGGTTTTTTATCGGAGCAAAGATGGCGGAACGCGTTCCGATAACGATGCGGGCCTCACCATTCCTCACGCGAGTCCATTCGTCGAAGCGTTCTCCACGCGACAAGGAAGAATGGAAAATTGCCACCTTGTCACCAAAGTGGGTCCGTAAACGGCGCGAGAAAACGGGTGTCAGCGCAATTTCGGGAACGAGCATCAGTGCCGAACGGCCGAGCTGCAGCACCACCCGCATCGCCCGAATGTAGATTTCGGTCTTTCCACTACCGGTCACTCCGTGTAGTAAGAAAGGCGCGTAGGCATGGGTCCGCAAGGGCTGGTCCAGTTCCCGGAGAACGCTTTGCTGCGCCCCGGTTAGTTGATAATCGCCGCTCCGCTCGAAGGTCACATCTCCAAAAGGATCGCGTCGTAACTTCTCCTCGAAGACTTCAACTATTCCTCTTTTCTGCAATGTATCGACTGAGGAAGAACTCACTTTCGCGCTACTAAGTAATTCCGGAAGAGCCAACGACTCCAGATCTTTAAGTGCCGCGATCACCTTGAGCTGGGCTTCAGTCAGCTTGCGACCATCAATATTCGAGGTGTCAATCACCCTAATCAGACGAACGCGTCGTTGATGTTTCGCTTTGACAAACTCGCTGCCCGCTCGTTGAGTGATTTCCAAAAAGCCTTCCCGTTCGAGTTCACGCGCCAGCCGAGGTGCGGAACTGCCAAACTTTGCTGAGACGGTGGCGAGGCTAACCTCCTCTAACTCGCTCAGTAGCTGCAGCAGTTGTCGCTTCGCTGTCGGCGTGTCATCTGAAGGTGAACGGGTCAGCTCCGCGCGGCCGTTCTCAGTGATAGAAAAAAACTGCTCGATGGTGGGACTGATACCTGGCGGTAGTGCGGCTTTGATCACCTCGCCCCAGGGAGCAAGGTAGTATTCGGCGACCCAGTGTGTGAGTTCGAGAAGTTCAGGAGTGACCAATGGAACGACGTCGAGAATCTCTTTGGCGTCCTTGAGCTCTGATTCCTGGAGGCTGGTTTCAGCTCGCAGATCCTCGCTCAACGAGACGATGTAACCGGTGACGAGCTTCCTGCCAAGTGGAACAACGATCCGGGATCCGGGCTGGGCGATGTGGCGCATGGAAACGGGAAGCCGGTAGATAAATGTAGACGATACGTGGACGGGAACAGCGACCTCGGCGTAACGGGGTTCTCCCGCATCGGCGAGTTGAATGGGATTTACTCCTTCTCTGTTTGGTGAATCTTTGCGGGAAGATTCTGAGCGGTGCTGCACGCGTGAGAAGGTAGCGCGAAATGTGGAATTGCAAAAGTCCGAGGCGATTCGCCTCGGAGATTTTAGTTAACTGTTCTTGGGGTGGCGTCCAGATAGTCCCGCACCTTCTTGAGATCTTCCCATGTTTCCTTTTTCTTGGAAGGGTCACGGAGCAGATAAGCCGGGTGGAAAGTGGGCATAACTTTGACACCGTGGTAATCCTGAAACTGACCGCGGACTCTGGTTATTCCCTGCTTTATGTCCAGAAGATTCCTCATCGCTGTGTTTCCGAGTACGACGATAACTTCGGGCTGGACAGCCGCGATTTCACGAAGCAGGAAGGGCTTACACATCGCTGCTTCCTCCGGAGTTGGCGGTCGATTGGCGGGAGGACGGCAGCGGTTAACGTTGCCAATCAAAACATCCTCACGCTTGAAACCGATCGCCTCGATGATTTTTGTTAGCAGCTTTCCGGCACGGCCCACAAACGGACGTGCCTGCGCATCTTCATCGGCGCCCGGAGCTTCTCCTACAAACATCAAGCGCGCTCTCCGATTACCCTCGGTGTGGACAATGGTTGTTCGGCCCTGGTAAAGCGGGCAGCGCGTGCAGTCTCCAACATCCGCCCAAATCTCCTCAAAAGTTTCCGAAGACTTTTGGATTGTTGCCGGCATTGGTCCCAGGTCACCAAAGAGCGTGTCCAACTGGGGAGGTGGCGTGGCCACCGCATGTTCTCGGGTCGAGGTTCGGGGAGTCGTTGCGGCAGGAGCGGCACCAGTCGAAACAGGCCTTGCTCTCCTGGGTGACATCACGGGCCGAAGATGTTCAGGGATAACTTCCGAGGAGGAGGCTACTGGTTTCTGGGGGTCGCCAGCCTTCCACTCCGTTCCTACATGCTCCACTCCCAACTCATGGAAGTAGGCAAGTTGTTCCCTGGTATCTTTTATGAGTGAGACTAGCTCAGTAATGACAGGTTCCGACGACATGAAGTCCTGGGATATTTCAGTTTAAGATACCGACTAAATATTAACTAAGCTTTTCTGGGCCCACTGAGCCTAAGCGCCGGCGTTTTGACGCGCTCTCGAAGCCTGACAACTTCGTCCAGAATAAGGTTCGCGACATTAGTTTTCGCCATCAGCGGTATGTGAACTGGAGCTTTTCTGTCGCGGCTGATGATTGTGACTTCGTTCGAAACCGTGTCGAAACCGGCTCCCTCCAGCGTGACATCATTGGCGACAATCGCATCGAGATTCTTGCTGCGCAGCTTCTCTCTCGCGTTGCCCAGGATGTTTTCAGTCTCGGCGGCAAATCCAACAACGAGTTGTCCGTCGCGTTTGGCCCTGGCTACCTCCTCAAGTATGTCCGGCGTTCGCTCCAATTCCAGGATCAGGGAAGTTTGTGTCTTCTTAATTTTTCGCAACGAGCGCTTTACCGGACGATAGTCGGCCACGGCTGCCGTGCCGATAAAAACCGAAGCTCGCGGAAGCTCTCTAATCACAGCCGCGTGCATTTCTTCCGCCGAATACGCCTTAATAACCGAAACATTATCAGGGAAAACGGCGGTGGTGGCTCCAGCAATAATCGTAACCTGCGCTCCACGGCTTTTCGCAGCCTGCGCGATTGCAAACCCCATGCGCCCGGAAGAATTGTTCGAGAGAAAGCGAACCGGGTCAATCGCTTCACGGGTTGCTCCCACGGTAATAAGCAGATGCTCGCCGGTCAAATCTGTCCGGCTTTCCCTTTCTCCATGGCGCAGAATTTCCAACGCCGCGGCCACAATTTGCTCGGGCTCACTCAGCCTGCCCGGACCTACAGTTCCACATGCCATTTCGCCTTCGTCGGGCTCAATAATATGGACACCGTCCGCGCGGAGTTGCTCCAAATTGCGCTGTGTTGCGGGATGATGCCACATGGAAGTATTCATTGCCGGCGCGATTAGAACGGGCGCCATTGATGCCAGGTAGGTCGAGGTCAGGAAATCATCGGCAATTCCATTTGCAAACTTTGCAATGATGTTAGCCGTGGCAGGAGCAATCAGTAACAGGTCGACAGTCTGGGAAAAAGTGATGTGAGCAATCGGATCCGGATTGTCGGGCGCGTAATCGTCTACGATTACATGCGAACCTGAAAGCGCTTTAAATGTTAGTGGCTGAACAAACTCGCAGGCTCGCTTCGTCATGGCAACCCTGACATCGCAGCCCGCGCGTTGCAAACCCCGAAGCACCTCAGCGGCTTTGTAGGCGGCAATGCCGCCGCTGATTCCGAGCGCAACTTTTCTTCCGGTGATAGGGTTTGGCAGGGAGTCTTGCGTCATACCGCTTACCTTAAACTTTAGATCAATGTAACATTGCTGAAACACCGACGCAACGGACACTAAAACGAACCTTGGTAAAATCCGTGGCTGTCCCGATTAAGGAAATCGCTGGTGTTTACCCCTCGGGGGTCAAAGTTATGATTCATTCAAGATTACTCCGCTGTGCATTGGTCGGATCCCTACTCATGTTGTCTGCAAATTTTGTCGTACCCGGGCAAACCGTGCGACGAGACGACGGGTTTGGACCAGTTGTTCGAGCTTACCTTGGTTACTTGCGAAACGAGCAGGAAGTCGTTGACGATCGCGCGAGTCGCCATGAAGTGAACGCTGCCTACTATCGCAAGAACTCAAACCGTATTAGTGCGCTCCGCCAAATGGCAATGCGAATTGCTCGCGAAAGCCAAAACGACTATTTGCCCGAACTCGAAGCGGTTGCGGCTAATGAGTTGGGCCTTCTGTTCGAACATCCTCCACGGAATGACACCCTCAGAGTCGGTGAAGTTTTTCAGACGACCTTTCGATATCTGGGTGTGGTTCGGTCAGGCGAAGTCTTCTATGTTTTTGCACGCCTCGATCCGTATGAACAGTCGGAATTGATGGAACAAACCAGGGCGAATTCTGACAATGCCTCTAGTGCCGCGGCGTCTGATCCGGCGTCGAGATCCAAGATTGTTACTCGTGCTCGAAGAGTAAGCTCGCCTGACTGATTGCCGTAAGTTGAGCTTCAGTGGCGAGCACCATAATTCAACTCAACGCGACTCGCCAGTCACTCTGTTTGACTGTTGTCTGCGTTACAGCTGGTGAACCGAGCTGCGGCCGCCTTCAACCGTTTATTTTGGCAGTGTAATAGGCAGAAAAGTCTGGACTACTCGGGCCTTGTGTGCTAGATTCCTCAGCCAACACAAAAAAGCATGGTTTTTGTGGCAAAGTTCGCTAAATGGCTGTTGACAGGGCTAACTCATTCGTGTAAAACAGCCCAGTGTTAATGCTTTGCTGTTGCTTTTGGCATTTGCACTGCATTAATGAGACCAAATGGGTAATCAACCCTGTCTCACATAAGATTTGGCCATCGCGGCACGCAATCAAGATTTCATTCACGTTACGGGAGGAAAGAAATGACTAGCAAAACTTGGAGCCGCAAACCTATAGCGGCCTGTGTGGCAATTGCCATTTTGAGTGTTTACTCTATGGTAGTGTTGGCGTCGCCGACCGCAAAGGCCCCATCGGGAGAGTTGTCAGTCTCCGGTCTGGTTACGGTAAACGGTGAGAAAGCAGTTTCAGGCGGCACGTTGTTTTCGGACAGCATGATGATAACCGCTGAGAAGAGCAGCGCCACTGTTAACCTTAGTAAGTTGGGCCGAGTTGAGCTGGCACCTACCTCCAGCTTGAAGTTGAGCTTCAACGCAAAGAACATCATGGGATTGCTCGATAGCGGCAGCGCTCAGGTTTCAACGTTGGCTGGAATTTCAGTCAGCTTTACAACCAAAGACGGTGTAGTTGTTGTCGACGGCAGCCAGCCGACTTCGTTCACGGTGAGAGTGGTTGATGGAGTCACTTCCTTGACGACTCATTCCGGTTTGGCGCAGTTGCGCGTCCTTGGCGGTGCGGTAAAGAACGTCGCGGCAGGTGAAAGCGCCACGGCCGGCACGCCGCAAACAGGCTGCGGAGCCACACCTTGCAAGGCGGGCGGGCTCAGTGGTGGCGCGTTGGCGGCTCTACTACTTGCTGCTGGTGGCGCGATTCTGGCAGCGATTCTGGCCGGACGGGATAACACCCTGAATTTCGGGGGCAATGCAGTCGTAATCAGTCCCGCGAGATAAGCACTCGATTGGATTGCTCAGAAAAATACTGCAGCGCCATTTCTAAGCGCTGTGGTCAGTTAGGCATAACCTTGCGGGTCACGCGACGATGCGTCGTGTTTGGCCCGCAAGGTTTTGCATGTCTCAGTCAATCCTTCCCTGGTATTTCCTGAAAGTAGTCTCAATGCATATTGCGGTGATTGGCACTGGTTATGTCGGCCTGGTTACAGGTGCGTGCTTCGCGGAATTCGGGGTTGAGGTAACCTGCGTCGATATCGATGAGGCAAAAATCGCGCGTCTTTCCGCCGGCGACATGCCGATTTATGAACCGGGTCTCGAGCAACTGGTTGTCAAGAACATGCAGTCGGGGCGGTTGCGATTTACGACCGACATCAAACAGGCAGTCGAACAAGCGCTGGTAATTTTCCTGGCAGTGGGAACTCCCCCCAGGAGCGACGGTTCACCCGATTTGAGCTTTGTGGAAGCCGCAGCCCGATCAGTTGCGGATCACATGAACGGTTACAAGGTCATTGTTACGAAGTCTACAGTGCCGATCGGAACTGGTGAATATCTTCGTAATCTCATACGTGATCGATTGGGAGTTCGCCTAAATTTTGGAATAGTCTCTAACCCGGAGTTTTTGCGCGAAGGCGCGGCGATTAATGACTTCATGCGACCTGATCGGGTGGTGATCGGCAGCCGGGACGAGGAAGCGATTGCCATCATGAGGGACCTTTATCGGCCCCTTTACTTAATCGAGGCACCTTTCGTCTTAACCTCCCTTGAAGCTGCAGAGCTTTCTAAATACGCCGCCAATGCGTTTTTAGCCACTAAGATATCTTTCATTAACGAAATCGCTAACATGTGCGAAAGTATCGGCTGTGATGTGCATGATGTTGCCCGGGCCATTGGCATGGACCGCCGGATTGGGAGCAAATTCCTTCATCCCGGACCTGGCTTTGGAGGTTCATGTTTTCCCAAGGACACTCAAGCACTTGCTTCCGTGGCTCGAAAGTTTGGCCAGGATTCATTGATCGTTGATGCCGTAATTGAAGTAAATCGCCGCCAACGGAAGGCGATGGTGCCTAAGATTGAGAAATTGGTTGGGGGAGTTCGGGGAAAGACCATAGCGATTTTGGGACTGGCGTTTAAGCCCGAAACAGATGACATGCGCGAAGCACCGTCGGTTGATATCATCAGAGCGTTATTGAAAAATGGCG
The DNA here is from genome assembly GCA_030854715.1 of Acidobacteriota bacterium. Lineage (GTDB taxonomy): Bacteria > Acidobacteriota > Blastocatellia > Pyrinomonadales > Pyrinomonadaceae > PSRF01. The sequence goes on from JALYSR010000187.1 coordinate 10,040, forward strand.
CAACCGTAAGAGCGTACGATCCTGTGGCGATGACTGAAGCATCGCAGATACTTCCGGATGTCATGTATGCGGAAGACGAATATGAGGCGGTAGCGGATGCCGATGCGCTCGTTTTCGTGACAGAGTGGAATCAGTTTCGCGCTCTGGACATGGGCCGCATTCGGGATCTGATGAAGTCTGCCAGGATTGCAGACCTGCGAAATATTTACGATCCTGAACTGATGCGTGAGCTTGGCTTCGAGTATACAGGGGTCGGCAGATAACCTTGTTCGACGGTGTTAGGTGAAGACAGGACCCCACCAGGGTTAACTTTCTTCTATGCCTTTAACTGGAATTGCACTTGTAACTGGAGGAGCCGGCTTTATCGGTTCACACATTGCTTCTGCCCTTACAGCATCGGGGGCGCGAGTGCGGATCATCGATGACTTATCGACGGGTTATCGCGAAAATCTCGAGGAAATAAAAGGTGACTTCGATTTCGTTCAATCCAGTCTTGCCGACGAAAAGTCACTACTCAAGGCCCTTGAGGACGTCGAGTTAGTTTTTCATGAAGCCGCAATTCCGTCAGTGCCTCGCTCGGTGGAGGACCCTCGGCAAACCCACATCGCCAGTGTCGATTCAACGTTCTCTCTCCTCTTAGCTGCAAAGGAAAAAAGGGTCCGACGGCTGGTTTACGCAGCTTCCAGCTCAGCCTATGGAGATCAGCCTACGCTTCCCAAGAAGGAAGATATGCTGCCTGACCCGCTCTCTCCGTATGCAGTAGCCAAACTTGTGGGCGAGTATTATTGCCAGGTCTTCACTCGCGTCTACGGATTGGAGACGGTCTCTCTCAGGTATTTCAACGTCTTCGGACCACGTCAAGATCCGAGCTCTCAATACTCGGGAGTAATCTCACGATTTATTAGCTCCTTACTGAGTCATGAAACTCCCCAGATCTACGGTGATGGCGAACAGTCCCGAGATTTCACTTACGTTGATGACGTTGTGGAAGCAAACTTGAAAGCTGCCCAGAGCACAAAGGGCATTGGCAAGATCATGAACATAGCGAACGGCGAGCAGGTGACCTTGAACCAGCTTCTCAATCAGCTAAGGGTGATCACAGGCAAGCATGAAGCAGTTGCACACTACCAGGAAACGAGAGCTGGAGACGTAAAACATAGCGTTGCAGACATCTCGCGGGCTCGGGAGCTTCTGGGTTTCGAACCGCGCGTGGATTTGAGAACGGGCCTGGAACGCACTATCGATTGGTGGAAACAAAGCCGGTTCGCCAGGGCTCAGCTCGCAACGTAACCAAGCGGCCTCAGTCGTCCGCGCCCATAGCTTTCTTACCAACCAAGTTCCTCAAACTATCTATGTATGGAGCGCGAGCCACACCTTTGTCGGTGATGATCGCAGTGATCAGTTCGTTGGGCGTTACATCAAACGCCGGATTTTGCACGTCCACTCCATCAGGCGCCAGCTGATGTCCTCCTATGTGGGTAACCTCTTTCCGATCGCGTTCTTCAATCGGGATTTCCGCTCCCGTTTGCAAAGAAAGATCGAGCGTGGAGACTGGTGCCGCCACGTAAAAGGGGATCTCATGCTTTTTGGCGAGTACGGCAACCATGTAGGTGCCAATCTTGTTGGCCGCGTCGCCATTTGCGGCAATTCGATCTGCGCCCACAACTACCACATTGACTTTACCGCTTTTCATCACATGACCCGCCATATTGTCGGTTATTACAGTGACTGGAATATTATCTTTCGCCAGCTCCCACGCTGTTAACCTGAGCCCCTGCAGGAACGGCCTTGTTTCGTCGGCAATTACCGCTACACGTTTCCCCGCATCTCGCGCGCCGCGGATGACGCCAAGCGCGGTGCCGTAATCACCGGCAGTTGCGAGCGCCCCTGCGTTGCAGTGTGTCAGCACCGTGTCGCCATCTGTTATCAACTCCGCGCCAAAACGTCCCAAAGCCCGGTTGGCTTCAATGTCCTCGCGAAAAATTGCAAGCGCCTCTTCGACAAGACTGTCTTTGATCTTCTCCACTTCCGTTGTCGTGCCCTTTTCGCGATTAAACCTTTCTCGCATTCGCTCGATTGCCCAGAAAAGATTTACCGCTGTGGGACGCGTTTGCGACATCACCTGGCACATATAACTGAAATCGTCTTCCAAATCCGCGACCGATGTTCCAACTGACTGGCCGGCACCTAATGCCAGGCCCATAGCTGCTGAAACTCCGATAGCCGGCGCGCCGCGCACCACCATCTTCTTGATGGCCTCGGCTACCTCTTCGTAAGACCTGAGCATTAGGTATTTTTCTTCGGACGGAAGCAGTCGTTGGTCCAACATGCGAATGCCTTCGTTTGTCCATTCGACGGTCTTGATCATTAGTGAAAGGTTCCTCTGGATTGAGCTGCGATGAATCTTACTGGAGGAGAATTGCCGAAGCAAAGCAGGGTTCAACAAAATTTCCTGTTCGTTGCCAAAAGTTGGAATTTGACACCGGCAAAGACGCGTGATAACGTCCGCCAAACATCAACGACTGTTCTTTGTATTTGAAAGCATCTGGGTGCCCCAAAAGGGGAGAATAGGGAAGCGGGTGAGAATCCCGCGCGGTCGCGCCACTGTGATAAGAGGGCTGAAGCAATTCAGCAACTCTTGAAGCCAGGAGACCTGCCCGGAAGCTTTGCAGCTTTCGAACGCTTCGCGGAAAAGGCGTTCAGGCCGCCCGGGCCCCATTTTTTGAAGTCCCGCCGCCTGTTTCCTTTTCGCCAGGGACCAGGATGGGCGGGACTTTTGCTTCTACACAATTCTTCAAACTTAAGACAAAAACAAATTGCGACGGCGTTGCTGCTTGCGTGCGCGCTCGGCGTAGCTGTCTCTTGTTCGCGGCCAACTCCACAACCAGCGTCCGACACCACGGGTGGTACCAGGGACGTCGTTGACGAGTCCGGACGAAGAGTCAGGATTCCCGCCCGGATCGACCGTATTATTTCGCTTGCCCCAAATTTGACTGAAATTGTTTATGCCGTTGGCGCCGGCAATCGTCTTGTCGGCAACACCACCTTTTGCGATTATCCGCCGGAGGCTAAGAACGTTGCCAAGGTTGGCGACACACTGCAACCAAGCATTGAACGAATACTCGTCCTTCGCCCGCAGCTCGTACTCGTCTCGACAGCCTCGCAACTCGAAGCCTTTACGGAACAGTTGAATGAGCATCAGATCGCCGTTTACGTCACCGACCCGCGCGATCTAGAAGGTGTTTTTCGCTCGATCTCAAGCGTCGGCGATCTATTGAATGAGCCTGCCGCTGCCTCCGAATTAGTGAAGCAGCTACGCGCCCGATCTGAAAAGGTGGAGCGCGCGGTTGCCGGGCTCGCACCCCTCTCAGTATTTTTCCAATTGTCCGGGCAGCCGCTCTATACAGCCGGCAAGACCTCGTTCGTAACGAATCTAATCGAGCGCGCGGGCGGACGCTCCGTGACTGCGGATGTTAACGAGGCTTGGCCACGATTGAGCGATGAGGCGGCGCTCGCTTCTCGCCCCGAGGCCATAATCATGCTTTCAGGAGATGCGATGGGAGCAGCCGCGAATACAAAGGTGGCAACGGCGCTCAGAAATTCGCCTGCCGCGAGCAACGGACGTGTTTATCTAATCGACGGTGATCTCTTAACACGCCCAGGACCGCGACTTGTCGACGGCTTGGAGCAGATGGCGCACGCGCTTCACCCGGAAGCTTTTAGGTGAACAACAGCTTGAACAAGGAAGCCCCAGTTATCAGTCGCAATGCCGCGTCGCTGGATCATAGTGCGCGTGCGACGTTGCGCAAAACGCTCGTCGTTTGCGGCGCGCTCAGCATCATGCTCGTCTTCATCGTCCTCGTGGCTGCGACGCTGGGCAGTGAGCGCATCCCCGTCGTTGATACGCTGCGCGCGCTGTTCACGGGAGGGGCTAACTCTGGCGCCCTGACGGCCACGCAACGCGCTATTCTCTTTGACATACGCTTGCCTCGCATTCTGCTCGCGGCGACGGTTGGCGCATCGCTTGCGGCGGCGGGCGCCAGTTATCAGGCGCTGCTGCGCAACGCGCTCGCCGAGCCTTTTCTGCTCGGCATCTCCAATGGCGCTGCGGTCGGAACGATGGTTGCGCTCGTGTTCTTCGGCGCGAATGATTGGACTCGTCCGGTGATGGCATTCGCGGGCGCACTCGGCGCAACCTTTGTTGTTTATCGTTTGGCCCGCGGTCGTGCAGGCGCGTCGCCGGAAAGATTAATTTTGGCCGGTGTGATAGTGATGACGTTTCAATCCTCGTTGATCGTTTTCATCACCACGCTAATGGATGCAACGCGCATACGCTCGTTTACTTTTTGGCTGCTCGGCGATCTTTCACAAGCCACATCCGGCTCGCTTTGGATCGCTGTAGTTGCAACCATCGCCGGAGTGGCCAGCCTAACATTCAAAGCGCGTCCGTTAAATCTACTGATGCTGGGCGAGCGTGACGCTTTCGATCTCGGGGTCGAAGTTGAACGCGTGCGTTTACAAGTTTTTTTGGCCGCCAGCTTGCTCGTTGGAGTCTCGGTTGCGTTGAGCGGTTCGGTCGGCTATGTGGGCCTCGTCGTGCCGCATCTGGTGCGCATGTCCATGAGTGGCGATAACCGTTTGACGATTCCAGCGTCGGCGCTCGCAGGCGCATCGTTTGTTGTGGTTGCGGACACCCTGGCACGCACTGTGATTGCGCCTCGCGAACTTCCCGTTGGCGCGATCACCGCGTTGATCGGCGCGCCCTTGTTTATTTATTTGCTGAAGCGGCGCTAGCCGGAAGGCGTTAACCTGGTCTCGTTGAGACCAGAAATATTTCTGACGGAGGATGTCCGACGGATAGCAAATTCTATGCGATCTTTTATCTACCGCACGCATATCTGGCTGGGATTGATCATAGCCTTTCCAGTGTTGGCATGGACGTCGAGCGGATTGCTGTACGCGTGGCCCAATGCAGTAGAAGGAGGCAAGATTGAAAGCATCGCAGTCGGTAGTGTGCGAATTACACCAGCCGAGGCTCTGCGACGCGCCGACGAGTTCACGGGGAGAAAGCTACCGACGACTGCTTTGACTCTGCTGATGCGCGG
>JALYSR010000216.1 GCA_030854715.1 Acidobacteriota bacterium
ATGATCGACTCGATCAATCTTGCAGCGGCTTGATCGAGCGACGCGAGCACTTCGTCAAGCAACCATAGCTTCGTATTGCCGGTAAGAAGCCGCGCCAGCGCCGACCTTCGACGCTGCCCTTCGGACAAGAACCGCACCGGTAAGTTTTCCCGGCCGGCAAGACCCACCTTTGCGAGGGCTTTTTTCGCCTCTGCGCGAGTAATGTCAGTGCCCCTGACGCCGTGGGAGATGCGAAGATTCTCGAGAGAACTCAACTCTTCCTTCACGGCGTTCCGGTGGCCAATGTACGTGATGTCTCCGGAATATTCCTCGGCAAGTTTGCCGATACGCGCACCCTGCCACCGAATCTCTCCACTCTCCGGAGCCATCAATCCGCAAACGATGCGTAATAGGCTTGTTTTCCCGCTGCCATTGGGTCCAGTAAGTTGCAGGAACGTTCCCGCTGCCAGGGAAAAGCTGATATTGCTGAAAAGCAGGCGGTCCCCCCGCACACATCGTAGATTTGAGACTTCTAAGATAGACGTTTGCCCTCTCGTGTGACTTCCTCTCGAGCAGGCTCATTGTATTGAACTTTTCAGGAAAAGGCATTTGGCACAGAGGGCATCACCCTTGGAAAAGAATTAGTGGGTCAACTCGCAGGCGAAGCGGGAAATAGGCTGATGGAAATTTTCTCTGAGCCACCTCTGTGTTCTCTGATCTTACATTGCAAACGCTCACCACTGGAGACACAGAGAACACAGAGGTTGCACAGGGAGAGCTTTGACTGCTGCGTAGGCAAAGGCAATTGTTCAAAAAAGTAAGCTCGATTACCTAACCGGCTGGCGCGCGACTATATGCCTCTCGCCATTGGCTCAACCTGGCCCTTGGCTTTCTGCCACACCACCCACCCACCTTTCAAAACGCGCACCCGCGTAAAGCCTGATCCAAGGAGAACCTGGGCTGCGCGCACGCTCGATTCGTCGTTTGGGCAGGCACAGTAAGTAACAACTTCCCATGGGGAGGTACAGGCACCTCTAAACAGTGCTGGGCAAGATCAAACGTTCTGGGCAAGAATGAGGGAAGCAAGTAATGAGGTGGCGGGAATTTATTACGAAACGAGTATTAGTGTGAATAGGAAAGATCGCGAGTGGAGAAAATAGAACTGACCCCGAGTGGCAGCAGAAAAATGAGCTAACCCTCAAAGGGAATACACGCTTGCCCCGGCCGCGCTTTTCAGTTAAAACGGTTGCATTCGGGCATGAGCAATCGCATCGCAACTTCGTACGGGAAAAGCGGCACAATCCTTTTGCAATGACACCAAACAGTAATTCCCTTGAGCGTGACGCTCGCGTCATGCAGCTCTACGAACAACTGCTCGAGATCGAACAGCGGCTGATTCCAACCGGCCTCCACATATTTGGCCGTGCGTTGGAGCTCCAGGAAAAAGCTGACCTGCTCCGTATGGTTGCGTCATTTGACAGGCCCGAGCACGGGGCGCGCTCATTGCCGGCGCTCGTCGCGGAAACACTTGGTGTTAATTCTTACGACGATCTGCTCCAGGAAACATCGATAAATGAGATGAAAGAATTGATCGATGGAGTCGTCGCCGAAGCGGTGGGGCGATTTTGCGAAGCCGGCGCCGACGCGGCGGCTAACTGGCTGAACCTGAGAGCCGGCGTCGAGAGGGAGAAATCGCTCCCGACTTTTTCTCTACTTGCAAATATTACCGAACAACTTGATTCCAACAACGAGATCGAGTCGCTCGTGCGCGCGTTGCGCGGTGAGTACGTCGAATCGGGTCCTGGCGCCGACATCGTTCAGAATCCGATGATCCTGCCGACGGGTCGCAACACACACGCCGTCAATCCCTATTCAGTTCCGTCGCCAATGGCGCTCGCTCGCGCGAAGCATACTGCCGAAGCGTTGCTTCGCCGTTATTTCGATGAACACGGTCGCTACCCACGTTCATTAGCGCTCGTACTTTGGGGTCTGGACAACATCAAGACGGATGGCGAAGGTGTCGCGCAGGCGCTCTGGCTACTTGGAGTGCGTCCTGTACGTGACGCCTTGAACCGAGTCATTGAAGTTGAAGTAATTCCACTGGAAGAATTGAATCGTCCCCGCATGGACGTGATGATGACGGTATCGGGAATCTTCCGCGACCTGTTTGCGCCGACCATGACTTTACTCGATAAGGCAGTGCGGCGGGTTGCCAAACTTGACGAGCCTCCTGAACTCAATTACGTGCGGCGGAACATCTCAGAAACGATGGACTCAGGCGCTTTGGAGTTTGATGACGCCGTGACTCGAGTGTTTTCAAATGCGCCGGGTAACTACGGTACAAACGTCAATTTCATGGTGATGGATTCGCAGTGGGACAGCGAGCAGACGCTGGGAGATTTATTCGTTACGCGCAAGTGCTTTGCGTACACGCGCGACTCGGAAGGACGGACGGTCGAAGGTCGCGAAGCACCCCACTTGATGGATGACGCGCTGTCGCGAGTTGAAGCAACCTACCAGAACCTCGACTCATTTGAAGTCGGCATCACCGACGTCGATCACTACTTCGAATATCTTGGCGGAATTTCCAAAGCGGTTGAAACGCGTACTAAGTCTCGTCCGGCGATTTATTTGTCTGATTCGCTTTCACCCCAGACCAGAATTCGATCCCTGGAAGAAACGGTCCGGCTTGAGACGCGCGCCAAAACATTGAATCCAAAATGGTACGAAGGAATGCTGAAACATGGTTTCCGCGGTGTCGCCGAAATTGAAAACCATGTAGCCAACACTTTCGGCTGGAGCGCGACGGCCGATGCTGTCGATCCATGGATCTACACAGAGATTGCCAAAACGTTTTTGTTGGATTCGATCATGTTCAATCGGTTGCTGGAGCTAAATCCGCATTCCGTACGTTCACTTACGAAGCGTCTCCTTGAAGCGCACGATCGCGGCTACTGGAATCCGGACGAGGAAGTATTAGAAAAGGTGCGCGAGATTATCAGTCATTCGGATACTCAGTTGGAGAGCGCAGTATGAACGTCACCGTATTCTACGTTGGATCCAGTTTGCTTGCGCCGCTGAAACAAGCGGAGCGCGAGATCAACCACCAGTATGATCTTGATCTTAGAATTGCGGCCCATAACCTGGGCGCGCCACTCAGTAACGATGAATGGAGCGGAATTGAACAAGATCTGCGGGCATCGAACGTTGTCTTTGCGATTCACGTAATGGATGGCGAAAATGCTACGCGGATTATTGCTGCTTTTGGCGAGCCTGCCCAGTGTACTCGCACGATAATTGCCATCAATTGCATGCCCAATCTTATGCGCCAAACCCGCATGGGCCAATTGGATATGGAACGATTGTTCGGTGGCAGGGGCGAGGGCAATGAGGGAAGAGACGAGCAAACAAAGAGGACAACTAACAAAAGCCTTAAGCTGTTTACCTCCGCCGCCTCATGGGTTGGCCGGCAGACGCGCGGCAGTAAGTTATCGGGCAAACGCAATGGATACAACGGACATAAGGGACACGGGCAGTATTTGAAGTTAGTTGACCGGCTGCCGGCTGTCCTTCGCTTCATACCTGGCGCCGGCAAGCTTCGGGACATTAAGAATTACCTGAACATCTTTTGCTATTTTCTGCAGCCAACTCCAACCAACATTCGCTCAATGATTCTTTACGCGCTGAGGGAGTACGTCCCTGACAGCCGGCTGGAAAAGGCAAATACAAACATTCCGGCTCCAGAACATTTGCCATCCCTAGCGATTTACCATCCCGACGCACCGAAATTATTTGAGACGTTCGAGGAGTATGGGAAATGGTATGTGGCGAAGAGAGGTCCAAAGTCCAACGTCCAACGTCCAACGTCCGCGGACGTACCAGTTCCTCTAGATGCTGAATCGACAATTGGCCTGCTTCTGATGCGTCCGCAGGTGGTCAGCAAAACTACCCGACATTACGATGCCCTCATTCGGGCCATTGAAGCGGAAGGCTTGAGCGTCATTCCCGCGCTGTCGACGCTAATGGACAATCGTGAAGCGGTCAGCAAATTTTTCGTCGATGATAAGTCTCAAGTTTCAAGTCTCAAGTCTCAAGTCCCCAAAAAGCGCCAAGACCAAAGACCGAAGTCCAAAGTCCAAACAACTGACCACGGACCACTGACCAAGGACCATTCCCGCGTCAGCCAGATTGTCTCGTTAACCGGATTCAGTTTTGTCGGTGGTCCGGCCATGAACGACAGCGAGGCGGCGTCAGAGTTTCTGCAAAGTTTAAATCGACCCTATCGCTCGGCGGTGAGTTTAGACATGCAAACAATTGATGTTTGGCGCTCGTCGCAGACCGGACTTAATCCCGTGCAAGCCGGAATGCAGATCGCGATTCCCGAAATCGACGGCGCAACCGAACCGTTTATTTACGGAGGGTTACCGGCAAGCGGCGTCGAGCCGGTCGCGCTCGAGGATTGCTGTGCGCGACTTGCCCGTCGTCTCAAGCTTTGGAACCGTCTGCGAACCGCGCCCCGCAACGAATTGAAACTGGCACTTATACTTTTTTGCTTTCCGCCCAACAAGGGGAACATTGGAACCGCGGCTGACCTCGATGTGTTTCCCAGCGTGTGGGATACACTTCAGAAGCTACAGACCGAAGGCTATTACGTAGATTTGCCCGCTTCGCCTGAGGCTTTAAGGGACATGCTACTCGGCGGTAACGCAGATAGCTTCGCAGCGACTGCGAACGTTGCCTATCGGATGACTACTGACGAGTACCGCCGTCTTTGTCCGTATGCAAATGAAATCGAGGACGAATGGGGCATTGCGCCAGGGGGGGTGAATTCGTTTGGACGCGATCTGCTGATTCAGGGTGTGCAGCTCGGAAACATTTTTGTTGGCGTGCAACCGACATTTGGTTACGAAGGGGATCCGATGAGGTTGATGATGGCGCGAAGCGGCGCGCCACACCACGGCTTCATGGCCTTCTACACCTACCTTTCGCAACTGCTGAATGTTGATGCGGTTGTCCACGTTGGCACGCACGGCTCGCTGGAGTTTATGCCAGGCAAGCAGGTTGGTTTGTCGGGAGAGTGCTGGCCTGACAGGCTGATTGGCGAGTTGCCGAACATTTCCATCTACAGCGTGAACAATCCTTCAGAAGGTTCCATTGCCAAGAGGCGTTCCTACGCGGAATTGATTTCGTATTTAACGCCGCCGATAGAAAACGCCGGGCTGTACAAAGATCTCGCGACGCTGAAAGACATGATCACGTCGTATCGGCAGTCAGCTAATGATGAAGAGCGGGTGAGGCTATTCGAATCTATCGAAGCAGTTAGCGGGGAATTGAATTTCGTTCTGGCGGGCGTGCCTAATCCCGACGCAGCTTTCAAGAGTTTCGTAGCGCCGTCTTAAATTCTTCTGGGGTCAGGCGATGTCGGAACGCTTCTACGCCATTGATAGTTATAACGGGAATCTCGTATCGGTAGCGCTTCAGCAGATCCGGATCGCTCTCGATATTTACCTCGTGAAGCGCGTATTCGCTGGCACACGCTGCTGCTTCAATCGCCTCTTTAGCTTCTTCGCAGAGATGACAACCTGGCCGGCTGTAAATGATGACGTGAGCCTTTGCGGAAGTAGGTTGCACCGTAGTTAGGCCGAATAATAGAGCACGTGCCGAACTGAGACAAAGCCCAAACTCTAGCGAAGGTGACGAATCGCCAGAGTCTTTCCAATGGACTAAGACCAATGAAACTTCTGCCTGCGTTTGAAAAAAGCGGCGAAAAGCTTGCGCCATTCTCGGTGTTTGCTCGGCGCCTCGCCGCGACGGTAGTGCTGGCATGTGGCGTAATTGCACTCGTCCTATTCGTCGGCACCGCGGGATACCATTGGCTGGCCGGTTTCGACTGGATCGATTCGCTCTTGGAAGCCTCAATGATTTTGGGTGGCATGGGTCCTGTCAATCCTCTCAGGACCACCGGCGCAAAACTCTTCGCCTCCGGGTACGCACTCTTCAGTGGTCTCGTATTCATCGCCATCATGGGTATAGTGCTGACACCAGTTGTCCATCGAATTTTGCACAAGTTTCATGTGGAATAAATCACGTAGGTGTATGATGGACAAGTTGATGTCGCCCTAGCCTCACTGAAAACAGGCTCCCTCCCGTTGAGGTGTGATCTCGCCCCGGAAAGTGGAACGGCTTAAATTATGGACGATCGCAGGACTAAACCACGGCTACGTGTGAGTCTCGACGCAATGTGGGACAGCTCAACTCAAGCCCACAGTGCCCGGGTTACAGACCTGTCAGAGGGGGGTTGTTTTTTGGACTCTGTCGGCGAGGTTAGGCTGGGTGAAATCGTGGGCTTCCGCCTGTTGCTGCCCGATTGTGATTGGCTTTACCTCGAAGGCGAAGTCCGGCACTACAGCGCGGGCGGAGGATTTGGCGTACAGTTTGTTGAGTTAAATTATGAACAGACAGAGAAGCTTCAGTGGCTGATAAAACTAGCGAGCGAAGCGGCGCCTGATGCCAGACCGATGTCCGCTGACCTGGTGGAGGAGTGAAGCTTCAAACATTCTTGTGAAACATGAAGGGAGGAAACCATGCAGGAACAAAGCACATTAAATGCTAACAAAGCGCTCGTTCGCCGTTGGTTCGAAGAAGTTTGGACCAGAGGGCGGGCTGAAGCGATTGACGAGATGTTTGCCGCCGACGGCATCGCCCACGGGTTATCGGACGAGGCGGGAAATCCTCTGCGAGGGCCTGCCGAGTTCAAGCCGTTTCACGAAATCTTTCGCGGCGCCTTTCCAAATATCGAGGTTGTCGTTGAAGACATGATTGCCGAGGGAGACAAGGTTGCGGCGCGCTGTTCTGTTCGAGCCAAACACACTGGGGATCATCTGGGTGTGGCTGCCAGCAACGCACCGGTGGATTTCACCGGCATCAGTATCGTGCGAATCAAGGATGGAAAGATCGTTGAAGGCTGGAACAACTTCGACTTCATGAGGATGAACAAGCAGATTGGCGCGATCTGATAGGAACGTCGTTGTTGCACTATCTGCAGATTGCCAGATTACACAGATTCAACCAGAAAAAAACCTGCCAAGAGGTAGTCTGCGCAATCTGCGGATACCTTATTTCCCAAACGCGTCGCCTCCGAGAAAGTTCTCCCGCAGATAGACCACCGTGTCGTGCAGTGTTTCGCCCGGATCGCGTGGACGGAATCCCAGCTCTCGGGCAGCCTTGCCGCAGTTGAGATACCAGAAGTACTGCGCCATCTCGATTGCGCCGGGCTCGACGGGCGAGGCGAAGTTCCATTGCTTGAAAAGAGAATCCACAATCTTCGAGCCGGTCACCATTAGCTTGGACGGCAAGGCAATCAGCGGCGCCGGGATTTTCGTCAATCGTTCCAGCCGGCCAAAAAACCTATCGAAGGTCCAGTTCGCGGCGCCCATCAAATAGCGCTCGCCATGTCGGCCCTTCTTCATTGCCATGCGAAAGGCGCTGGCTGCGTCGCGCGCATCCACAAAACTGATGCCGCCTGTTGGCACGGCGCCAATCTTGCGCGCCATAAAATCCAGCACAACTTTGGTTGAACTTAAACGTTCATCGCCGGGACCGAGCAACAGGCTAGGATTCATGATCACGAGCCGCAAGCCTTTCCCATTGAAACGTTCGAGCGCCGCCATCTCCTGGTAAAGCTTGCTGGCGTAATAGGGCCAGCGCGACACGATCTCCAGCGGCGGCGGATAAGACTCATCGGGAACGACTTCGCCATCCTCGGTAACCGCAATCGTGCCGCTGGTAGAAGCCAGCACAATGCATTTGACGTCAGCGGACTTGGCCGCATCACATAAAAGACGCGTGCCTTCCACGTGGACTTTGTACATCGCGCGCGCGTCTTCGCGCTCGCGGGAGACCTTTCCTGCGAGATGATAGACCTCCTTGATTCCTTCGACGGCCCGCTTCACATCAGACTCTTTTGTAATCGAGCCTTCGAAGGTTTCCACTCCCAGGCCAACAAGCCAATCGGGAATCGAGGTTGCCATTACGCGAATGTCCTTCGCGCCTTCGCTAACCAGTTGCCGCACAAGATGAGCACCGAGAAATCCGGTGCCGCCGGTAACAAGAGTTGCCGCACGCTGTCGTTTCTCGATCGTCGCCCGTCGCTTGCTACCGCTGGTCGCCGGCGTCATCCGGGCAGTTCGTTTTTGAGGTGTCTTTGAAGGCATGAGAATAACCGCGAATACCCTTAGCCAACCAGTTCTTCAGTTTCAGTTTTCCCTGCAACCTGCACGCGTCGTTCCACTTTCCACTGCTTGCGCAACTCCCTGGCATCAAAAGTCCGGCGAGTTTGGTCGCGCAGGTTTTCGACCTGATGCTTTACATATGCGGCAATCAACCGGTAAGCCTCCGCTCGCGCCATGCCTTTGGTCATCTCTTCCAACTCTTCAACCGGAAGATACCGGCCGATGCGCGCGCCAACTTTCCGATTCTTAATAATGTTGGAACCCTTCGGCATCGCTTCGTGGGTGCCACGGAGGTAGACCGGCAGAATCCCGACTCTCGCATGCAGGGCCAGATAACCAATCACGGGCTTGAACTCGGCCATTTCGCCGGTTAATGAGCGGGTGCCTTCGGGAAAGATCAGCGCGTTATAACCGCGGTCAAGAAACGAACGCGCGTGACGAAGCGATTGGCGCAGCGATCCCGAGCGCTCCATTGGCACGAGATTCGTAAAGTTCTCGATGACGGCGCGTTTGTATCTGGTGTCGAAGAAATAGTCGGCGGCAGCGAGCACGACCAGGTCTTTACCCGCTTCGCCAAGTGCCATCTTAGTCAACCCCATATCGAGGTGGGACGAATGGTTGGCCGCAACAATGAAATTTGTGTGCGCGGGAATGTTGGACCGGCCTTCATAATGCGTATCCAGAAATCGATCGTAGAAGATTCGTTGCAAAGCGTCCCCGGCCTTGTTGCCGGCGAGGCGAACCAATGAAGGAACGTAGATTTCCTGGTCATCAACCCGCCGAGGTTCAGATCGCGCGCTCTCTGGACTAACTGACGCGCCGGGCCGCCGGCTAACCACGCTCGACAGCTCCCTCAAATCCTGTACTTCGTTCAAACGCTCTGGCGCTATCAATGAGCCGCCAGCATTTTCGACGGCCGCTGCCAACTCCACAAACATCAGGCTGTCGAATCCTAAGTCCGAGAGCCGCGAGGTTAAGGAAATATCTTCGCGCGGGCGGTTGCTGACGTTTGCCACAATGCCTATCAACCATTTGTTCTCCGTGTCAGCCGAGCGATCACTCGGAGTGGCCTTGTCAGTTTTCACATTTGCTTCGAGCGCTTGCAGGATCGCTATCACTTCGCCGCGTTTCACTTTACGGGTGGCCGTTCTGGGCAGCTCAATGTCAGTGAAGTGCAAAACTTTCACGCGCTTGTAGTAGGGAAGGGAAGCCGAAACGTCGCGGAAATGTTCTTCAACCTGGCGTCGCAGCTCGGCCCGCGAAAGCGCAATGTCATATTCATCGTCCGCGACCACGAGACATGCCACCTTCTCGCCAATTCCGTCCGGCAGGCCAACGATGCTTAGCTCCTTCACATAAGGTGAGTTCAAATAAATCTCTTCCAGCTCGTCGGGGTAAACGTTTTTGCCGTTGGTGTCAACGATGATTTCCTTGGACCTTCCCACCAGAAAAAGATTGCCGTCGTCATCCAACTTTCCGAGATCACCCGTGTAGAGCCAGCGCTCCACAAGCGCGTTGCGCGTGGCGTCTTCGTCCGAATAGTATCCGAGCATTACATTGGGACCGCGGGCGATGACTTCGCCCACGCCACTCGAATCAGGATCGGCGATCCTGACTTCGACGCCGGGCAGTGGCCGGCCAACACTTCCCGTCAGCATGCGATTCTCAGGGCGGGTTACGGTGAGCACGGGCGAGGCTTCGGTGAGTCCGTAGCCTTCAAGAATAGTGAAGCCGAGACCCTGGAAATCTTTCTGGATGTTCTCGCTCAGGGCGGAGCCGCCGCTGATGAAGTAGCGTATCCGGCCACCCAACCCTTCATGAATCGGCGAGAAGATGATTGGTCCAAGATTGAGCGGCGTTCGATCTCTCAACCAGGCATTGGCTTTGATCATTGCGTCGGCTGACTTACCAATCCAATCGCTACGCTCGTAAAGTTTGTTGTGGATGCGACGGTGAAGAAGTTCCCACAACGCCGGCACGCCCACCATGCCGGTCACGTGACCGTTCTTGATTGCGCGGGCAAGCGCGTCGCCAGTCAGCTCGGGCAAATATGTTATCTGTGCGCCACGGCTCAGGGGCGTCAGAAAGCCCGTAGAGAATTCAAACGTGTGATGGAGAGGCAGCACCGAAAGCACCCCATCTTTAGTGCTCATGTCGAACACAGAAGAGAGCATTGATACCATGCTGGTAAGATTGCGATGCGACAGCATCACGCCCTTGGGGCGGCCGGTAGTACCGGAAGTGAAAATCAAAGATGCGAGGGACTGGGCCGCGACGCGCCCGGGCAATAGAGCAATCCTGGCGTCTTCGGTCGCTTCGTCGGGAAGCGCGAACACCTGATCGAAAGTCCAAATCGTCGCCGTAATTCCTTCCTGGGATAATCTTGAGCGAAGCTGAGAGTGTTCGGTGTTGAGTTTCTCGCTAAGTATTATTCCGGCTGCCTCGCCTGCGCGCGCGAAGTTTATGATTTCCTCGGTTGAACTTTCGGGATCGACTGGGATGCAACTTGCGCCGGCTTTGAGCACGCCAAAATACGTCATGCCCCATTCAGGTGCATTGTCGCTGACAAGCATTACGCGATCACCCGGCTTGACACCTTCGCTAGCCAGGAAACCCGCGGCGCGAGTCGCCAGCTCGCGCAGGTCGGCGTATGTGTACTGCTCATTTCGCCCATCACGCTCAATGCGCATGGCCACGCGCGTGGCGTGACGCTTTGTCGAAGTTTCGAAAAGCTCGAGCAGATCGCGATACGTATAGATGCGTTTGGGCTGGGCGCGCATGTCCTCTTCGAGAGTGGGAAACACCCATTTCTTGAGACCGGGCAAGTGTACGTTAAGCCAGTAGTCGTACCAGTCAAACTTCTCCGGATGCCAGCTCAACAATCCTTGTTCTTCTTTTCTGATTCGCGCAAACAATGCCCGCAGGTTATCGGAGCGAAAGATATACGCATTCTCCACAGTGAAGGGGCGAAACAGTTCAAACGCTTCGGTGGTTTCGTGTGTGATCTCCTCGACGCGATCCACGCTGGTCTTGATGCGATCTATTACTTCGCCGGCGCGGCCGCCGCCCCAACGTGGCCTGGCGCGATCCAGCAAAGACGAAGCCTTCTTTGCCGCCGAGTTGAACATCGGCACCGAAAACTTTTCAAAACTTGAGGTTGAAACGGCATGCGGCTCCATTCGCGCGGCAATTTGGTTGACGAGTTTGATACCCGACTCTTTCTCCTGAAAATGTTTGCGCTTGTAGAGACCGACCAGGCCGATGATGCGGTCCATGTTATTTGGGTTGGAATCGCCCGTCGCCGCTTGATGGACGAGTTGCGGTTCTTCAACGCAAGCCTGGGCCGCAACCGCGAGCATCACCGAAGCAACTTGATCAACCGGCGTGATGTCGAGAATGAGCTTCTCGTTTGAGGGAATCTGGGTCTGGCCCTTCAAGACCAGGAAAATGATAGGCGCGGTGGTAGTGAAACCCTCGTTCCAACCCGGGAAGGGATAGGAGAGCGCTGACTCAACAATGCTCGGCCTGACGATGCTGCGGACGATTCCGGTCTCTGCGGCAACCAGTTGTTCGCCGAGCGCTTTGGTGTAAGTGTAAATATTGGGCCAGCCCCACCAGGCCGCGCGCTCCACGCCCAGTTCCGTCAAGCGAGTCCGTATCCACACCTTTCGTTCTCGCGCCACTGCCAGACCCAACGCATCCGGATCATCGGCATCGCGGTTTTCCTCGTTCAGCCGTTTGCGAGCCAGCTCGCGAAAGCGCGCAACCATCATCGCGTCGCGTGCTTCCTCTCTTACTCGTTCGGCGAGTTTTGCGCAGTCCTTGATCTCCTGCTCAGCATCAAATGTGACATCCTGGAGCTCGTGTTTACGCGGGAAATATCCCACAACCGGATCGTTTTCCCACACCGGGCCGGAACGATTCCCGGCCACGAAGCAAGTCGAAACGTGTATGAGCGCAGGCCGCTTCATGCGTTTGGCAAAGGAAATCACGTTCTGCGTGCCTACTACATTTGTACGTAGGGCGCTCTCGAGGGTGGGATTGAAGGTGACGTTGCCGGCACTGTTGAGGACGACATCGATATCGTCGGCGACTCGCTGTGCCTCTTCGTCGCTGTAGCCCAGATCCGGATCGCCAATGTCGCCCCCCAGCACAATCACTTTGTCGCGGACAAATCCCTCCAAGGCGCTTCCATAACGTTCGCGTAACGGATCGAAAGGAGGCGAGGTGATCACACTATTCCAGAAGCGAGCTTCCGATTCTTCCTGCGATCTGGCGCGGACCGTCACGTAAACTCGGCCAATGTTTGGAAAGTTATGCAATAGCATGCTGAGCGTAACTTTCCCAAGGAAGCCGGTGCTGCCGATCAGCAAAATCCTCCGGCCTTGATAAATGTCTGTGGGCGACAGTTTCATCGAACTCCCATTCTACTCCACTTCGCAGAGCGCGATCACGGGTTGATGCAGCATCGTGATCTCGGCGGAGCGGCCCATGTAGCTGCG
>JALYSR010000221.1 GCA_030854715.1 Acidobacteriota bacterium
GCACTTAACTATTAAGGCCGTGACACCGTTGCCATTGACCAAAGCGGCGCCAGGCCGCCGCACTCCAAACAGTTGAAGCTGGGGCCAGAGTGTATCACCACATCGACTGCGAGACACTCGGAAATAAAAACCGCTATAATCCGCACACCAATGAGTGAAACAAAAATATTTGTAGCTGACGAGGTCAGCGATAGCGGTCTGCAACCCTTGCGTGACGCCGGCTTTGTGGTGGAGAAACGCACTGGACTGAAGGCAGCGGAATTGCTCGAAGCGCTTTCGGGTTCTGCGGGGCTGGTGGTCCGCAGTGAGACGAAAGTGACTGCCGATTTGATGGACGGCGCGCCCGCATTGCGGGTTGTAGGACGCGCTGGAGTAGGCGTCGACAACATCGACGTCGCGGCGGCAACCGGGCGCGGCATCGTAGTAATGAATGCCCCAGATGGAAATACCACCACCACGGCCGAACACACTATTGCGCTTTTGGTTGCGCTGGCCCGCCGCGTTCCACAGGCGAACAGCAGCCTCAAAGCGGGCAAGTGGGACCGAAAATCTTTTATTGGCGTGGAGTTGCAGGGTAAGACACTAGGCATCGTCGGGATGGGACGAATTGGCCGCGCTGTTGCTGCCCGAGCTCGCGCGTTCGGCATGAAGATAGTCGCGTTCGATCCATTCATTGCGCCAGAGCAAGCGCGGGACCTGGAAATAGACCTGGCGTCGCTGGACGATGTCTTCGCAAATGCAGATTTCCTTACTGTCCACACGCCGATGACGGCCGAAACACGAGGCATCGTCGGCGCCGAAGCGTTCGCCAAAATGAAGCAGGGCGTACGCGTAATCAACTGTGCTCGCGGCGGTCTGATTGATGAAAACGCTCTTTACGAGGCAATCAAGTCAGGGACGGTAGCGGGCGCCGCGCTCGACGTATTTGTCCAGGAGCCTCCGGCTAAGGATCATCCGCTATTGTTGCTTGACGAAGTTATTGTCACCCCGCATCTGGGCGCCTCGACCACCGAAGCTCAGGAAGGGGTTGCCTTCACCGTTGCCGAGCAAATGCGCGACTACCTTTTGAGTGGCGCCTTGCGAGGCGCAGTGAACGTGCCTTCGTTGGGAACGAAAGAGTTGGTCTTGCTGCGGCCCTACATCGAACTGGCCGAGAAGCTGGGTCGTTTTCAGGCGCAACTGGTCGACAGTGCGGTCCGCGAAGTAAAACTGGAGTTTGCCGGTGACATAGTGGAACTCAATGCGGCGCCGGTAACGAGATCCTTTTTAGCCGGACTGCTGCGCGACGTGAGCGCGCGCGTCAATGCTGTCAATGCATTTCTGATCGCCGAGGAACGCGGTATTAGTGTTACCACCACCTACAAGCGGGCCACATCCGACTTCGTGCCTTCAATTCGCACCCACGTGATCAGTCCTAACGCGGAGCGATCGCTTTCCGGAACCATTTTCGGTTTTGGAGAACAGGCACGCGAGGGTCGCATTACTGAAATAGATGGATTTCACATCGAGGCAGTGCCCCAGGGTCACATGCTGGTCATGCATAACCGCGACGTGCCTGGAGTCATCGGCCGCGTGGGAACGACATTGGGGGAGCGCGGTGTAAACATTAGCCGCTTTCATCTCGGACGGCGCGAGCGGGGCGGGGAAGCGATGGCCGTGATTGAAGTCGACGCCAACGTTGAACCAGACACTCTGGCTGCTCTTCGCGCTCTTGACGAAATACTTACTGTTCGCGAGATCGAATTGGTTTAGAATGCGCTGGGCAGTTAACCATTAGGTCTACTGGAAACCCGGAACATCACAAAAGGGCTCGCAGTAGGAGAAGGTCATCAGCGCACAACCTAATCCGGAGAGTGTGTTCGCACCTGTTCCGTTTCCTGATTTAGCAACGGAACAAACCACTGGACCACTGCGCTCCCGAATCGATTCCATAGATCTTCTTCGCGGCATCGTGATGGTCATCATGATGCTCGACCACACGCGTGACTTTGTTCACTACGGGTCATTTCAGTTTGATCCCACTGACCTGACAAAAACAAACGTGGCGCTTTTTTTCACGCGCTGGATAACTCACTTCTGCGCCCCAGTGTTTGTTTTCCTCGCGGGTACGGGCGCTTACCTCCAAGTTGCTCGTGGCAAAAGCAAGAGCGAGTTGTCGCGGTTTTTGGTTACACGAGGACTGTGGCTGATTGTCCTGGAGTTTACCTGGGTTCGCATATGCGTGACTTTCAATGTGGACTATCTCAGTTTCCTGGGAATGATGCAGGTGATATGGGTTATCGGCGTCTCCATGATTGTGCTGGCAGCATTGATTCATTTGCCGCTGCGCGCTGTCGCTGGGATTGGCATCGTCATGGTCGCCTTGCACAACCTGCTTGATCGTTTTCAGGTTCAGGGCTGGCGTGGACCGAACAGCCTCATGCCTGGTTTCTGGGCAAAGCTTTACATAATCCTGCACCAGGCAAATGAGCCATTTCCGATATTTGGCTGGCCCAGCCCCGTGGTATTCGTGCTTTATCCACTAATTCCCTGGATTGGAGTGATGCCCGCTGGTTATGCGTTTGGTAGACTCTACCAGATGCCTGCCGAAAGAAGACGGAAACTACTCGTAGGTATGGGGACTGGGGCCACGCTTCTCTTCGTTATCCTGCGTGCCTCCAATCTTTACGGCGACCCGGCACACTGGTCCCGGCAAAACAGCTTTACGTTTACGATCCTTTCGTTTTTGAACACCACTAAGTACCCGCCGTCGCTGCTGTTTCTGCTGATGACGCTTGGTCCGGCGATGCTGGCGTTAGCGTGGTTTGAGATTTTGCTCGGTGGGTCTCGCTCTAATTCGATCTGGTCCAGATTGCGTGAATTCTTCGTCACCTTCGGTCGGGTTCCGCTTTTCTTTTATCTCCTGCAGTGGCCCACCGCACACTTGATTGCGGTTCTGGTGCATATTGTCGCAGGCAAGCCCTGGCGCTGGATGTTTGGTAGTCTCATTGGAGTATCTGGACCACCACCGGGCGTGGGCTTCAACCTTTGGGTTGTTTACGTCTGCTGGATCGCAGGGGTTTTCTTGCTTTATCCGCTTTGCAAATGGTTCGCCGGAGTAAAAGCTCGCAGGCGTGATTGGTGGCTGTCGTATTTATGAGTCGCCGCTTAGGTCCGCAGATATGATTGAGATCCCAACTTACCGCCGGCGCATTCTAACAGCGACCTTGCTTGCGTTGTGCTCATACCAACCAACCGCAATGGCCGAGCGCAATCACGTTTCCCCGCAGTGGTTCACAATTGGATCTGCTGATTATTTTGCGCAGCAGCAGGACGCGGCTAAGCAAGACAGCGGGAAGCCTGCTATCACGGACGCCAACTCGGTCAACATTCGGCCAGCAGTCGGCTCTGCAAAGCGCGGAGTGCCGGTAGAAGTGCTTGTTGATAAGAAGCGGGTCGGAGTCCTTGAGCGGATAAACTTTACTCTCGTGCCGAAGAATCGCGTCACCAATCCGCGTTTCACAGTGAGTTTTGGTGACGGTAACGAGATACAAACAAACCGCACGCAGCTCGATCATCAGTATCAACGCGCAGGTCACTACGATGTCTTTGCCTGGATAACACTTGATCGCGGTTCCGCAGCGGATGCCAATTCTATACCTGAGCCAGTGCCGCGCGTCTCGCTCTCGGCCACGCCCACTGATGTTAACCCTGGTCGTCCGGTAACATTTAGTGCGCAACTTAGTTTCCCCTATCCAAATATCAAATATCGTTTCGGCTTTGGCGATAGCGAACTCACTGCCTGGCAGGACAGTGCACAAACGGAGCGCCCCTACAATTCTCAGGGAACCTATTTGGCCTACGTGGATATTGGAGTCGGAAACGGGGGAGCAGTTAAGCAGATTGGCAGAAGCGCGCGCGTGAGCATTCAAGTGACACGGGCTGCGCTCCGTAGCATTGATTTAACCGCAGAGCCAAATCCGGCTGAGGTAGGAAGTTCTGTAACCCTGACTGCGCTCGTTGTTCCCCAGGGGCCGACTATCGTGTATCGCTTTTCCTTTGGTGACGGCTCTGCAACGAGCGCTTGGCAAGAGAGTCGGCAAACTACGCATACTTACTCGAGCGCCCGTACTTATCAGGCTTCAGTTGAGATTGGAACAACGGGTAGCGGAGTCATCAAGCCGATTGGAAGTGCGCGCGAAGCCGTTCGTGCCACGCCTCAGCCTTCACCATCCACCGCTGTGGAGTTCTCTGTAAATCCTAATCCCATGCAGGTGGGGAAACCGGTGACGTTTACTGCCCGGTCGCAGGATGCGAATGTCAAATATCGTTTTGTCTTTGGTAATGGCTCACAATCGAGCGGTTGGCAAGGCAGCCCACAAGTGACGCGCAATTACACCATTGCCGGTAGCTATCCGGCGTATGTCGAGATCGGAAAGATGATTGGAAGACACCTCACTACGATAGCCACCAGCAGGACCGTACAAGTTACCGTCACCGATGGGCCACCTCCGACACCAAGTCCGACACCGAAGCGATCTGTGTCATCATCCAGCCCAAGTGTGGCGGCCCCGGTATTGGTTACGTCACCGTCACCAGGTCAGGGCAATGGCAAGTGGGGTCTGCAATTCCCACCCAGTGATTGGTGGAAGTACGTTCTTATGGCCTTGCTCATCATCGGCGCCGCTTACTGGGGCTGGCCCTTGCTAATGCCGCCCAGTCCGTCATTTCGCGCGCGCCCGGATCCGGGTGCGTCAGATGTGAACGGCGGGGCCCGGTCTTTGGGGATAGAATCCCAGCTGATTCTCAATCGGGACGTATCGGAAGGTCAGTATCTGGTCTACACCGACGAACCCAGCATCGTAAGATCCGTAAGGAGGAATAATGGCTGATTCACCACTGCGGCAGCCGGGCACCCCTCCCGGAGGACTCGGTTCGACTACGGTTCGCGACATCTTCGCGCTTCCGGAAGCCGGGGTGACCGAGCACGCGCCCGACGGTTGGAAAACCTTTCAGGAAAAGATAAGCAAAGAGATCAAAGGCATGAAGGTAGCGGCGATGCCTGACCTGGCGGCGAAAATGGGAGAACTGTTTGACATCCCCATCGCCGACATCTTCCTGACCTCCTGGAAAAAGGCTAACGTTCTTCAGACCCTTCTGGAGGAATCGAAAAAGACTCCGGAGACAGTGATGGAACTGGAGTTAAGTGAACACACAATCAACAGTCAGCACAAACCTCACATCGAAGTTCGTGTTCAAAATACTACTGTCAAGAAACTTGAGTTTATTCTTAGGTTGGTTTTCAGAGTGAAGGGTTTTGTTCTGACGATTCAAAACGGCGCCATCAAAGAGATGCGAACGGGCATCTGCGATGCTCGCGGGACGTTGGAATACCAGGGGCTAATCATTGCCGAGAAGAAACTCGCGCCGATCCATTTGCCGGCACTGGTACATTTTGAGATGACGAAAGAGGAGAAGAAACCCCTCGAGCGAGAAAAAGTGGAAGGCGCCCAAGGCGATAAATTAGCAGAACCGGCAAAATTCGTCGGCAAAGTTACTAATGAAACTCCAACAAGCGTAACGGAGACAACGGAACACCTGGCTGTAAAAACAATGACTGGCCACCCGTAGCCGTTAACACCTCACCAGGCAGAACAAGAAAGGGCATCCATCGTGGATGTCTTTTTGTGTGCTCTCGATTTGACGGAAAAATGGTGGGTGCATCGAACTGTGAGGGCTAGTCGGGCATCTGATACCGTACGTGAGGGCAAGCAACCTGGCGGAATGGTCAATAAGTGAAAAGTCATCGCATGAAAAACTTTAGAATTTACATCGCAGTCTTATCAATCGCTCTCGCAGCGTTAGTTGCGATGGTGCTCAACGCTGGCCGGTCGGAAGCGGGTAAGTCTCACCAGGGTGCCGCTGCGCAAAGCTCGAAGTCCACCGGCGTCTCGGGCAAACCGGTGCAGCGCAACGCAGTCCTCCGCAACGAACTAAATTGGGTTTTGGGTGGCAAGCCGCAGCGAGGTTGGTACCTTTACACGCCGCTTATCAGTCGGCTGCTCAATACTGATCGCGATGTTACTTCGGATGGCTTCGCATCGGCACTCGCGCGCTGGCAAAAGAAGTCCGGTCTCGCGGCGAGCGGCGTGCTCGACGAAGAAACATTTTACGCGATTGTCGCTGAGTGGCAGGGAGCGCGGCTGAAGAGTCGTGACGCACCGTCGCCCGACCAGCTAATCACCGCGCCCATATCAGACTTCTACGACCCAACTCGCGCCGAAGAACTGCGGCAGGTTGAGCGGCAAACTTATGCGGCGTACAAACGCATGGTTGCCGCAGCAATCTCGGATCGCTCACTTGGTCTGGCTCACGGTGTAAAGAGCGCGAAGGACGAACTCGCTCCAACCGAGAAGTATTTAAAAATTATTTCCGCCTTCCGAAGCCGTGAATATCAGGAGAAGTTGCGCCGCGAGACGCCGAATGCGGGCCGCGCCGGGCTTGCCGTTAACAGCCCGCACTTTACTGGCCGCGCCCTCGACCTATACGTTGGCGGTGAGCCGGTCGAGACCAACGATCCAAATCGCGCCGTGCAGGTCAAGACGCGCGTGTACCTCTGGCTCGTCCGCAACGCCGAGCGTTTTGGGTTCCGACCGTATTTCTACGAGCCGTGGCACTGGGAGTACGTTAAGTAGGCAATAGGCAGAAGGCAGTCGGAAGAAACCGATTTTCCATTTTCCATTTTCCAATTGCCATTTCACTCAGAAACGGAAGTGTCTTCGACCTCAGCGTTGGAGGTGCACCAGTGAAATCAATGACGACGTCAGCTCCGATTAAATGGCTCCCGGGCAAACAGCTTCAGTAAATGAGAAATGAGAAAGGAAAATCGGTTACTGTTTTCGCCTCGGGATGAGCGGCAACACTCTTCCGTCTTCGAGTGCGCGTCCCTGTTGAATGCTGCTTTTCTCAACGACGAACTGCGTGCGCCTCGTCACCTTCGACAGCATCCGCTTCATCGTCTTTTCATCCAGGTCAGAGACATCTACGCCTGACGACTCAAGCCCGGTCCGCAGATGGGACAGCTTGTTTGTCCCACGGCCGTAAACGTCTGGATAAATGTGGAGCACACCTTCCTCGACGACGATCGTGTCGTAGTTGATATCCACGGGCACCGGCTCTTCAAGCCGCACGACCAGCATCCGCGAGCTACGCTTGGCCGCCGCAATGCGCTTGGCCGAAACAGGAGCGTTACGCGCAGCGATTATTTTCTCGGCCAGGTCATAGAGCTCGGAACGCAGCATTCGCACGCAGCCATGCGAAACGAGGTTCCCCAGGTCGGCGGCGCTACGTGCTTGATGGATGAGGTAACGATCGCCCAGGGGAATTTTCATTTTGCCCAGCGGGTTGCGCGGATCGCTCGCCTTGATAATTTCGCCGGGCGTGACGCTTTTTATCTCGCTCACCCAATCGCTGGAAGGTGGAATCCAATCCGGGTTCCAAATCAGGTCGGTCGCCTCCCGGTCGCCGATGTAGAGCGGATGCTCTTTCATTCCGACGCCCACATAGTAAGACCTCACTTCTTTGCCGTTTTGCCACAGCGTCAGACGAAACGAAGGAAGGTTCAGGGTAATCCGAATGTCTGGTTCGTTCGGAGCAAACTCAGCAGTCTCGATGTGCCCACCCGTAACCTTGTCCGAACGCTCTGATTCGTTCCGGTCAGCGGCTGTCACTGGCGTCGGTGCCGAGACGGGTGTCTGTTCGGAAGTAGGGGTTTGTGCCGAAGTAGCTTTCCAACCCGCCGCGAGTATAAGCACGCAGAGCATCAAGCTAAATAATCGTTTAGAGGAGCTCCGCCGATTCAGTTGGGCGAACTTAAAGCCGTTGAGTTTCGATTTGAACATAAAAGTGTTTTTAGTCGTGCTGAAGCTGGGAAGAGAAAACAAACTGAGCGAGGCAGAACTCTTTGATTCCGTTAGTGGTCGGGAATTTACATTCGCCATCTGCGGGGGTCGCAGACATAGTAACATTGGACTTCGACTTTTTCCGACCGGGGTAGGTCCGGTCTCTTGTCGACCATCGCAGAGCAGCGACGTCGTTATACGGAAGCGGCAGATCCAATTCCGGACCTGCCGCTTTGTCGTTTAGATAATGGTGAGCCGAGCAGGGCTCGAACCTGCGACCCGCTGATTAAGAGTCAGCTGCTCTACCAACTGAGCTATCGGCCCACGAAGCGGAAGAAAATTATACGTCCGTGAACTGATGTGTCAAGCCAGCGCGATGTTGTGAGGTGATGTGTTCGACACAAACATCGAACATTACCATGTTGTGAGAAGTGACCAGGAATTCAACTTGCTCAGTTTGTTGCGGCACATTCTCTTCCCGCAAGCAGTTGGCGAACGCTCTCGATGAGCGCATCGATGTCCGGCTTCGCCACGTAGGCATCCGCGCCCGCTGCCATAGCCTCAGACCGATGGATATCATAAGCGTCGCCGCTGTAGAAGATGCACGGCACACCCGGCGTTGCTTTAGTTAACCTTTGACATAAATCAAGACCACTACCATCGGGCAGGTGGCGATCCAGCACATATAAATCAAATTCCTCGCTTGTCGCCAGTTGAAAGGCGGCATCGCAGGATAACGCCGTGACCACCTCATAATCTTCGTGCGACAAGAGGAGCTGGAGCATTTCGGACGTATCTTCGTGATCGTCGATGCACAGGACGCGGCACTTCGCTTGCGGCATAGGGGGACCTCCGGTGAAAAAATATGCTGCGGGAAGAGAATTGGATTCTAGACCATTTGGTCCATGAAGCCAAACGAAAAAGTGAACCGGGAACCGGAGCCGAGGAATTCAATGACCTGGGCGCGGATCCTGCATCGCCTTGAGGAGCTGATTCACAGTTTCAATTTCCGCGTCGTCAGGTTCCAACTCCTTGTATTTCTCAAGGGCAGTTCGAGCGCCGGCCCGGTTTCCCAGCTTGTGGTAAACGAGCGCAAGATTGAAATGGACCAGAGAGAAACCCGCTTCGATGTGCGACGCGGCTTCGTAATGCAGGCGAGCGAGCGGAAGTTCGCCGGCATCGTAGTAGAGGTTTCCCAGGTTGTAATGCGCTTCTACGTGCCGGGGCTCGTGCTTGAGTGAAAGCGTAAAATTGTCCAGGGCTTTTCCGAGTTGGCCCAAATCAAGATTGATGATGCCGAGATTGCAATAGGCTTCAGCCACGTTGTCGCCATTGTTGATTGCTTCCAGGTACGACTCTGCCGCTTTCGCATCCCCTTGCTCATGCAAGAGGAGGGCTTCTTCGAACGGGGTTAGTAGCCGCGATACCTTTCCAACTTCAGCGCCGCGAAAAAGACTTAACTGTCCCTGAAGCTCAGCCTCAATCTGGCGAATACTTTGCCCCTGCGCGCGCAATTCGCGAACGCGCCGGAACTGGGTAAGTGCCTGGAAGTCGTAGTTGTAATCAGTGCCTTCGGCCGTGGGCGTGCCCTGAATGATGCCCTGCTCGGTCCAACGGCGAATGGTGCGTTCGCTCAACCCGAAGAGCTGTTTGATTTCACGGATGGAATAATTGGACTTGACGCGTTGGTAGTCAGCCTTCGCGGGAACACGTGAGGGGAAGGACAGGACCTTGGTGCTATTTTCTTTCATCTATAAATCAGATGCATGCAAACTGTTAGTTTGCGACTCCGGTTGATCTGCAACGCAAGACAATTCGCGTTGTAAACCCTGTTCAGGAAGCTTTTCGCTTCCTGGCTGTCTTGGCCTTGGGCTCCGACTTAACCAGAGTGAGCGCCTTCTTCTTCGAGCCGGTGGTGGTTGCTTTAACCATCGGCTTGCGGCTCGATGCCTGCAAACTCTTCTTCAACGCGCTCATAATATCAAGTCTGGGCAGTTCTTCAACCTCAAATTCAACTACCTTCTTGCCTTTTATCTTCGACTCGATGAGTTTCTTGAGCGCCTGGTGATATTGGTCCACCATATCGATCTCCGATAGGGAGGTAACCATCTGCTCGACGAGGGTGGTGGCCAGTTTGAGCTCGTTCTTGTCGAGCTTCGTTGCGCCATCCAGCTCAGGCACGTCTTTGATGCTGCGGATCTCGTGTGGATAGTGAAGCTTCTGTAGCACCAAGCCGTCTTCATGAGGAAACAACGCAACCAGATCCTCACGATCTCTCAGTACCACTTTACCGATGCCAATCTTGCCGGTTTGTTTCATGACCTCGCGCAGCAGCGCGTAAGGCTTTTCGGATACTGGTCCATCCGGTCCCGCATAATACGGAGAATCGTAGAACGTGGTGGGGATTTCGGAGCTGTCGACAAAGCCGATGATGTCCACAGCCTTGGTGGTCTTGATCTTGACCTTCGCAATATCTTCAGGCTCGATGATCGCATAGCGATCCGGTTCATACTGGTAGCCTTTGGTTATCTGGTCCTGGGTCACCACCTGGCCGCACTTCTTACAGCGCTTGTCGTAGCCGATTGGACCATAGTCGTCGCGATGGAGTTGATTAAACTGGATCTTCTCAGTTGTCTCAATCGCGTTATAGATTCGAACGGGAATTGCTACTAACAGAAACCGTATGTGGCCTTTCCATATTGATCGCATTTCGAATTTTCTCCAGAGACGCGGGCATCGCGGGGTTGTCGGTGAGTCTGCCCGACTGGCACCCTCCTGCTCGCAAATGGCGCTCGATGGTCGCTGCTCAATAAATTCGAGCCCGTAGACAGCTTCACCGGCCTTGGGCCGGTGGGGCGCGTATTATGCGGTTTTGGGCGAGGGGAAGTAAAGAGGAAAGAATAGGTCCTATATTCTCTTCTTCCTCGCGTGGTAGAGCCGTTCGGTAAAGCCGCCTTCCTGAAGGAAGGCCCTTTCAAGCTGCCGGAGCTGCTGATCAAGAAGGTAATTGGTCTGGTGAATCAGACAGATGACCGTGTTGGCGGCGATCTCGGGTGAGGCTTTTTCAATATAGGTCGAATAGGTCATATACGTCCTATCGTCTTGGTAGGCAAGGCGGCGCACGACTTGAGCGGTTGGGTGGTCCTTGCCCCACAACGGCAATCCGCGCTGGCGTAAGAAGTCTTCGAAGTCCAGCAGGAGTTCTTCCAGGCTGGCACGTGCTACTCCTACCAGCTTCAGCTCAAATTTTTTCGAGGTACCGGAGGCTTGACTGCCCTCGGCAATATTCTGACGTCCACTGCGTGCGGCCTGAACCATTTGATCGTGAGTGCGTGAGCGCTTGTCGATGAAGCGATCGCAAAACTTTACTGTGGAATCGTAAACGAGCTCGGCCTGCTGGAAGGACTTCAATTCACGATAGCCGCCATGCGCGGGAATGAGGTTGGTTGAATCTTTGGGGGAAGAATAAGTCATATAGGTCGAATAAGTCCGATAGGACAATAGGTCCTATTGGCCCAATAGGTCCTATGTCTAATGCCCACCAGGCTGGTAATAAAGAACGATTGATTCAGCAAAGGCTAATAACCCGAGTACGAGGATTGCCATTGCGCGCCGCAAGAGTTTTTTAAAAGTTATTAGTGGTTCGTTCAATATCAGAGTATCTGCCATGTAGAGAGAAGAACAGCAAGAATCCTATTGTCGCCAAAAACGAAACACTAAAAATTAGCAAGAGCCAAAAATCCGTTCTGACGAACGCAGGGTCATCATAAGCAAGCCAAAAGCCCGGACCAAGATGAAGTAGCAACATGGCCCATATTGCAAGCGATGTCTTCTTACCTTGAAAATTTGGTATCAGCAAGAAATAGATAGCCCAAAGTAATGGGCCCGCAGCTAGGGCGAGGAAAGGTACGAAGACAGTTAATGAAGCCGCGAAAGCTAACGGCGCATAACTCCCATGACCAATGCCAACAATAAGCATAGCCTCGCCGGTCAGGACGAATCCCAAAAGGAGTCCTAAAAAGAAGCGTCGAACAGGTTGCAAGCTTTGAGTTGCTATGTGTTGAGAAATGATGCCTCCCTCTCACCCGTCTATCTCAAAGGCACGTCAAGGATTCTTCTCTTGATTTCCAATTCATGACTGTTGATTTCACGATAAGCAGGCCCCCCCGAA
This sequence comes from Acidobacteriota bacterium, assembly GCA_030854715.1. Taxonomy (GTDB): domain Bacteria; phylum Acidobacteriota; class Blastocatellia; order Pyrinomonadales; family Pyrinomonadaceae; genus PSRF01. Next base: position 12,052 of record JALYSR010000221.1, read on the forward strand.
GCTTGTATGAATCTCCAGACTGTGTTCCAAGGCACATCGGCGCTATCACGAAGACATTTGCATTTCTTCTGACGAGCGTAGTCCAGTAGGGCAAACCATGTTGAGATGGCCATTCGGAAAGCTTTGTTTGGATTGCTTTTGGTTTTGTCCGGATAGTGCCACCCAGAACTGTGGCCGTAGGTTGAGCTATGGTAACCGGAGTGGCTAAAAGTGTCTTGCAAATAGTGTAAGTACCTTCCCAAACCCACGTAGTTGGCACTGCCATTCAAGGCTATTCTCCACAACTCTGGGGAACCAACACCCTCTTGCGCACCCTCATGAAGCGCATGGAAGGTAGCATTTTGCCAACGCTGTCTTGGTGTTACTCCGGGCCCTGGCATTGTGCTTGGGTTCTCATCAGTCGCCTGATCTGCATCAGCAATTAGTCTTGCCTCTGCATTTGGGAAACACCCCGTCTGCTTGGCGAGAAAATAGGTCAAATAGTAATGCACGTCGACCTCATGAAGGCCTGAAGGATCGGTTGCGTTTTGAGGACTATTGCTAACATACGCAAACTGATTAATCCCCCCGCTTAATCCAATCGGGTCCTCGCTGATAAACCGTCCCACCTGCGGATCATACCAGCGGGCGCGATAGTAGAGGAGTCCGGTATCCGGATCACGTTCGCGGCCGGTGTAATCGTAACGCGTGAGCGAGGTGCCGGTTGAATTGCCGTATGCGTCGTAAGTAACCCGCTCGACCATCCCACCGCTGGAGTTTGTTAGGCCGGTCGTGCTGCCGAGGTGGTCCTGCAGGAAATACAAGGGGCCGGTGGTTGCAAGACGTGAATCAGTGAGCCGCAGCTTGTTATCGATTCCGGGGCCATTCAGGTAATCAACCGTCGAACCGTCACTGTTGATGTCTTTGACTACGTCCTGGCCGTCATAAACGAAATTGGTGGAAACTCCAGCGCTCCGAGCACGCTGAATTCGCCGACCCAACGCATCATATTTGTAGCCAACACTGACGCCATCGGGTCGAACCACCTGTGTCAAACGATTCTCAAAATCCCAACTGTACGTCCAGGTACCTACCGCATCTGTTTTTGAGCTGAGATTGCCATTGGCGTCGTAGCTGTAGTTAGCGCTTGCGGTGCTCGTGAGTTTATTGAAGGGTTGGTAAGAGTAGGTTGCGCTTAAAGCGGAGCTGGTACGATTGCCCACCTCGTCGTAGGCATAATTCTCACTGGGCTGGATCGGGTTTGTATAGTGAGCAGAAGTCAGACGGTCAACTAAATCGTAAGCATAGTTGCGCGTGATTGTCGGTTCGACAATCTGTGTGATCTGGTTGGCTGTGTTGTACTGATATTGACGGTCGGCGAGTGTCGTCGCGCCCCTGGCGTCCCGCAATCTGGTTAGACGGTCCAGGCCGTCGTACTGGTAACTGGTCAAGACGCCGTTGGGCAAACGCCTCGACAGTAACTTGTTAGTGACATCGTAGCTGTAGTTCGTCGAAACTACCGCTGCATCGATGATCTTCGTCAGCCGGTCCGCCGCGTCGTAACGATAGGTCGCAACAACGCCGGCGTTGAGGGTCAGCCTCGTGCGGTTAGCATTGGCATCGTAGTTATAGTCAATCACCTGGCCGAACACGTCAGTCACGCTCGTCAGGCGGTTCATCCTGTTGTAATCGAAATCAATAGCGCCATTCTCGTTGACGGCTGTCTGCAACCGCGAGAGCTTGTCGTAAGTGTAATTGACCGTGGTCGCGTCAGGATAGTTGATGGTCTTCAACCGGTTGAAAGCATCGTAATCATAGGTGGTTAGAGCGCCGTTGTAGTCGGTGCGGCGCTTGCGATTGCCAACCGCGTCGTAAGTAAAGCTCATTACGGCGGTGCCACGGCGGATGTGTCGCAACTGTCCTACAGCGTCATAGTTGAAACGATAACGCTGCG
>JALYSR010000248.1 GCA_030854715.1 Acidobacteriota bacterium
CAGGAGCACAATGCGCAACTGGGTGATGTCTTCAGTGGCGGGTTCCAACTTCCTTGGCACTGGCGCGAATCCTGAGGCGGTGATGTTGAGTGTGATGCTGGCGAACGGAACGGAAGTGAAATGAAACTGGCCGGCGGTGTCGGTTTTGGTCCGTGCAGTAGCGGGTCCCGCCAACATCGTGACCTCGGCGCCTTCAACCGGCGCGCCATTCTGATCGATAACTACTCCTGCGATCTCACTTGATTGCGGGGTCGCTTTCTGAAGCGCCAAGACGGACGAGGAAAACGTGAAAACAAAAATGCAAATGCCGATTGCGAATCGCGCTGTCATCCCGAATAGTTGCGACGAGTAGATCACGCCAGAAGACTAGACGCCCGGGGCAGCGTCAGTAAAGCCAAGTACGATAGTTAGTCGTCCCACCATGACATTGCGCCCGTTTGTTCATTCGATTTAGACTTCACGCGTTCCTGCCAATCCATTAGAAGACACGCTGCCTACTGATGAACACTCAGGAAAGCCCGAAGCCAGACATTCGCACTGAAGCAATCGCCGGCATCACGACCTTTTTCACGATGTCTTACATCGTCGTCGTGAATCCTTCGATACTTTCCACGCCCGGGACCGGCATGGCGTTCAGCGGCGTGCTGACGGCGACCGTCCTGGTCTGTTTCGTCATGACGCTCTTCATGGGCCTCTACGCGAAGCTTCCTTTCGCGGTCGCTCCCGGCATGGGCATCAACGCTTTCTTCACTTTCACCATCATTCTCACGCAGAAGGTGTGGTGGCAGGTGGCGCTGGGAATTATTTTCTGGGCCGGCGTGCTGTTCCTCGTCATTTCTATAACGCCCATCCGCGAAACAATCGCCAAAGCAATTCCAACTGAACTGCGACTCGGCACGGCTGCGGGCATTGGAGTTTTTCTGACGTTCATCGGTCTTAAGAATGCGGGACTGATCGCAGCCGACCCGGTAACGCTCGTCGAACTTGGGACGCTCGGCATCCCCGCGCTGCTGACGATTGTTGCCACTGCTATTTCAGTGTGGTTGTTAACGCGCAAAAGCGCTTTCGCCTTTCTCGCCGGGATAGTCTTCGCCACGCTGATTGGCTGGCTGCTCGGTCTGGTAAAAGCGCCCGGTACACTTTTCAGCGCGCCCGACTTCAAAACCGTTTTTCTCAAACTCGACATTCTCGGTGCTTTAAAACTGTCGTTGCTGCCGGCCATCATCGGAATACTGTTCACAGATCTGTTCGATTCGATTTCAACTTTTATTGGGGTGGCCCACGCTGCAAACCTGCTTGACGAGCACGGCCATCCGAAGAACCTCAAACAAGGCTTGATTGTCGATTCATTTGCCACGCTGGGCGCGGGCCTGGCGGGAACATCTTCGGGCACCGCTTACGTCGAGAGCATTGCCGGAATAAACATGGGCGGGCGCACCGGCCTAACTTCGGTGTTCACCGCGTTATGTTTCCTGCCATGCTTTTTTCTCGCGCCGCTGGCGGGCATGGTTCCTTCCTTTGCGACCGCATCCGTCTTGATACTTGTCGGCGCCTCGATGTTTCGCAGCGTGGGTAAGATTAACTTTTTGAAAATCGAAGAAAGCTTGCCGGCATTCCTGACCATAATTCTTATTCCGCTGACTTTCTCAATCACCCAGGGAATTCTTTGGGGCTTTATTTCACACGTTGGTTTGTATTTGATTGTGGGCCGGCGTCGCGACATTCATCCGGTGATGTATGTGCTGGCTATGATTTCGATTGGGTTACTTCTGTTGGAGCACCTCAAGTTTTGAACTGATGCAGCGCCATGAATGGTCAGACAATCGAGTGAGAATGGATAGACTGCTGACAGTACAGAACCGAGCGCGGTAGCGATGCTACAGTCAACTTCAGTCCGAACGAGGTTGCCACGAACGTCCTTAATTCTCCTGATACCGAGGGTTGACTCGAGCATCCGGCGCTACCGCGCTCAATTCTGTACCGGTTCTTCCTAAAGCCGTTGAAACGGCTTACACTGTCAAAACTCTCCCCGACCACCTCTCTGAAGCGAGGTGTTAGGTTGAATTTCAGAACAAAACCACAGAGTCTTAGTCTTTTGAATGATCGACCTGATCTATCGACCAACTTTTTACTCAAACATTCGGCTCCCACGGGGCTTACTTATTTTCACCAAGGGCACGTGTATGAGGAAATCTTTATGAGGAATACAAAAAAGAGTTTGGAAATGGTGTCGCTGGTCCGTACTGCGCTGAGGATTTCATTACCAATCATGCTCCTCAGCGCCGCCGCAACTAACGTTTTCGCACAAACCCCAACACCGACACCGGACGACCGCGGCCTCGGTGTTCAGAGTAGAGGCACGACAAGTGGTTCCCAGACCGCGCAACAGGCGAGAGAAGCCAAACCGGAACTCGTGCTCCAGACCGGATACAACAGTTTCATGGGCGCAATGCGACTCGTTTTCAGTCCCGACGGACGCTTGCTGGCCACCGGCACGTTTCGCAGCAGCACCATCAAGCTCTGGGAAACGGCGACGGGCCGCGAGTTACGCAACTTGTCGAGCGCTACCCAAAGCACGATGAGCATGTCTCCTTATATCGCGTTCAGTCGCGACAGTCGTTTAGTTGCGGCCGCCGCCGGCGACAACTCTGTAAGAATATGGGATGTGACGAGCGGGCGGGAACTTCAATCACTCGCCGGCTCGCAGGGTTCGCTTGCCGCGTCAATCGGCGTCTACTTTATCGGCTTTACAGGCGATGGCCAGATAGTGACGGTCAGTGACGCGATGAGAGTTTGGGATGTGGCGAGCGGGCGAGAGTTGCGCACCCTGGGCACAACTTCGGTGAGTGTTTCAGGTCTCACTGGTGGCGAGGGCGGCGTGGCGCTCAGCCCTGACGGTAAACAGTTGGCCAGCCTCGTAGTTGGCTCAGAAAAGCCGGTGGTCAGAGTTTGGGATATCTCGAGCGGGCGCGAGTTACGCTCGGTCGATCTGCCGGATGACGAATTAAGCATGGCCGAGGTCGGGTTCACGCCTGACGGCCGCTTGCTCGTCGCCGGGGTCGTAGACAAGCAAATAAAACTTTGGGATGTGACTTCGAAGCTTAGCGAACGAAAGTTGGGACAGACCGCGAAGGAGTTCGCGCCGGTCAGATTCAGCCGTGATGGTCGTCAACTCGTACTGGTAGAAGGCTACGCAGTGCGACTATGGGACATCGCGACAGGCCAGGAGTTGCCGGTGTTGAATGTGCCTAATGGCGGTCTGGTTACAGGCCAGGGCGCCTACATTGGGTTCAGCGAAGATGGGAAAAAAGTTGCGACCGGAGGCTTCGACACGCCGACTATCCTGTGGGACATAGAAGCCGGCAAGCAAACCCTCAAGATGAATGGCCGCACGAACATGGCCTACAAAGTTGCTTTCAGCGCCGACGGTACTGAACTATCTTCGGGCGGTCGCACCCGTTGGGATCTGCGCACGGGTCGTGGTTTGCGAATCGCCGCTGCGCCATCCGACAAAACAATAGGCTTGCCGAGCCCCGATGGCCGATTGCTTGCGGTCTACACCTTAAACAGCAATGCAGTTTCAATTCTGGAAACACCTTCGGGCCGTCAATTACAAACTTTGAAGCCGGCCACCGGAGGGGGAGTGGTTCAGCATGCCGTCTTCAGCCCTGACGGGACGATGTTGGTGACCACTTACGGCCCGGTCCCGGATCAGCAACAACAATCCTCAGGCATGGGGCAAGCTGCAGGCGGCAACGAGAACCAGGCAAAAATTTGGGATGTGAAGTCGGGGCGTGAGTTGCGTTCGTTGGTTCTTGGGGGTAGTGCGAGCGAGGCGGGCTTCAGCGCTGATGGCAAAACGCTGGCGACCCTTGGCCAGGACCAGCTTTCACTTTGGGACACAGCCTCCGGCAGCAAGTTGCGCGACCTGACTTCTTCGCCGATGGCGAAGCTGGGCGCTTTGGGGAATATGAGCAACATGCCCAACTTGGGCACGATGACTCCGGGGTCGATTAGAGGCTCGATGCCTAAACCAGGCTCGATGCCTTCAATGCCGGCGATGCCGAGTATGGCGGATATTACGGCGATGATGTCCGGCGTGATGGGAACGATGGCTGCGGGTACGATGGGCCGCTCAGTTACTTCGTTGGCCTTCAGCCCTGACGGCAAGATACTCGCAGCCGGTGGCGTCGAGTCAAAATCGAATTTGGATCAGATGATGAATGCGCAAATGGGCCAGGGTCAAAAGAAGCCCAAGAACCAGAAGACAACTGATCCTGACGATTTCATGAAAAATATGAAGGTCGAGGCGATCGGTCGAGTTGTGCTTTGGGACACAACCACGGGCCAGCAGATCGGAGAACTCAAGGCCCACGGCAAAGGCGTTACCCAGGTGGCTTTCAGTAAGGACGGTCGTTTCCTGGCTTCGAGCAGCAGCGATAATACGATCAAGATTTGGGACGTAGCGGCGCGCCGCGAGCTGCGCACGCTCACCGGGCACACAACGAACATCGACTCGTTTGATTTCAGTCCCGATGGACGACTGCTCGCGTCGGCCAGCGATGACGGCGCCACTTTTCTTTGGGATGCAAACACAGGCGAACATTTGTTGACGCTCATTTCGCTCGACGATGGCGGCGAATGGATGGTGGTTACGCCACAGGGTCTGTTTGACGGCACGCCCGTTTCGTGGAACCAGATTCTTTGGCGCTACAACCAGGACACCTTTAACGTCGCGCCAATCGAATGGTTCTTCAATGAGTTTTATTATCCCGGTTTGCTTGCAGACGTGATCGCCGGCAAACGTCCGACCGTATCTCAGGATGTTTCGAAGAAAGACCGCCGCCAGCCTGTTGTGAAATTATCGCTGAATGGTGAGTCTGCGCCCGCTTCCGGTATCGCCTCGCGAACCATAAAAGTAAAGATCGAAGTAACTGACGCGCCAGCCGACAAAGATCATCCGCAGGGCACGGGCGCGCGCGACCTGCGCTTGTTTCGCAATGGTTCACTGGTCAAGGTGTGGCATGGCGATGTGCTGAATGGACAACCCGCCGTTACGCTTGAAGAAGAAGTCACGCTCGCAGCCGGGACTAATCGTCTGACGGCTTACGCCTTCAACAAAGATAACGTCAAAAGCAAAGACGCGCAGCTGGCGCTTACCGGCGCTGATAGTTTGAAACGCGCAGGCACTGCCTACATCATCGCCGTCGGCATAAATGAATATGCGAACCCTGAGTACAACTTGAAGTATGCCGTAGCCGACGCCGAAAGCTTTGGTGCAGAGCTGCGTAACAGGCAAACGCAAGTCGGGCTTTTCGAGCACATTGAGGTAGTTCCGCTTCTCAACGAGAACGCTACCAAAGCAAACATTCTTTCCGCCTTGAAGCGATTGGCGGGCGCGCCTGGCGCGCCTACGCTGAAGGCGGGGGCGCAAGATCTAAATGGCCTAAAGCGGGCCCAGCCCGAGGACACGGTCATCATCTACTTCGCCGGTCACGGCACGGCGCAAGCGCAGCGTTTCTACCTCATACCGCAGGATCTCGGCTACACGGGTGACAGAAATAAACTCAATGAGAAGGGATTGCAGACGATACTGTCACACAGCATTTCGGATCTGGAGCTGGAAGACGCGGTAGAGGGCATGGACGCCGGTCACCTCTTGCTGGTCATCGATGCCTGCAACTCGGGACAAGCGCTGGAGGCAGAGGAGAAACGCCGCGGCCCGATGAATTCCAAGGGTCTGGCCCAGCTGGCATACGAGAAGGGCATGTATATCCTCACCGCCGCGCAGAGTTACCAGGCAGCGTTGGAAGCCGCGCAACTTGGGCACGGATTGCTGACCTACGTGCTGGTGGAAGAGGGACTCAAGACAGCGATCGCGGACAATGAACCAAAGGACGGCGTGGTCAACGCCAGAGAGTGGCTCGACTTTGCCACGGACCGCGTGCCGCAGATGCAGGAAGAAAAGATGAAGCAGGGCCGCGGCATCGGCCTGGAGATCGCCTTCACGGAGGGTGAACAGAAAATTGCCGACCCCGAGAAACGCAGCGTGCAGCGTCCGCGCGTTTTCTACCGGAGAGAACTGGAAGCGAATCCGCTGGTCATTGCGAGACCATAGTTGGACCCTAAAACAAACAGTCATCCAATAGGTAAATCAGCGCCACGCAAAGAAGGCCGTAAGAAGGTCACTGGTGCGGCGCTGTATGTTGACGACATTTCGTTTCCGGACATGCTTCACGGAACAACGGTCCGCAGTCCGGTCGCGCGCGGGCGAATAAAAAAAATCTCATTCGAGGGCGATATTCCCTGGCCGGAATTCACAATCGTTACCGCGCACGATATTCGTGATATTCCGGGCGAGAACTATGTGGCGCTAATACTTAACGACCAGCCTTACCTCGCCGATACGGTCGTAAATCATCCGGAGGAGCCCGTTGTCCTGCTTGCTCACCCGAATAAATATCTGCTTGAAGAAGCGCGCCGGCATGTTCGCATCGACATCGAGGAGCTACCGGCCATCTTTTCGTTAGCAGACTCGGTTGCTAAGAAAGAGATTATTTGGGGGGATGACAACGTTTTCAAATCTTTTCTAGTTGATAAAGGCAACGTCAATGATGCCTGGTCCAAAGCGAACTTCATCGTCGAAGGCGAATATCACACAGGCGCGCAGGAGCAGCTTTACATTGAGAACAACGGCGTGATCGCGATTGCGAATGAGCGAGAAGGCGTCACCGTCTGGGGTTCGATGCAGTGTCCTTACTACGTTCACAAGGCGCTGATAAAGCTGTTTGCCCTGCCGGAAGAGAAGATACGCGTCATTCAGACGGAAACCGGCGGTGGCTTTGGCGGTAAGGAAGAGTATCCCTCGTTGCTCGCCGGCCACGCCGCGCTGCTCTCATGGAAATCAGGGAAGCCGGTGAAAATGATTTACGACCGCGCGGAGGACATGGTCGCGACCACGAAGCGACATCCATCGCGCACTCGACACAAAACCGCAGTCTCGAAAGACGGCAAGCTGCAGGCGATGGAGATCGAGTTCATCGTCGACGGTGGCGCCTATTGCACGCTATCTCCGGTCGTGCTTTCGCGGGGAACGATTCACGCTGCTGGTCCATACTATTGTCCCAACGTGCGCATTCGCTCGAGCGCGGTGGCTACAAACGTACCACCACACGGCGCCTTTAGAGGGTTTGGAGCTCCGCAAAGTATCTTTGCGCTCGAGCGTCACCTGGATAAGGTTGCAAAGACGGTTGGATTAACTGCGGCTGAGTTTCGTCGTCGCAACTTTTTGCAGGAAGGAGAGACGACGGCGACAAGTCAGGTTATTCGCGAGAAAGTCGAGATGAACCATCTGCTCAGTCGTGCATTTGAGTTGACCGGATATCACGAAAAGATGCAGCGGTTCGCGCGCGAGAATAGTCAGGGGCAGGAAGCAGCTGGAGGCAGGAATAAATCGCAGATCAAGAAGGGTATCGGCTTCGCTTCGTTTATGCATGGGGCGGGGTTCACCGGCTCGGGCGAGGTTTATCTGGAGTCGGTAGTTGGCGCTGAGGTAACGCACGATGGCCACGTGCGCATACTGGCCGCGAGCACGGAAATTGGACAAGGGACAAACACAATTTTTACCCAAATCGCTGCGGAGGCACTCGGCGTTGACGGTGATTTGATAGAAATTGCACAGCCGGATACTGCCGACGTTCCGAACAGTGGACCAACCGTCGCGTCACGCACCTGCATGGTCGTCGGTAAGTTGGTGGAGTCGGCTGTGCTTGGTCTGAAGCAGACCCTAATTGGCAGCGGCCTGTTGAAGGACGCCTACAACTCATCGGAGTTTCAAGCGGCTTGTTGGGAATACATCAAGGGCTTTGGTCCATTGAAGACATTTAGCAAATACCAGCCGCCTCCAAATGTTTACTGGGACGATGAGAAGTATCAGGGTGATGCATACGGCGCTTACGCGTGGGCAGTTTATGTTGCGGAGGTTTCGGTGGACATGTTGACCTATGACGTTCACGTCGATGACTTTGTAGCGGTGCAGGAAGTGGGACGAGTAATCAACCCGGTCCTGGCAGCCGGACAAATTGAAGGCGGCGTCGCGCAAGCAATCGGATTTACTCTTTTCGAAAACGTAGTCTGGCAAGACGGGCGCATGATTAATAATCAGATGACGAACTACATCATTCCCACGCCTGCCGACATACCACCCGTGCGCGTGTATTTTGAAGAGAACCCTTACACCTACGGTCCGGGTGGCGCAAAGGGAATTGGTGAACTGCCAATGGACGGACCTGCACCCGCAATTCTGAATGCGATTGAGAACGCGACTGGGGTGAGTTTCAATCACGTTCCGCTGATGCCGGAATCGATGATGGAAATGTTTGAGCGGTAACTGACAGCGGGTGCTGCCTGCTTGATTAGATCAAAGTGGAATCAAACAATCACAAGGCCAAAATAGAGTTTTCAGTTAATGGTAAGCCGCGAAGCGTAGAAGCCTTTCCCATGGAGCGGTTGCTCGACGTGTTGCGCGAGCAGTTGCAACTGACGGGGACGAAAGAAGGCTGCGGCGAGGGCGAGTGCGGCGCGTGTACTGTCTTGATCGACGGCCGAATCGTCAATAGTTGTCTGGTACCGATCACGCAAGTCGAAGGCGCAACAATCAAAACCATCGAGGGCGTCGCCAATGGCGATCAATTGCACGCAGTCCAGCAGGCATTCATCGATTGTGGCGGCGCGCAATGCGGCATATGCACGCCGGGAATGGTAATGGCGGCCGTGGACCTCCTTGAACGCAATCCGAATCCAACTGAAGCCGAGATTCGCAGCGGACTGGCCGGCAATCTTTGTCGCTGCACTGGCTACATGAAGATTTTCGACTCAGTCGTCCTCGCTTGCCAGAAATGAGAGCCTATCTTCCATCCTACGACTTGGTGTCGCCGCAAAGTTTGAACGAGGCGCTCAACTTCCTGGCGAGCGAGCCCGGCGCCTGGAAACCTTTCGCCGGCGGCACGGATTTGATGGTCCTGTTGGAAGCGGGAAAGTTGCCGCACAAGAATTATCTCAACATTTGGAATCTAAACGAGCTGCGCGGCATCGAAGTGTCGGCTGAACAGGTGACGTTGGGAGCGCTTACGACTTACACGGAAGTTCAGTCAAACTCTATTCTGCGGCAGGAGTTTCCCATGCTGTGTCAGGCAGCAAGCGAGACTGGCGGGTTGGCAATTCAAAATCGCGGCACGCTCGGCGGCAACATTGTGAACGCGTCTCCAGCCGCCGATTCGCCTCCAGCCCTGCTCGCTTACGATGCTGAGTTGGAGCTCGTTTCAGCAAGTGGTTCGCGTTGGGTGCCGTACGCGGGATTTCATACCGGCTACAAGCAAATGACAATGCAGCCCGACGAATTGCTCGCCCGCATTCGACCGCGGCGCGGCTCGAAAAAAATGTCTCACTACTATCGCAAGGTGGGAACTCGAAAGGCCCAGGCGATCTCCAAGATATGTCTGGCAGCTACGGCGCGAATGGAAGACGGGACAGTGGCAGATGTACGCATCGCCTTTGGCAGTGTTGCCCCGGTCCCGCTTCGTTGCGTCAAAACGGAAAACGTATTGCGAGGCAGCAAGATCGACTCGAGGACTATTGAACAAGCAAAGGCTGAACTGGCCGGCGAAATTGTTCCCATCGACGACATCCGTTCCACTAAAAACTATCGACTCAGAGTCAGTCTTAACTTGCTTGAAGACTTCTTATTGAAGCTTGGGGCAAATCGCGCCGGAGTAGCATAGACTTCAGCTCTGACCTCTTGAACTTTTCCGCCGCCTGAATCTGTGTTACCAAAGAACTGCATGACCTCCCATCCCCTGAATAGAGCGCTTCTTCTTGGCACGGGGCTGATTGTGTTCTTTTCCCTCACGACCGTCAGGGCCTTTGCCGACTGTCCCGTCCAGGGCAAACCTTCCGCTAATGGTCCGTTGCAGATGCTCGTGCTCGGCGACTCGATAATGTGGGGCCAGGGTCTAAAGCCCGAGAAGAAATCCTGGTGGCGAGTCAAGTGCTGGCTTCAGGAAAAAACCGGAAGGGAGGTTAAGGAAAGGATTGAAGCTCACTCGGGCGCCTTAGTCGCTGCTGCACCCACATCAGCTCCGCGATTCATATCGTCAGATGGCGAAGTTAACCTTCCTTTCCCTACCGTGAACGAACAGTTGGACCAGGCGACAAGTTTCTATGCTAAGGATGGTTCAAAACCAGATCTGATTCTGGTCAATGGTTGCGCAAACGACGTCGGTGTCAGTAATCTTTTGAATGCAGCCGCTTCGCCCGACTCGATGCGTGAAACCATCACAGCGCGCTGTGGAGCAGGCATGCATGACTTACTGCGGCGTGTCACTGAGAGTTTTCCAAACGCGTTTGTGCTGGTACCCGGCTACTACCGGCTCGTTTCCAAGGACACCGCTGACAACCCTTTCCTGCGACTCCTGGTAAAAAAGCTGAACAACCAAAGACCTGAAGCGCGGCACATGACTGATAAGGAGATGCGATCGCGGCTCATCGCACTTTCAGAGTTATGGTACACAGTCTCCAGCGCGAGCCTAAGCAAAGCTGTCGATGAAGTTAACGCGGAGCTGCGTGTCAAAAAATTGCCCTCGAGAGTGTCGTTCGTAGAGATTGGGTTTTGGCCCGAGCATTCATTCGCAGCTTCCGATACGCTGCTCTGGAACTTCATGTTTGGCTCAACAAATCTTTCAGGCTTTAGACAGGTCATAATAATCCTTTCTTTGGGAGTCGCCGCCTACAAACCGAACGATGAGGTCAGAGAGAGCCGAATCAGGAGCTGCCATGAAACATTCAAACCTCTCACGGAAAGAAAGGAAACCGAAGATGAGAAGAGGGCTCGCAAGGACAGCCTTCTGATTTGCCAATACGCTTCGCTGGGCCATCCTAATCAGATGGGAGCGCTGATTTACGCGGAAGCTATCAAGGGACAATTGCAATGGGTGATGGATAAGACAGGTTGGAAAGCGGGAAAATGATCTGCCGTTGGCCCCAATGGAAGGATTTCGCAAATGATTAATGACCCTTTGGCCGGCATAGAATTCCGACGAAACGCAGTTGAGCCGGTTGAATGTCTCAAAGCGGGGTGGGAGCTAATAAAGAGTCAATACTGGCTTTTCGTCGGCATTACCGCGGTCGGGTTCATAATCGGCAGCGTTGTGCCGCTGGGAATACTGATGGGTCCGATGATGTCCGGAATCTATCTGGCATTATTCCAAACCAGACGCGGACGGCCAATTGAGTTTGGCATTCTTTTCAAGGGCTTCGATTACTTTGGCGAAAGCGTGGTTGCAACGCTGCTTCATATGATTCCGATCCTTGTTATCTTCGTCCCTTCTTACATCATTTTTTACATAGGTCTGTTTCTAGTTATGCCCAGGCAGGGTAGCGAGCCTGACCCGAGAGCGTTGCTGGGCTTCTTCGGATTGTTTGCTATCTTCTGGCTGGTAATGATGGTAATTCTCATTGTTGTTTCCGTAGTCTTCACGTTTGCCTATCCCTTGATAGTGGACCGCCGACTTTCCGGCCTCAACGCGGTGAAGCTGAGCATAAAAGCTGCGCTGGCAAACTTCTGGCGCTTGCTGGGACTGCTGCTGCTGAGCGGTCTGCTGAATTTTGTCGGGGTGCTCTTCTGTTATGTGGGCGTGATTTTCGTACTGCCAATAGGCTTTGCCGCGATCTCCCGGGCCTATGAACAAGTGTTTGGCCTAGCCGGCGAAATAGCGCCCAACCTGCCGCCGCCGCCACCGATTTTTTCATGAGTGTAGTCAATGATGCCCGCTGCTAACCTCGTCATTCGCGGCAAGCAAGTTGTCTTACCAGATGCGATAGCTCCGGCCTCCATCCATATTGTTGACGGCGTGATCGCTTCCATCTCGTCTTATGACAGACCCCCGGCGGAGACTGAACTAATCGACGCTGGAGCCGACTCGGTTGTAATGCCGGGGTTAGTGGACACGCACGTCCACATTAACGAGCCGGGTCGAACCGATTGGGAGGGATTTGCAACCGCGACGCGGGCGGCAGCGGCGGGCGGAGTAACCACGCTTGTCGACATGCCCCTCAACTCGGTTCCTCCAACCACAACCGTCGCGGGCTTTAGGGAAAAGTTGGAAGCAGCCCGGAATCAGTGTCACGTTGATGTTGGCTTCTGGGGTGGTGTCGTTCCTGGAAACACTGGCGAACTGGCTTCACTGCTTACTGAAGGTGTGGTGGGGTTCAAATGTTTTCTCATTCACTCAGGCGTCGATGAGTTTCCGAATGTCACGGAAGATGACCTGAGAACGGCAATGCCTGAGCTGGCTCGGCTCGGCTCGGTCTTGATCGTGCACGCGGAGGTTCCCGGACCCATCAGTAACACCAACACTCCTGGCGCCCCTGAAAAGTATTCCACCTTTCTCGCATCTCGGCCGCGCGCGGCTGAAAACGATGCCGTGGAGTTAATGATCAGATTAAGCAGCGAGTTTGGAACGCGAGTGCATATTGTTCATCATTCGTCGGCGGACGCCTTGTCGATGTTAAGCGATGCCCAAAGTGAGGGGCTGAGGATCACCGCTGAGACCTGCCCACACTATCTGGCGTTCGCTGCCGAAGAAATCCCCGACGGCGCTACAGAGTTTAAGTGCTGCCCACCAATTCGCGAGCGCGAAAACCGTGAACAACTTTGGAGTGCTCTCGGCAGTGGAACTATCGACATGATCGTTTCCGATCATTCGCCTTGTCCGCCGGATATGAAGTTGCGCGAAACGGGTGACTTCATGCAGGCCTGGGGCGGCATCTCTTCTTTGCAGCTTCGTTTGCCAATTGTCTGGACCGAAGGAAAACGCCGTGGCTTCGCGCTTCAGGACATGGCGCGCTGGCTGTGTAGTGCGCCCGCTGGGCTTGTCAGACTGGCAAAAAGGAAAGGCGCGATTGCGGTGGGGAAGGACGCGGACCTGGTTATTTGGAATCCGGGCAAGCAGTTTACGGTCGAGGGCAAAACGCTTCATCATCGCCACAAGGTAACGCCGTATCAAGGTCGGGTCCTTGAAGGCGTTGTGGAGAAAACTTTTCTTCGCGGCAGGAAGATATATGATGGTGGAGAATTTAGTTGGGAGCCACACGGACTTCTGCTGACTCAATAGGATGACCAGTAGTAGATTGAACTGCAAACGGACTTCACTGAACTAGTAGATCTGGCTTCTGAAAAGCTGGGGGGCGCTGTGCTGGTTGCAAGCGACGAGTTTTTTGCGCCCAAAGAGAATCTACTTAAAGCCAGCACACCAATCTTTATTGAAGACAAGTACACCGACCTGGGAAAGTGGATGGATGGTTGGGAAAGTCGCCGCCGCCGCACGCCTGGATACGACTGGTGCATTATCCGCCTAGGCCTGCCCGGGATTATCCGCGGCGTAGTCGTCGATACCGGTTACTTTCGTGGTAATTATCCCGAGCAATGTTCGCTCGAGGCTTGTTGCGTTGACGGTCATCCCGACGTCGAGCAGTTGACGAACGAAGGCATTCATTGGGTCGAAATTCTGCCACCATCGGATCTCGTCGGAGATTCGCAGAATCCTTTTGTCGTTGAGAGCGAACAACGCTTCACGCACCTGCGCTTCAAGATTTACCCTGATGGGGGTGTCGCGCGACTACGCGTTTATGGCGAGGTGGTTCCCGATTGGGAGAAACTTAAACGAATTGGTGGCCAAATCGATCTTGCGGCTGTTGAGAATGGTGGCCTGGTGCTTTCCTGTAGCGACATGTTTTTCGGGCATCGCCACAATTTGATTATGCCGGGCCGGGCCTTGAACATGAGCGACGGATGGGAAACAAAGCGACGGCGAGGTCCCGGTCACGATTGGGTAACCATTAGACTTGGCACGACCGGGTCTATCAATCGTGTTGAGGTTGATACTTCTTATTTCAAAGGCAACTTTCCAGAAAGTTGCTCGCTTGAAGCGTGCAGGACGACCGGCAGTGTTCTGCCTGTTTCGCTCGACTGGAAACCGGTGCTGCCTCGTACACAACTCCAGGCCCATACACGACACTTGTTCGAGGAAGTTTTAGACGCCGGAATTGTTTCACACTTGCGGTTCAATATTTTTCCTGACGGCGGCGTGAGCCGGTTGCGAGTTTATGGAAGTGTTGCGGATTGAGTGAGACTTGGTTTTCTTGCGGGGCTTTGCGAAACCTTGGCGTCCTTTGCGGTTAGAACTTGAGCCTTGCCGACAAATGTGCAGACAGATCTCGATCGACTAAATTTGCTTCCGGCCCGGCAAACCGAAACAGAACTGCTGAAATGCTGCGGCTGCAACGAGTGGGCGCAACTTCTGATTGCGCAAAAGCCTTTTGCAAGCCTGGACGACTTAATCGCGAAAGCAGATCGCCTTTGGTGGTCGCTTGAGCCGCACCAATGGTTGGAAGCGTTTCATAGCCATCCGAAGATTGGTGAAAGACAGGCGGCCCGGGCGACCGCGGCTGCAGCGCAAAAGTGGTCGACAGACGAACAATCAGGAATTCTCAGCGCCGCTCCGGACATGATTGTCACGTTGGCGGAATTGAATCGCCAGTATGAAGAAAAGTTTGGTTACATCTTCATAGTTTGCGCCTCCGGCAAGAGTTCGGAGGAGATGCTGTCAATCCTGCGTGAAAGATTGGAAAACCCTCCGGACGAGGAGTTACGGATTGCCGCAGCGGAGCAGGCTAAGATCACGGCGTTGCGATTGGAGAAATTGGTGAGAAGCTAGTCAGTTGTCCGTGGGCAGTCGTCCGTTGTCAGTTGTTTGGTAAACTTCCTGCTGTGCTGCGACAGCAGATTGATTATTAATGAGCCACTGACTACGGACCACGGACAACTGACCACTGACTAAGACATGAGCACCATTTCCACCCACATACTCGACATATCGAGCGGCGCTCCTGCCGGTGGCGTAGCAGTTTTTCTGGAAACGCAAAATACCGACGAAAGTTGGACCGAGCTGAGTCACGCCTGGACCGATGACGATGGTCGCATCAAACCTTTCTTCCTGGTTGGCGAACCACTTTCTGCCGGCACTTACCGGCTCGTTTTCGATACCGAATCCTACTTCTCAGGACTCAACATCGAATGCTTTTTTCCGAAAGTTACAATCGTATTCAAGATAGACGAAGATGCGCAGCACTACCATGTTCCACTCCTGCTTAGCCCTTTTGGCTACTCGACCTATCGCGGCAGTTAGCTTTGGAGCGCGGTGGCAAGCCTCGCGCGACACCGCTTTGTTCCTAAACCAACGAATAACAAAGCGCCGTCGTCGCTTCGTTTTGCCGGCGCACTCCACAAATAATGATCGATCCAACCATCAGCGAGTGGCTTAACCTAACCTTCCGCTGGATGCACGTTTTTGCAGGCATCATGTGGGTCGGGACCACGTACTATTTCACCTGGCTCGACGCGCGCCTGAGCGAAGAAGAGAAGGCCGTCGCCAACACCGGCGGCGTGGCGCAGATCTGGATGGTCCATAGCGGCGGTTTCTATATGGTTGAGAAACGCAAAGTGCCGGATCTAGCTTCGCGCACGCTTCACTGGTTTCGCTGGGAGGCCGGCACAACCTGGTTGAGCGGCATGGCTCTACTCATCCTCATTTACTATCTCGGCGGTGGCGCGTTGGTTGACCCTGACGTACGCGACATCAGCGTCAACATGGCGATTGTGCTGGGAGTCGGGTTGTTAGGAGTGAGCTGGGTTGTTTACGACCTGATTATGATCTCGCCGCTGGGGAGAAACGAAAAACTTGTCGCAGCGATCTTCTATGGGCTACTGGTCGTCGCTGCTTATGGCCTGACGCGCTTTTTCAGTGGGCGCGCGGCTTACATCCACGTTGGCGCAATGATGGGTACGATCATGGCCGCCAACGTTTGGATGCGAATCCTGCCCGCTCAGAAAAAAATGATTGCGGCAATTAATGAAGGGCGAAAGCCTGACGATGCGCTGAGTGCGCAAGCCAAGCTGCGCTCAAAACAAAACACCTTCATGGCCGTGCCTGTTGTTTTCATCATGATTAGCAACCACTTTCCCGGCGTTACTTATGGCGAACGCTACAACTGGGCCATCCTCGCAGTGCTTATTCTTGCCGGCTGGGTGGCAGCGAAATTCATCAGAAGAGCCTAGCCCAACTCCCTGGAGTGCTGCGGCCTGGCGCTGCTTTAGCCCGCGGCGGTCTGGCGTAGCGTTGCTGAGAAGCCTTCAAATAATCAAGGCCGTGATAGATCGCGCGACGACCAAAGTGGCGCCGGGCCGCCGCACTCCAAAGCGTTGAACGCCTGTCCCAGTTACTTTGCCAGGGGAAAGACCGGCTCAATATCAACCGGCACATTCGCCAGCCGGTCCAGTGCACCCTTCATCGGTGGACGAATCAACGAGTACTTATCCAGCATCACCTTCGCCGTGGCGTATGAACCTTCTGCCTCGAGCGTTAACAAGTCGTGCGTTAGTTTCCGCACCGCGTCTTTTATCTTTGCATTGTCAACGCTGAATTTGTTTGTCGCCTCGTCAAACTTGATGGCGCCTTCGTCAGTGAAGTAGTTAAACTGCATTGCTACTCCACGCGCGTGCGATTCCGTGAGCCCAAAACGAACCGAGCGAAACATGCTGGCGAGATAGGTGATGTAAAGCGTGCTCTCCATCTGTTTATCGATGACGCCCTTGTCGATCAAATACTGCAAGGCCCACAGGCCGGTAACGTCGGCCTTCGCTTCTTCAATCGATGAGTACTTCTCCTTCAGCTCCAGGCGCACAGTTGTCTGCCGGCCGTCGACGGTGATGTTGTGTGGGCCGAGGCCGTGCATAAGCTCGTGCATCAGTATGTGCGTAAAAAACGCATCGAAGGCAATCGCCCGCTGCTGAGCAGGAGCCAGCACTTCGCGGGAAATCGGAATAAGAACCTTGTTGAACTTCGCATCCTGAACGTTCTTTAACATGATTCGCGCCGAGCCCTTTTCCTTGACCACCCGTTCGTCGTTGGGAAGATTGAAGGCCGCGGTCTGCACGCCACTGTTGCCTTCGCCGGAAGCGAAAACCTCGTTCACGACGCGCATCGGCGACGATGCCCCCAGCTTTGGGTTTCGGTAACGCGCGTCGAGCGGCAGATTGTTTTCCAGCTCCTGAAGATGTTGGCTAAACTTCTTGAGCTTTTCAGACTCGACTGCATCGGTAAGTGTGACGTAGGCTTCGAACGCCGCTTTGTATCCGAATAGTTCGTCTTCGTAGGTTTCGTAAGGCCCGATGGTCACGTCAATTGGCGAATTAAGATCCATCCAGGCGACATCGCTCGCATAGTAGTCGTTCGAAGCAAACGCGTCAGCACGCTTGCTCAGAAAGTCTTTCAGGGTTCGATTGGTGGTCAAGGCTGCAGCCTCGCGCAGCAGTTTGGCAGCAGGCTCGAGAAACTCGTGATACTCCTGGCTGTAAGGCACTGTGATAAACTTGCGACTTGAATTGCGGCGGATCGTGTAGAAGTAGCCGGTAGCTTTTTCCTTTTCTGTGTCGGGCAGTCCCGCTAGCCAGGAATTAAACTCTTCTTTAGTGATGTCGTCGGGATAGAAATTCGCCTGTGGCGGCTTCTCGCGAGGCACTCCTTCGATGAATGGTTCATTGTTGTCGAGTCGCGACCATGGTCCGTTGTTAATCCGAAAATAATGTAAGCGCTGAAGTCCAACGGGGGTCTTATCAGCTTCGAGTCGCTTGAGAAGCGTTTCGTTGCCGCTCCAAACCTGACGCAAAAACAACGGGTCCATCAATTTCGCTGCCCCGATTATCTTGCTTAGCGCTTTGCGATCGTTGGCAGACAGGCGAGCGGTGTTGGCGGTTAAGACAGTTGGAGCAAAACGGCGAATCTTCTTTGCCAACTCCGGGTCGCCAGCCGCGTTTTTAGCGCCACGTCTTTGCATTCCGGCAATGTTTGCCAACAACAATGTTCCGAGAAGGAAGCTAACAATAATTTTCATACGAGACCTCCAGGGATAATTCCGTAGTTCATAGTTGAACTGGTTGGGCCGCCTTTGCGAGCCGCAAAGAAAAACCAAGCTTAAGCTGATCTACAAATTCTGTCGGTTGTTCAATATTTTCATAAATGAACCGGAACCGAGTTCGGCCACCGTAAGTCCAGAAAGTCCCACCGCTTCTTCTTCCGTCAGCGCGCCGGAATTAATGGCGCGCAGAAAATAGTTGAGCAGTCCCTGGCCAGTGGCGGCGTCGTCGAACACATCACCAACCAGCGTTGCCTTCGCAGCTTTCTCGACAAAATTCTTCAAGCGCTGTGAGGCGGCATCGAGGCTCTCCAGGAAGAATGCATAAACTGCCGCATAACGCGTCGGCAGCTGGGCCGGATGCAAGTCCCAACCCTGATAAAAAGCATTCTCCAGCGAATGTTGAATGTGATCGTAATGCAGCTTCCAGGCCCGGTGAACCACCTCGCGATTCTCTGCGATCTGTTCGGACGTCAGCGGTGGTCCACCCTCACTAAAACGGTGCGGCGCCACCGGCATGATGTTCGTGGCTCCATCCGAAAGCCAGATGCCTGTGCCCGCGAATGAAACCTGCATCATGTGCTTAGCGAAGTCACAGGCCGGGTGCATCATGTGCTGATGCGCCGCCGTGATGTTGCAACTAGCCGTGTAGTCGTAAGTGCCGAAGTGGGCCGCTACACAACGACCGCGCGCCGCCGCCAGCAACACCGGAAGGTTGATCTCGCCGTTGGCGTTGATGATCGACTGCGTGGTTTCGATCATCATTTCGAGTTTCAGCGAACCCGCCTGCAAACTGTTTGCCTTTTCCAGCAACTCAAAAAGATCGGCCAGCGCGCCAACTTGCTGTGGGATCGTAATCTTCGGCAGGGTGACAACGAAATTGTCGGGTAGCTTGCCTCCTGACTTCTCCACCAAAGTTGAGACGAAGATATCAAGCGTGCGCACGCTACGTTCGCGCAACTCTTCAGTAAACGGCTTAATGCGAATTCCAATGAACGGAGGCAGCGTCGCGTTTTCAATTCCCAAAGCTACTTCGACCGCAGCCGAAGCGGCATGACCATCTTCTTCCTCGTCAGGGCGATTCCCATAACCGTCTTCAAAGTCGATGCGAAAATCTTCGACTGGCTCGCGGCGGAGTTTTTCGATGACGCGGTTATAGATCGAATTGCCAAGCCAGGCAGCTTTGTTCGTCTGACGCACCTCTTCTGGGTTACTTCCCAGCCGTGCTGTTAGTCCCTCATCTTCATCGAGGGAGTCGGGCAATTGCGCTGCGCCGGGCAAACCGATGGCTTTTGCGAAGCTCAGAAAATCAGGCGCAAACTGGTCCAGCGAGCGCCGCGCCAGCGCGCCCAGCCGTCCCGCCGAATCGGATTTGAAAAGGTGCGCGCCGCCGTAAACGGTGTGCACAGGCTGGCGCTTTCCCGTTTCGCCCGGATAGTTGCCGGCAAAATCGCTGTTCGCCTGACTTAGACGCGTGGTGATGTTTCGGATCGAGTCTTCAGATAAAGACGGTTTCATCGGTCCCCTTCGCAATTCGTATAAGAGTAGGAGACCGACTTTATTACAGGCAGCGCGAAAGTTAAAGAGAAGCCAAACGCAAGTAGTGAGTCAGTTTCGAGTTAGCAAGGTCATTACAGAGCCGAGCGCGGTAGCGCCGGATGCTAG
>JALYSR010000262.1 GCA_030854715.1 Acidobacteriota bacterium
AACGACTGATAAATGATCTGCTGGACATGTCGGCGATTCTGAGCGGCAAGATGCAGCTTGAAGAAACTTCTGTTTCGCTCGTCAGCGTTTTATCGGAAGCGGTTGAGACGATGCGTTCTTATGCGCGCGACTCAAACGTGCAGTTGAGACTTAAGATTGCTGATGAAGCTGAGTCGGTGACAATCACAGGCGATCGCAACCGGCTCAATCAGGCGTTTTGTAACGTTCTTCAGAACGCAATAAAATTTTCGCTTGCGGGCGGAATGGTAAACATCAACTGCGACACAACCGACTCGGAAGCGATCATTAGCTTCAAAGATCAGGGTCAGGGGATAGCACCCGAGTTTCTACCTTTCGTTTTTGAGCGCTTTCGGCAGGCTGATGGTTCTCGCACTCGCGCTTTTGGCGGTTTGGGCCTTGGCCTCGCGCTGGTGAAAAGCTTCGTGGACGCACACGGTGGATCCGTGGCGGCGGCCAGCGAGGGTGAAGGCAAAGGAAGCGTTTTCAAAATCAACCTGCCTCGCGAAGGAGGCGCGCGCGAAGATAGGAAGGAAACTGCGCGCAAACCTGAGGTCGCGAACCGGAAAAAGCACATCCGTGTTTTGATCGTAGAAGATCAGCCCGACACTCTGGCAATGCTGGCCGCAAGTTTTCAGAGTCGAGGCTTTGAAACAATCCCCTGCAGTTCCGCGCTGGAGGCGTTGCGGATTGCTGAACGAGACGCTTTCGACATACTAATCTCTGACATTGCTATGCCCTTGATGGATGGTTTGCAACTGATTGCGGATTTGCGACGAAAACAGGGTTTGGAGAGTCTCCCGGCTATAGCACTCACGGGATACGCCTCTCAAAACGATGCTGACACCGCGATTGCTGCCGGTTTTGATTTGCATCTTTCCAAGCCAATTGATCCCGCCGAGCTCGCGGCTGCCGTTGAAACTCTTCTAAATTCCAAATCGAAATAGAAACCCTAGACACAGGTTCTTCTTTCGGCTAAATTAAGTCCCCCTTGCTGGAGCATTTGAAATACGACAGTTGCGGAAGGCCCGGATGATGCAGCCAAGCTATACGCTCCCTACTCTTTCAAATTCGTGGAGACCGATTCAACTATCCAGACAGTTTTTGCCGTCGGGCGAGCAGCAGTCAGAATCCAGGTTGCCGCGCAAGGAATCTTCACTCGCCGATTCGCGAAAAAACCGCTGGGCGCTGGTAGTAGACGACGTCTCTGATGTTACAGAGATGTTGTCGGTGCTGATGACGCATGCGGGATATGAGGTGTCAACGGCTTCCAACGCACTGGATGCACTTGCCCTGGCACGGGAACATCGTTTTGATGTGATCATTTCGGATATAGGGATGCCCGAAATGAATGGCTATGAACTAGCCCAGGCGTTAAGAGCGCTGCCGGATTACGAAACCGTTCCGATGGTGGCGGTCACTGGTTATTCCATGTTTGACGACCGCAATCGCTCGCTGAATGCCGGGTTTAATGAGCACGTAACAAAGCCAATCGATCCGCGCGCCTTCCTCGATCTTATCGAACAACTGTGAGACTACTTTAGCGTGAATGCTCATCGCAAAGCAGTTGGCCGGTAGATGAAAACCTCTTCCCATCTTCCCGTATTTTTGAAATCTGAATCTGCACGGCGCGCTGTCGAACTCTGTGCCGCAGCCATCGCGATCGGCTTGATATTCTGGAGCCTTCAATTCTCAACTGACGCAATTTGTTGTGGTGATTTTGACGGCTATTATCATATTAAATGGAGCCGCATGCTCTGGGAGTCGCTGCGTGCCAGAGACTTTCCGCCCCAGTTTACCTGGCTGCCGCTCACCATTCTTGATGCCAGAAACTACGTAGATCACCACCTGCTTTTCCACTTTTTTCAAATGCCCTTCACCTGGTTTGGTGATCTTCGACTTGGCGCGAAAATATCTTCGACTATTTTTGCTGGCGTGGCGGTTTTTTCCTGTTACTGGTTCCTGGTTCGCTATCGAATTCGTTACTCGCTTGTTTGGCTGCTCGCCCTGCTTGCGTGTTCAGCGCCGTTTCTCTACCGGCTAAACATGGCCAAGGCGCCGCCCTTCGCGGTCATTTCTCTGATAATCGGAATTCACCTGTTCTTCAGCAAGAAATATTGGCCACTGCTGCCGTTGAGTTTTGTCTTCACGGCTACCTACGACATGTTTGTGTTGTTAATCCTCGCAGTCATCATCTGGACGGCTGTCATTGCCTGGACTGAGCGGCGCTTTGAATGGCGGCCGATTGTCTGGGTTTTAGCAGGCACGGCGACGGGTTTAATAGTCAATCCTTACTTTCCCCAAAACCTCCATCTGTTCTACGAGCACCTCAAAATTAAACTTACGGCGTCAGGGTTTTCTACGAATGTAGGCAAGGAATGGTATCCCTACGACACCTGGGAATTCCTCGGCAACTCCGTGGTGGCGTGCCTGGCGATGGTCGTTGGTTATGTGAGTTTTGATCCGGCGGACCGCAAACGCTCTCATCACGCTCTGTTCTTCCTGGTTTTTTCAACCGCGCTTATGATCATGACTGCGCGTTGGAAACGAATCGCTGAGTATTGGCCTCCGTTCGCCGTCATCTTTGCCGCCTTTGCGCTCCAACCCTGGTTGCAGGGCGCCCGTTCGACCTTAAGCGGACTGCCGGCGGACATGCTGGATGAGCTGCAACCGTTTCTCGATCGGCCTCAGTCAGCCGGAGCGACTACAGAGGACGAGAAGAAAGCGCTGTGGCGTACGATAGCTCTTGCGATTGTGGCAGTTGTGCTCGGGGCAGTTCTCTTTCTTAACCTCAGAGCCACGACCAGAGATATTGCCTCCAGCGAACCGCATAGTTACTACAAGGCCGGGGCTGAATGGATGCGGTCGAATGTGCCGGCGGGTCAAAGGATATTCAATACGGACTGGGATGATTTCCCCCGACTGTTTTATTACGACCCGTCACACAATTATGTGTCGGGACTCGATCCCACTTATCTCTATGATCGCGATCCGGCCCTGTCAAAGCTTTACGATCGCATTACGCTGGGCGAGCAGGAGGATCCTGGTCCATTAATTCGCGATCGCTTCGGCGCGCGTTATGTTTTCACCGACAACGCCCATGACGATTTTTTTGACAATGCCAAAACGAGCGGTTGGTTTGAAATAGTTTATGAAGATCGCGATTGCACGGTGCTTCACATACGCGATCAGAAGGCTGAACCGGAAGAATCACAGACAGACGAGAGCGGCGGAGACGAACAGCCTCAGGAAAACAATCCGCCCTAATTTCGTGGGTTGAATAGGCTCTGATTGAATTCCAAACGATGCCCTTTTGAATTAATATCTGAACATCATGCGACGCACGCCTCAGATTTCAAACGTGATCATTCTGACGTTCCTTGTCACTGGAATGAGCTTCAACGCTTGCAGCAGCGGGAACACAAACAATGCTTCTTCCAACGTTCCTGGCCCCACTCAATCGTCGCCTGCGCCCTCACCCAAAACCGGTTTTGAGGCAGACCTGGAGTACGTGCGCAAAGGTCAGTACACGTATATCTGGGTTTTTGCCCGAAAAGACGGGAAGCCGCTCGATAAAAATGACGGCGCTTATTTAAGAACCAACGCGCCGCAGGTGGTTGATTGGGTGACCACGAATGGAGGGAAGAAGGTCATCGCGGGAACAAACTTCGATTTGGCAAAGGGAAATCTGGAGCTATTGAAGAAGCGGTTTATTGTTGAGGACTACACGGGAAAATAGAAGTTAGCAGGCAGGCAGCTTCGAGGTGCAATTGGTTTCCGGCTGGAGTGGGGAGCATCTCCATCCAGAAAAATGGATCATTACGGAACAAGCACTAGCTTACCGAACTGTGCGCGATTCTGCATCAATTCATGAGCACGCCGCGCTTCCGCGAGCGGCAGTGTTTGATCGACTACGGCGTGAATTTTTCCGCTCCTAACGAACTTCATCGCTTCGAGCAGCTCGGCTTTCGATCCCATGAAAGAACCAAGAATCGTCAGATGACGGTAGAAGACCAGGCGAAGGTCAGTCTGCGCCTGATACCCACTCGTGGCACCGCAGGTTACCAGTCGGCCATTACTCTTCAGCGAGGCAATTGAGCCGGGCCAGGTAGCTTCGCCGGTGTGTTCAAAGACAACATCGACTCCATTTTTGTTGGTCAGCCGTTTTACTTCTCTGGGCCAATCCTCAGAACTGTAATTCACCACCTCGTCGGCGCCCAACTCCTTGGCCTTCGCGAGCTTCTCATCGGAACTGGCAGTGGCGATCACGCGCGCGCCTAAAAGTTTGGCGACCTGAATTCCGATTGAGCCTACGCCGCTGCCCGCCGCATGAATCAGCACATCTTCACCCGGCCGAACCTGCGCTCGCGTGACGAGCATGTGCCAGGCTGTCACGGTTACCAACGGCAATGCGGCCGCCTCTTCCCACTTTAGATTTCCTGGTTTGGGAATGACGTTTACTCCCGGCGCCGCAACGAGTTCAGCATAACCGCCATGACGTCGATAACCCAGGATGTCATATTCAGGGCAGAGATTGTCGCGACCCGCGAGACATTCTGCACAATGGCCGCAAGAGACACCGGGATGAAGCATCACTTCGTCACCGGTCTGGACCCAGGAAACCAATTCGCCCACATCGCGCACCACACCGGCAATGTCGTTGCCAAGTATGTGCGGCAGTGGGATCTTGATTCCTGGCAAACCGCCGCGCGCCCACACGTCAAGGTGATTCAGAGCGCAAGCTTTGACTTCAACCAAAACCTCGTTTGCTTCAATAGTTGGATCCGGCGACTCAGCGTACTCCAGTACTTCTGGTCCGCCATGTTGATTGAAGATGACTGCTTTCATGAAGTTACTTTGCCGCGGATAAACGCGGATTGGCGCTGATCATTTCGGGAATGGATGAAATGAATGGTAAAACGGCTGGACAAGATGCTGGTTCTGCCAATCTTATCCGCGAGCATCCGCGTAAATCTGTGGCATGTTTCGGGCTTCCGTTGGTGACTCGTCGGAAGCCTGTTGCCGGGCGTGATACGAGGATCTGGTTAACGGGCTCGATTCGACGTGTTTGAATCCCATCTGCATTCCCAGCTCGCGCCAGCGCGCAAACTCTTCCGGTGTAACGTAGCGCTCGACAGGAAGCCGGCGGGCATGCGGTTGGAGATATTGGCCGATGGTGATGATGTCACAGGAAACCGCGCGCAGGTCCTTCATCAACTCCAACACTTCATCAAACGTCTCGCCCAGTCCCACCATGATGCCGCTCTTGGTCTTCATGCCGCGCCCTTCGCGATCGCGTCGTTCGGCCGCGCGTCGCAGCAAAGTCAACGACTGCTCGTAAAAAGCGTCAGGCCTGACTCGCCGGTAAAGCCGGGCGATTGTTTCAGTATTGTGATTCAAGACGTCTGGCCGGGAATCGAGTACTGTGTTAAGCGCGTCTTCGTCACCATTGAAATCGGGAATCAAAACTTCAATCTTGCAGTCAGGATTGAGGGCGCGCACCTGCGTAACCGTCTCAGCCCAATGCGCAGCGCCGCCGTCAGGCAAATCGTCACGATTGACTGAAGTGATCACGGTGTGCGCAAGGTTGAGTTGACGCACAGCTTCTGCCACATGGCGCGGCTCATTGGAATCAAGTGGAATTGGCTCTCCTTTTCCAACGGCACAAAAGCCGCAGTGCCTTGTGCAAATGTCGCCGCCTAACATGAATGTCGCCGTGCGATCCGACCAGCACTCAAAGATGTTGGGGCAACGCGCCTCCTGGCAGACCGTGTGCAGATTAAGGCCTTCGATCAGTTTCAGCACCTGGTTCTGATTCGCCGGATCGCCCAGGCGAATCTTTAACCATTCAGGCTTTGGCTGACGAATCCCGGGGCTATTTGTGATTACTCGTAGTTCGCGTGACAAGTTTTTCCTCGCTTAACCGTTCTAGGATTCTAGCATCGCCAAAGGGAATTAGGCACTGAACCCATGCTGCTTTGCGCTATACTGCGCGCCAAAATTAGCAAAACCCGCATGCTTCGACTTTGCAAAAACCAAATTTGGAGGTACCCATGAAACCAACCCCCACGCGACGAATCCCCACTGGAAAAACCAGTCGACTATTAACTTTTTGCGCTCTCTGCTTGATGCTCGCGACCGCCATCACGGCCTACGCCGATATCGCGAAGCCTAAAGCCTCCGCAACGCCCGCAAGCGAGCCGAAACGGGTGATGAATACCGGCATGGAGATTGTGCCTGACTCCAAAGTGTACCAGGCACACCTGCAGATTTCTCAGAGCGTAGCGGCAGAGTTACGCGATGCGTTGAACGCAGGGACGACAAGTGCCTCATTCAGTCAGCGCATCGCGAATAGTCCAACCAGCACAGTTGTCGCTGGTCTACTCATGTTCATGTCGGTCTCCTTTGCCGGAGTGTGGTTTGCCCGGTCTGCGGCTTCCCGGAGTCGCGGCCAGAAAGCTGCGGCAGCTATTTTGATAAGCGTAGCCATGCTGGGGGCGGCGGCTATCATCACGCGCGCGAACGCCGGACCACCGCCAGGTTATTTCTGGCGCAACCTTCCGAAAAATTTGAGCACCGGACAGTCAACCAGTGGCGGCATCATTCTGGAAATCGTACCGGATGGCGGAGCAGCCATGAAATTGATCATTCCCCTCAAACAAAACCCAGGCAGACCCGGAGACGAGTAGAGGTAAATGGAACGTACCGCCAGTATCGAACTGGTAGCCTGGCGCGTCGGCTGGACAGCCAGTCGTCAGCTCAGCATCAAGGCATTCACGAGCATTTTGCTCGCGTGTGCTCTGTTGTCTGCGTTGTTGGCGAGTTGGGTGCCACTTCAGTTTTCCGTTGTCACAGTTTTTCTATTTGCCGGCCCTCATAACTGGTTTGAGTTGCGCTATTTCCTGATGCGCCTGCCCGTGCGTTTCGGCAAGTCCCGCACTTTCTTCCTAACCGCCTTCACTGGAATCGGTTTTTTGACTGCGACTTATATTGCATTGCCCTTGCTCTATAACCTTCAGGTTATGAAGGGCGACGCCTGGCCCACCGTGCTGGCTTCCTGGAACACTCTTTTGCTGCTTTGGGTTGGAGTTCTCATCTGGCTGCGGGGAAAACAAAAAATACGGCGTGACTGGTTCTGGGCCGTCCCAGTCGCGCTGTCGTTGAGTTCACTCAACTGGCTGGCGCCGGAATTTTTCAGCCTCGCAATAGTGTATCTGCATCCACTCATTGCGTTGTGGTTTCTGGATCGACACCTGCGCCGAACGCGTCCCGACTGGCGACGCGCCTATCATCGCTGCCTGTGCTTGTTGCCGCTGCTACTCGCTGGAATGATTTGGCAACTCTCACGCACCGCTCCGCTGGCAGACGACAACGGACTGTTCTGGCGCATCACGCAGCATGCGGGAGCCCAGCTACTGCCAAACGTGTCGAGCCAATTGCTGGTATCTGTTCACGTCTTTTTGGAGATGCTGCACTACGGCGTCTGGCTCGTTGCTTTGCCATTGATTGGGCCGCTGATTAAGGCGCCAGGCGGAGATATGTCGTCATCCTCTCGCCGTCGCGGCTCGATCTGGAACGTCAAGGCTGTGCCGCTTGCTCGCCATCCGCGTGGTTTCCCGAAATTGGTTGGGGCTGTGCTGGCCTTTGGTTTGTTTACGGTGGCGGTACTTTGGTTTGGTTTTTCCGTGGACTACGCCACAACTCGTGACATCTACTTCACTGTAGCTATCGCACACGTCCTGGCCGAAGCACCGTTTCTGCTGCGCATGCTTTAGAACGAGAGGAAGGAGAAGAGAAGATTTTCCATTTCTCATTTCTCATTTTTCATTTTGACATTTTGGGCTGGAGGGCCTCAGTCAATGGAAAATGACCATTGATAATGAGAAATGGAAAATCGTTCTTCCTACCCCCACTCCTGCCGTCTGCCCCGGACTAATATGTCTCCAAACGAACTCTGGCACTTCCTTCCGCTTGGCTACCTGCTCACAATTCTGATCGAGACTCCGATCCTGGTCGTGGGTTTGTCTCGTCGTCACCCGTTACGAAGGAAACTCTTTGCGGGCGTGTGGCTGACGGCTTGCACTTATCCAATCGTCACGCTCGTTTTGCCGCTGCTATTTTCGCCAGAGTCCCGCTCTCTCTATTTGATCGTGGCGGAAACTTTTGCGCCGGTGGCGGAATGCGCCTTGTTTTGGTTGGCCTTTGGAAACAAAGAACACGTCGGCAAGCCATCAATGTGGCGCGACTTCCTCGTCATCATCGTGGCCAACCTTGCTTCTTTCGGCGTTGGTGAAGTAATGAATGCGTGGCAGTGGTTTGGATTGCTAAGTTGAGCGGCCTTACGACGCTTAAGCCGGATGAGCAAACTACAAGACCAAGGGTGAAGCACACGGCCAGCACGAAAACGATTACTAGAATCAGAAGCAGAGGTCCCCAGGACACGGCGCGTACTGGCTCAGGCGCTACATCCAGGGCAAACATCAACATTAATAATAGATTTTCCTACTGCCCTTTCGGCAGCAGGAGTTGTGAAAGGAGCTCTGCATCGATATTGCCGCCCGAAAGAACCACGCCGACGCGTTTGGCATCCCGTGGCAATTTGCCTGTGAGCACCGCGGCGGCCGCCGCCGCGCCCGAGGGTTCGACAAGCAACTTCATGCGGAAAAGAAAGAATCTTATCGTTTCAATAATTTCCTCATCGGAAACAGTCAAAACGTCTTCAGCGGTTTTCTGGAGCACGGGGAACGTCAATGTGCCCGGGCATTGAACACGCAAACCATCTGCGATAGTCGGCGGAGGCGGAATTGATACTCGCTCACCCTTGAGAAACGATTGCCGTGTGTCGTCAGCAGTATCAGGCTCAACTGGAAAGCAGCGTATTCGTGGATTCACAGCTTTTGCCGCCGTGCTGACACCTGCAAACAGCCCACCGCCGCTGCAGGGAGCCAGAATACAATCGAGGTCAGGAACCTCTTCGAGAAACTCCAGCCCGCACGTACCCTGTCCGGCAAGAATGAAATAATCGTCATAAGGCGGGACCATCACTCGCCCATCGCGTTCAGCAATTTTTATAGCAACGGCCTCACGGTCCTGTTGCAGACGATCGTAGAAAATAATTTCCGCGCCATACTCCCTGGTCGCCGCGACCTTCGTTTTCGGCGCATCATCCGGCATGGCGATGACTGCGTTGACTCCAGCTTCGTGCGACGCCAACGCCACCGCTTGCGCATGATTGCCGGAAGAGAAAGCCGCGACTCCGCGATCTTTTTCTTCGGCGGTTAAAGACAGGATTTTGTTCGTGGCGCCACGAATCTTAAACGCACCGGCGCGTTGCAAGTTTTCGCATTTGAAGAAGACTTCGCAGCCGGCCAGCTGATTGAATGAACGCGAGGTGACGACAGGCGTGCGATGGATTCGGCCGCGGATACGCGTGGCAGCTTGTTTGATGAGGTCGATTGTAAGCATCGAAGCAGTTCTCTTGGCGGTTACCAACCATTGCTGTTTAGAAAGGGCACTTGTGCCCCAAAGGAGAGAGGCGGACAAGTCCGCTCTCTAAACGAACAGGTGAAAAAAGTCACGGCGTAGTTCCTGCGCCTGCATCTCAAACACGTCAGCAAAGTGCACAACTATTCGATCCTCAACTTCACTCATGTCAACTTCGCGGCGCAGCAAATCTTCCATTGAGGTCACCTGCTCGCCGTCGCAAGCGATTATTAAATTGAAGAAACTGAGATCGGTGTTTACATTCAGGGCAAACCCATGCGTGGTGATCCAACGCGCGATGTGGACGCCAATGGCGGCAACTTTGCCGCGCGCGGTGTGCACTCCGGTGAGCCCTTCTATTCGAGAAGCTTCAATTCCGTAATCCGACATTGTGCGTATTAACACTTCCTCCAGGTCGCGGACGTATGCGTGAACGTCTTCGCGATCCGGGCTCAGGTTGATTATGGGATAACCGACAATCTGGCCCAGTCCATGGTAGGTTATTTTTCCGCCGCGATTGGTTTCAAAGACAGTTACGCCGCGGGCTTCGAGCAAATCCTGTGACATCAAAATGCCGCCGCTATCGCCACGACGGCCAACGGTTAAGGTATGCGGATGTTCGAGCAGCAGGAGAGTGTCCGCTTGCCGGCCTTCCTTGACTGCAAGTTCTGACTCTTTCTGCAGCCGCAGCGCTTCAGGGTATTCGACGCGACCAAGTTTTCTGACTAAGAGCGTTTTGTTATCGTTCACTGATCCAACCTGCACGTTGATGTGTCGCGTCATTCTAACAGTCGAGACTACAAAGCACGCAAAGAAGAGGCTAAGAGACCGTGAACAAACGTTTGAGTCTTTCAGTTTGAGTTCGCGAGGAAGTACAGAACCAAGCGCGGTAGCGCCGCGTTCTTCGCGTCCTTTGCCATCTTTGTGGTTATAATGACGGCCAATACCCAGTCGAAAACAATCAAGAGGAGAATCACGGTGCAACGAATCCTGACTCTGTTCATAGCGGCGTCGATAGCTGCAGTTGGCCTCTTTCCCACAACCGGTGTTTCGCAAACCAGAAAACGCACCACGAGATCCACCCGTTCGAGCGGTAAACCGAAAGGTTCAGACGTTCAGCGTGAAGGAGCGGCCCGCGTTGCCGACCAGATAAAAATCCTGACGCGCTTTATTTATTTGCTGGGCGGGGTTGCCAAAGGACTCGAGGGCGTTGACGACGCTGCCAGCCGCAATGAGGCGTCACAGCCGGTCTTAGATCAAGCGAAGAGAAACAAGCTAACTGTAAGAACGAGTATTCAATCGGTTCGGGAAGGACTGGACAAACTGGAACTAGATTTTCGCACGAGGCCGGAATTGGAGCGCTACTACTTAAAGCTTGCAGGCGTTGCGGCGGGTGCGGCTGACGCGGAAGATCAAGCCGCTGCAAATCAATTTGATAAAGCAGGGCGGACGCTGCTGGACGTGGTCAATCGCTTAACTGATGTCTTGCTGGAAATGCGGTAAGAGCAATGATGAAGGCGGAAGGATGAAGGATGAAAATAGGTTAATGAGATTGTTTCTTGTCATCCTTCATCCTTCCGCCTTCATCCTTTGCCTGTTTCGAGTAGTAACCCTGACGAGCACGCACTTGCAATTCGTTGTGTGTAGGTAAGCCAACTGCGATACGCCGAAACTGCGATCCCGAGGCTTGCGAGTTTGAGTAATATTGCAGCAGGTATTGTCCGCGGAGCTCGGCCGCAACTTCATTGAATACTCTTTCCAAATCTTTATCAGAATCAGGCACGAAGGCGGTACCGCCGGTCGATTCCGCAATTGCCTGCATGGCATTTTGCGCGCGCGTGCTAATCTGATTCAGATGTACTGAAGGGCCACCCGGATTGATTGAGTAAAAAGCTGCATCTGCTTTCTGGACTGCACGTTGTACTTCGGTCACCGCCAGGCGGCGACGCGCCAGAAGGCTTTCTCGAGCCGCCGCGGGCGTAATTTGCCCTTTTTGACTTGCTCGCGATTCAGCAAGGGTCAAGTCTCTTACCAGGTTGCTGAAGTTGTCATCACCGTCGGAAATGACAAGAATCACTCGTCGATGACGCTCAGACGATTTATCCGTCAGGTATTTGGCAGCCGCCACTACAGTGTCATAAAACGCAGTCGGAACTGGAGAGGTTGCGGCCGG
Source organism: Acidobacteriota bacterium (assembly GCA_030854715.1). GTDB lineage: Bacteria > Acidobacteriota > Blastocatellia > Pyrinomonadales > Pyrinomonadaceae > PSRF01. The sequence goes on from JALYSR010000262.1 coordinate 11,675, forward strand.
AATAGTCAGCAGCTTTGCTGCGGCTACGTTTGCCGGAGCCAGGGGTTCTACGAGTCTCGGCTGATCTGTAATCGTAAAAACCGCAGCTCGGTCAATTGGTTTCAAAACCTGCCTTAAGAAGCTGGCCGCCGCTTGTTGCTGAAAGGTAAAAAACCCTTTCTGGCTAACGCTGCTCGAGACGTCAAACAAGATGGCGATGTCGAGAGGTACTTGATCGGGATTCCCGATCTCGACAATCTGTTGCGTGCGCCCCTCTTCTTCGAGACGAAAATCGCCCACTTGCAAACCATGAATGGGATTGCCTTTCGCATCCGTCACCGAAACAGGAACCATCACCAGGTTTGAGTTGACTCGAATGACATCGAAGTCTTCATCCTTGGGTGGAGCCGGCGTCGGCTTTGGTTTGGGAGTAGGCGCGGCAGGCGGAGGCGGCAAGTCGCGAATGGTCTGGGCCGTCGCAAACGGAGAGAAGCAAAAAAGAGCCAGCACCGCGAAAAGCAGCGCTGGCCCCGAGTGTTTTTCCCTAGGTCCTTTATTCATCAAACCATTCCTCATGCCGCCAGGGTTAGCACCCCAGCGGAACTGCCCCGCCGGAGACCTCGCCATTGCTGGCCTTAGTTTGTTTTCTTAATAACAACTGTTCCGGCGGCATGATTCATGGCGTTTAGGTGCGGGGGCTACTTTTGCTGGTTGCTTGTCTGCGAAGCACCCGCGCTTTTTGTTACTGACCCGAGCTGGTCATCGTCGGCGCCTGCTGTATCAGACCTTTATTGACCAGCAACTTCACCTCAACCCGCCGATTCTGTGCGCGGCCGTCGCGTGATGAATTTTCGGCCACTGGATGCGATTCACCATATCCATACGGCGTCACAATGCGACGCAGCGGAATGTTGTGATTCTCTACCAGGTAACGAATAACGGCATCAGCCCGGCGCTGGCTCAGGGCGCGATTTCTTTCCACACTGCCAGTCGCATCTGCAAAGCCGGAAACCTCCAGCACATAGCCCTTGGCATTGAGTGCTTTGGTGGCAACCTCATCGAGCTTTGCTTTTGAGTCAGGCGACAACACGGCGCTGCCAACCTTAAAATTAACCGCCAGCACTGTTTGCGGCACGTAATCATCCAACGCGGAGATGCGGTCGTTGGTTGCGTTCACTCCTCTAACTGCCGAATCCGCTGTTTCCTGCGCTGCTCTGGCGCCGCCTTTGGCAGTATTCGCTACGGCCGAAAGCTCTTCCAACTGACCAGAGA
>JALYSR010000265.1 GCA_030854715.1 Acidobacteriota bacterium
TGAAGCGCGTCTCCTGGCCCACGCTTAACGAGGTCAAAAACACCACTATCATTACGCTCGTGGCAGTCATCTTTTTCGCAGTTTATTTATTTTTGGTCGACCGTATATGGGCATTTCTACTGGTTCAACTCAACCATCTACTCAACTGGATGACCGGAGCAGCCTGATTGGCAAGGAAGCACTCGTAATGCAGCAGTGGTACATACTTCATACCTATTCAGGACACGAGAAGAAAGTTCGCGACAGCCTGAAGGCGCGCGTACGGGATACTGATCTGCAGAACGAGATTACGGAAGTGCTGGTGCCGACTGAAACTGTCGTCGAGATGCGGGGAAACAAGCGCATCGAATCTTCGCGCATGTTCTATCCAGGTTACGTGCTGGTCCAAATTGAATGCGATGAACGTGGTCACATTCCCGACAACGTTTTTCACATGATCAAGTCTACGCCGAAGGTTACCGGCTTTGTTGGGGGACACAACCCGACGCCATTGACGCCGCAGGAAGTTGATCAGATTGTTCATAACGTGACTGAAGCTGCCGAGAAACCCAAGCCGAAGTTTTCTTATGCGGCTGGCGAAACGGTGCGAATCAAGTCGGGACCGTTTCAGAGCTTTACCGGCAAAGTAGAAGAAGTAAACGAAGACAAGTCGACGCTGAAAGTTACCGTAACGATCTTCGGGAGATCGACACCCGTCGAGTTGAACTTCCTGGACGTCGAAAAGGTGACCTTTGCAGAAGAAGAATGAAAGGCGGTAAATGGTTAATGGTTAATGGTAAATAGGACGCACGGTCGTTCCTACCATTTACGATTCACCATTCACCATTTACGAGTTATGAAGAAAATAACAGGCTACATTAAGTTGCAGGTCCCGGCGGGCAAAGCCAATCCGGCGCCTCCAATCGGCCCGGCCCTCGGCCAGCATGGCGTCAATATCATGGAGTTCTGCAAGGCGTTTAATGCCAAGACCGCGCAGATGGATCCGGACCTAAAGATACCGGTGGTGATCACGGTTTTTGCGGACCGCTCGTTTACGTTTGAAACGAAAACGCCGCCCGCGGCGGACCTTTTAAAGAAGGCGGCCGGAATTTCGAAAGGTTCGGGCAAGCCAAACCGCGAAAAGGTTGGCACAATCTCGCAAGCTAAAATCGCAGAGATTGCGAAGACGAAGCTGCAGGATCTAAACACCACCAGCCTGGAGTCGGCTATAAAGACGATTGCGGGAACTGCAAGGCAGATGGGGCTCACGATTGAGTGATTGCGGAATTCGGATTGCGGATTATCCGACATCCGAATCGCATTTGAGAGGGAGGGACAGAGGAAGGCGTTTGCAAAGAGTTAATCAGCACTCCGCACTCTGCAATCTGAAATCCCGTCGGCACCTCAGGAGTAAGTAATGAAGAAGCACGGAAAGAAATACAACGCAGCGGCCGAGAAGATTGAAGTCGGGCGCAAGTACAACCTTGAAGAAGCGGTCTCCAAAGTTAAGGAGATTGCCTTCGCTAAATTCGACGAAACAGTTGAACTGACCGTCTGGCTGGGCGTGGATCCACGCAAGGCAGACCAACTTGTGCGCGGCACGCTGGTTCTGCCACACGGTCTGGGCAAATCCAAAAAGGTCCTGGTGATCGCCCAGGGCGACAAGATTAAGGAAGCCGAAGATGCGGGCGCGGATTATGTTGGCGGCGAGGATATGGTCAACAAGATCAAAGAAGGTTGGATCGATTTTGATGCCGTCGTTTCTACTCCCGACATGATGCGACTCGTTGGTGGACTGGGAAAAGTGCTTGGCCCGCGCGGCCTGATGCCCAACCCCAAGACCGGAACTGTAACCTTCGACGTAAAAACGGCAGTCAGGGAAACAAAGGCCGGCAAGGTCGAGTATCGCGTCGATAAGACCGGTGTGATTCACGTTCCTGTGGGGAAAGTTTCTTTTGAGGCCGACAAACTGCGCGACAACGCGAAGATGTTGCTCGAAGCTGTCGTGAAAGCGAAGCCGTCGACCGCCAAAGGCAAATACGTGAAGAAGGTAAACCTGGCTGCGACGATGAGCCCGGGCGTTTTGCTTGACGAAGCCAACTACGTCAAGTAGGTGAGGAGCTGCAATGAAAACAAAGGCACAGAAACAAAAAGATTTGGAAGCTCTCACAGAGCAATTTAAGAACGCCAAGGCGGCAATGCTGGTGGGATTCCAGGGAATGACTGTTCCCAAGGATCAGGAGCTGCGCAATCAGTTGCGTGAAGCCGGCGTGAGCTACGGAGTTGTGAAGAACACGCTGGCTCGCAAAGCAGCCGAAGGCACGGTATTGGAACAGGCGGCGGACCAGTTCAAAGGCGTAACGGCCGTAGCGCTGAGCAACGAAGACCCGGTTAACCTTTCAAAAGCCATCGCCAAGTTTACGAAGGCCAACCCGGATATTTTCAAGTTCAAGGTAGGTATTGTCGAAGGCAAGGTCGTTGCATTGCGAGATGTCGAAGCTATTGCCAGCCTGCCTTCGAAGGAAGAATTGATTTCAAAGGTACTGTTCTTGATCAATTGCCAGGCGCAGCGTCTTGTCACCGTGCTTTCAGCGGTGCCGCGTAACCTGGCGGTCGTAATCAAACAGATTGGTGATCAGAAAGGCGGAGAAGCCGCCTAGGGATTTAGAATGCGGAATGCAGAATGCGAAAACAAACCCGCATTCCGAAATCCGTATTCCGCAATGTAGTCAGTGGGCCGGACGCGGAAAACGAGCGCAGCGATAAGTCAGATCGCACTTCGCGCTTCGGACGGTTTTCCAGTTGCGATGCAGCAACTCGAAAAGAGTCCCGTGGGTTCTCCTGCTGCGAATCGGAAAAACAGACAGCAACAAAGGAACCCTTGAGGAGGATAGAAAGGCAATCATGGCAGCAACACGTGAAGATGTTATTGAGTTTTTAAAGGGCATGACGCTTCTGGAAGCCTCACAGCTCGTGAAAGAGCTGGAAGAGACTTTTGGCGTTTCCGCAGCGGCGGCTGCGGTGGCAGCTCCGGCGGCAGGTGGCGGCGGTGGCGAGGCGGCAGCGCCGGCTGAAGAGAAGACCGAGTTTGACGTTATCTTGCAGGCCGTAGGCGGCAACAAGATCAACGTGATCAAGGTTGTTCGCGAAGTGACGGCGCTTGGCTTGAAAGAGGCCAAGGATCTCGTCGAAGCGGCGCCGAAGCCGGTGAAGGAAGGCGTCTCGAAAGAAGAGGCCGAGACCGTCCGGCAGAAGCTTGCTGATGCGGGCGCGACAGTCGAAGTGAAATAATTGGTCCAAAATCCAACGCCCAATGTCCAAAGTTTGCGCGCGCGCTGACTTTGGACTTTGGGCTGGCGAATTGGATCTGGGTTGTTGGCTTGACACTCATAGTCGGAGTGGTTAAGTTAAGAGAGTATTGAGGCGCTGGCGTTATTCCCAAAAAATTTGACGAAGAATCAGCCGCTTTTTTGTGATTAAGCGGTCAGGGCATTCTACGCTCTGACCGTGCCTTGGCGTCTCTGGGCTATTTCAGATTTTGGATTTTTGATTTCCGATTGAGGTGGGGCGGGTGCTTCAATCTAAAATCGCCAATCCAAAATCGCCAATTGAGTAAGGAACCTCTCATGTCTGCAAATCTGCTTCAAACAATAAATACAGGGTTAGGGAAACGCACGAGCCAAGCGCCTGAGCGCGTTGACTTTTCCAAGATATCGACGGCGGTGAGAATTCCGAATCTGATCGAGATTCAGCGCGAGTCGTACAACCGTTTTCTGCAGATGGATTTCCTGCCGGAGGAACGCGAGAACACCGGATTGCAGGCCGTCTTCCAGTCGGTCTTTCCAATCTCTGATTTCCGCGGCACCGCCACGCTCGATTTTGTCGAGTATCAAATTGGCAATTGGCAGTGTAAGTGCGGACGCCTGGAAGGTCTCAATTACCTGAGGGCGAACTGCAAACATTGCGGCTCTACAATAAAGGTCAATCCGCTGGCAGCCGGCGAAACCCTTTGCCACAAGTGTGGCACGTTTAACTCCGTCCGTCCCCAGCTCTGCGAAAACTGCGGCGAGCCCGTCGGGCTGAAGCATAAGCACGACCAGCAGGAATGTCAGGAACGCGGGATGAGTTATAGCGTTCCCCTCAAGGTCAAAATCAGGCTTACTGTCTACGACAAGGATCCGGAAACCGAAGCGCTCTCGATTCGTGACATCAAAGAGGAAGAAGTTTTCTTCGGTGAAATCCCTTTGATGACCGACAACGGCACGTTCATCATCAACGGCACCGAGCGCGTGATCGTTTCTCAGTTACACCGATCCCCGGGCGTCTTCTTCAAACGCGGCGCTATTTATATCGCCAAGATCATTCCCTATCGCGGTTCCTGGGTTGAGTTTGAATACGACCAGAAGAACCTGCTCTACGTTCGCGTTGGCAAACGCAAGTTTCTGGCGTCGATTTTTCTGCGTGCACTTGGTCTCTGGTTCGGCAAGGTGATCGACGGCAAGCTGGTGAAGAGCGATGCTGCCCTCGAAGATAGGGTGAAGAATGCTTCGTTTGCGGACGAGGACATCCTGCGAGCACTTTACGTGACTGACGAGATTAGGGTCGAAAAAGGACGTCTGATGATCCAGGTGCCCGACGAGGGCGCGACCGGCCTGGTCGGCATGAAAGTGGATTTTGATATTAAGGGACGCGGTCCCGACCCGATCGTTCGCTCCGGTAAGAAAGTTACGGCGTCGGCGCTCGAAGGTTTGCGCAAGGCAAACATCGGCGAGGTCGAGATGGAGACTTCCCAGT
>JALYSR010000003.1 GCA_030854715.1 Acidobacteriota bacterium
GCCTTACTCAAACGTATCTACTCCGCCTACACCAGCCACCATTTCTTTTGGCAGTCTACCCGGAGTGGTGCTCGCGGGATTTCCGATTATTGGCGCGCAAACGTCCGCCTTTGTTCCCGCTGTTGTCGGCGGCATCAGCGGCGAGGTCGATACACGTTTCTTTCCTTTTGTTGCTGGTGTTGCTCCTGCCGGTCCAAATTCGCTAACGGCGACGGAAGTACAAACAATAATTGCTCATGCAGCGCAACAGGCAAACATTACGCGCGCGGCGATTCGCCAACCGCTTGGCAGCAATGCGCGGGTGACAATTGCGGTCGTCGATGCGGGTGGAAAAGTGCTTGGCGTGTTTCGTCAACTCGATGCGCCAGTATTTGGTTTTGATGTTTCAGTACAAAAGGCGAGGACCGCTGCTTTCTATTCAAACGCTAGCGCCGGAACGCTTCTCCGCGGTGCAGGATTCGGAACCTACGTGGATCGCGCTGCTGCCGACGGTCTGATGCTTGATGGTTCGGTGGCGTTCACCGATCGCGCCGGCGGCTTTCTCCATCGACCATTCTTTCCCGATGGCATTAACAACACCGACGCTGGTCCTTTCAGCACGTCGATCGGCGACTGGAGCCCTTTTAATGTTGGTCTGCAATTGGATTTGATCAAGACAAATTTGCTGGCTGCCATCGGGGGCGCCGGCATTCCCTGCAGCACCATTCCCAATTTGCCTAACGGGATCCAAATTTTTCCAGGCAGTGTTCCGCTCTATAAAAATGGCGTGCTGGTTGGGGCGATTGGCATCAGCGGTGACGGTGTGGACCAGGACGACTTGATCAGCGCGGGCGGCGGCAACGGATTTTCGCCCTCGCCGAATATTCGTTCCGATCAGGTTTTCGTGCGCGGCGTCCGACTTCCTTTCCTGAAGTTTCCGCGCAGCCCTAATCTGTAAAAACCCGGATTGGGTTGTTGAAAATTATGTTACGAAAGACGACTGGCGGTTTCATTCTCATGATGCTCGCGTTCATCTGTACGGCGCAAAGCCCGAGTATTCCCGATATTCCTCAGGGGGCTCGGGGCGTGGTCAGATTGCGCGTGCGAGTGAAAGTGGACGAGGCAACAAAGGGTCTGGCCCGGAAGCGTTTCTTTCTCATAAAAGGTTCACTTGAACAAAACAAGAGCCTGATTGATGCGATTGGGCAGCGCCCGATACTTTCTCGCGACTGTTATTACCGCAGCGCCGGCGCCAGCGAAGCATTGATTAAGTGGTTGAAGGAGAACGACTGCGAATCAGTTTATTGCCGCGAGATTCAGCCTGACGACATCGAGGGAGCGACCGCAGTCCCGGAGTTTCTGAATGCCATGGCTGTTGGCGAGAAAGAGTTTGGGAATCGGCAGCTAGCGCGCAAGTGGCTCACTGTTAACCTTCCTGAAAAGCTTCGCAGCGGTTTCTATAAGAATCGCCAGAGTGAACTTGAGGCACTGATAAAGCAGGCGGAGGTAACATCAGGAGCGAAGGTGCTTTCGGTCATGACTGATCGAAACGGAACTGCCTATTTCACCGATCTCGAACCGGTAGCATATGTAGTTTCTAACATTATTTCGACCGAAATCGGCTCGACGAGCGCCAGTTGGAATTGCGAAGTGCAGGTGAAACCCGGCGACCTCGCAACCGAAAAACCATTTCTTATTTCCAATCGGAAAGACAGGAACGTCAAGTGTGTAGCGGTGGAAAAGCCGCTGCCGGTTTGCGAGGCAGTGGCTAAATGAGATTCAACGAATAGCCATTTCAAGTACCTCTTTGCTCCCTCTGTGTTCTCTGTGTCTCCGTGGTGGCGGCTTGTCGACAACAATACATCCACCACAGAGACACAGAGAGCACAGAGGTTGCACAGAGAATGATTGGTGAGTTACCCAATGAAACTCGTTTTTCGAACTTCCGTCGTAGTCCTGGCCCTGGGTCTGCTGGCCTTCGGCGGACAAAGGCCCCGTCGCAGGCCGGCGCAGCCGGTTCGCACACCTTCAATCGACTATTCAAGATTTTCACACACGACAAAGAAGCACCAGGCGGCATGCAACACCTGCCACAAGATCCCGACGGACAACTGGAAAAAAGTAAGAGACTATCCCGACGCTGCAGACTACCCGAGTCATGATGCTTGCATTAGTTGTCATCGGCCGCAGTTTTTCAAGGGCGCAAAGCCGGTTATCTGTTCCATTTGTCACTCGAAGGTCTCCCCGCGCGATGATGTGCGGTTCGCGTTTCGCAATCCCGCAGGCCAACGACAGTTCTTAATCGAGTTTCCGCATGACAAACATCAGGACGTAATCGCAAGACGTCTTCGCAGGTTACCGGCAGAAGAGCGGCCGTTGTTCGTGCGCACTTCGTTTGCAAGTTCGAGTTTTACTGCGGACGATAAAACGAAGCACTATAACAACTGCGAAATCTGCCATGGGCCGCGAACAAACCCTCCAGTATCTCCCGCCGATGGTGTGAATGCCTGGCCCGACGGATTCGTTCCCGATAAGTTGACCTTTAAGAGTGTGCCTGCCAGCCATGCATCCTGTTTTAACTGCCACTTTAAATCAGAAGAACCGGTCAGCAGTAATTGCGCAGGTTGTCACAAACTCGCTTCGCCTTATGTTGCGAGTGATTCCCCTAAGCGCATTTCGATGAAGTTTAGACACGAAGGGGGCGGCGCGGAGAAGAATCACGTATTGGAATGCACGGCTTGTCACATCAACATCACCAAGGCTGCGACGCTACGTGGTCTAAAACCCGACGTGCCAATAACGTCTTGCAGCGAATGTCACAACAAGGCGCCCAGCCATCTCGAGATTAGCAACGAGCTGGAAGCGATAGATAAGAATCGAGACTTCGTCTGCGTCTATTGTCACACGTCCAATGTGGGCCGGCTTGATCCGCCGGCCAGCCACTATTTGATTGCGGAGCGGCCGCCAATGAAGCGCAAGGACGTAAAGTGAGTCTTCTGAGAGTTAAAATCTTTCGGCTCCTTAAGTCTTTCAACTACTCTTCTGGGGTGGCCTGGCTTACATCTCTGTGTTGCCTCGGTGTTCTCTGTGTCTCTGTGGTAAACATAACGCGCGCAAACCTCACCACAGAGGCACAGAGAACACAGAGTTTGCACAGAGAGTTGACGATGCTTACCGGATCACCACAAGGTTCGGATCTCGATTACTCAAATTTCGGGCACAGCAGTCAGAAGCATGCCTCGCTTTCGTGCGCGACTTGCCACGAACGCGCTGGAGACAATTCGGCCACGCCCCGATTTCCCGGGCACAAGGCGTGCACGGGCTGCCACCTCGCGCAGTTTGTCACGCCCAATGTTCCCATGTGTGCGATCTGCCATACGGACGTAAATGGTTCCAACCCGCCGTTGAAAAGTTTTCCTTCGAAATTCAAAGAAAGCTTCAACGTCAAATTCGACCATGCTCAACACATGACGGGGTCGGCCCGGCCACCCAGCGGCTGCGCCGGTTGCCATGCTGGATCTCGCCAGGGGCGAAGCGCTGCGGTCTTGGGAATCCCGACGGGCCTTGCAGCCCATAACCAGTGTTACACCTGTCACCGGCCCGACAGTAGATCTGCTTCAGGGCGCGAGATCGCTTCATGTGGGGTTTGTCATGACCAAAAAGCCTACGCGCGAACTTCAACGAACGCGCGCGCCTTTCGCTACTCTTTTAGCCACGCGAAGCACGGCCCAGGCCAACGGCTTACCTGCGCCGAGTGCCATCAGCTCACGGCCGGCGCGCCTCAGTCTCGTCAGGTCAGTTCCCCGTCGGCTTTTGAACACTTTTCCGTTGCGCGCGGCATGACTTGTCTCACCTGCCACAACGGCAAGCGATCGTTCGGCGGCGATCTGGCGTTTAAAGATTGCCGGCGCTGCCACACCTCCGCTAGTTTCAAAATGCCGATGTGAAATCAGCCGTGCAAATCCGCGGGCATCGGGAGGCTAAAAAGTTTGACACGTTCCTAGTCGCTCTTTAAGATTGTCCCGCATTGCTTCCCTCCCCGCTTGTTCCATGGCAATTCTCGTAAACTTTCGGTTTTGAGGTCGCTCAATGAGAAAACTACTAATCCTAATCGCCGTGTTGGGTTGTCTGGCGGTATTAACTGTGGTGAGAAGTTTGGCACTGAGTGCGCCGCAGGATATTCCCAAGGAAAGCAAGGTACAGCCGAAGCAAGTCACGCTCGGGAAGGACAGCCAGTCAGACAAGTATGGCGAAGTTCCCTTCAATCATGAGAACCACTCAACCAAAAACTACAGCATTGACGGGAAGACAGTTATCGCTTGCGTAGAATGCCATCACACCGATCAGCCACCTTCGGCCCTTGCGACTCCTTTGAAAACTTCTGAAAGAGCAACGGCCCTGACCGCCGCACTATTACAAGCAGCCGACACAAAACCCGTTAAGGGGTGTCGCGCATGCCATCTGCAGGCAGGTGATGATAGCGCGCCGCTGCCGGCGGTGACTTACACCGGAAAAACTACGCCAACAAAACTGACGAACGAAGTGGCGTATCATACGAACTGCAATATCTGTCACGACAAGGCCATCGCGGCGCGACCGGCACTCAAGGGCAAGATTCCTGGCTCGAACGACTGCCTGACCTGCCACAAACCGGTTAGCTAGATTCTACTTAGCCGCCAGCATTGAAGAATTCCAGCGCCACCGGTCCTTAAGATGTTGCACGTGGCAGGAAACACAGTTTGGTTTGTCTTGTGCGATTAGAACGCGACTGCTTCCCGGCTCAACACTTCCGTTGTGACATCCCGCGCAAGTGGTTCGCGGAGTTTCACGATCGATGGGGTTGAAACTCTTGTGGCAGCTCGAGCATGACAGCTCTCCTTGCGCGTTGGCAGGCATCCCCTTGAGCGCGCGTACGCGCTGCACGTGGAGCGCATGAAACTCTTTGCTGCGCCATTTCTCGTCTGTGTCCGCGGGCAGCCGCGCAATCGCAATCTTTTTTAGTGACCACTCGTTATCGTTTAGTCCCTTCCAGGTCCACTTTCCTGCCACCACCGGATAACCAAATATTCCGCCGTGAGGCGTGCCCACTTTGCGCCCGTTGTAGGTATTTCTGTTGGCGTCGTTGTGACACTCCGTGCATGTTGCCAGTGCAGCTTCCGCCGCTTTGAAATTTGCTCCGCGATGTTCGCTGTGACACGACACACAGCCTACGCCTGCCGCGGCATGGGGCTCAATAACAGTCGCCACAAATCCTGCCGCCGTGTGGCACTGTGAACAATTCGCTTCCATACTCCCAGTGAAAGAATGACAGCTTGTGCAAGCGCTTCCATTGGGCTTCGCTGCTATCGCCGGGACGACATCAAGCCGCGACTTCGTATGCGCTTGTGAGATTGGGGCCGGCGCATAAGCACTGGTGTACGCGTAAGCCGCGGCCACGGAAAGCAAGCCCACTACAATTGCACCCCAGACAAAAAATGAGGCTGGCCAGCGCGACCCAAGATCAGTCGTCGGTGTCCAGTTAAACTGAGTCTTGCCGGATCGTTTCTGGCTCTTCGGAAATAGCGGCGATGGCCGCACCATCTTGCCGGCTTCGCGAATTCGCTTGTCCCAAAAAATATCGAGTGCTTTGTCGCCGGGAAGCGGTGCTGGGCGCGGCGCCTTCGGTCGTTTGCCTTCTCCGGGCGTCGGCATCACGAGCTTGGTGGTTCCGAGATCTGGACTGCTAAAGTTTCCAACCTCTGCCACTACACCAATCCGAAGAGAGACCTTGATCACGAGTGCTTCATCAGTGCGGTCAATCTCCAACAGGAAGGGGCCAACTTCCAGGATGTCGCCGGGTGCGAGGGCTTCATTTCCTTCAACTGGTTTGCCGTTGAGCACCACGGGATTAGGTGGACGTAAACTGAACAGATAATAATTTCCATTGACCTCCTTAATCCCGGCCTGCGTGCGCGAGACAGCCGGATGGTTAAGAAGAAGTTCGCATTCAAGTAAACGGCCTACCAGGAGACCATCAGAGATGACAGTCAACGGATCCTGTACCAGGTCTTCCCGGATGATGATGTACTTGTTTGCCATTTGGAGTAACCCAAACTGTTTAGTTGCGTCGCCGCGTTACAAATCTACTTCACGGCGAAATACACTACCTGAATAACGTGAACAACCATCAGCGCCAGCATTACTGACGTCGAAACAACATGCGGAGCAATCCAAACCCTCAAAAGCTTGTGCAAATAAATCAGTGCCTCTACACGCCGCAAGGTGACCGCAGCTTCGACCGCATTCAGCAGCAGGATGCGTTCGTCGTCAGTCGCCAGGCGAGTCAAGCGTTCCTTGAAGGGCTCACGCGCTTCCGCCAGCAAAACCGTTAGTGGCTCCCGACGCGTGAACTGTCGCAGCAGAAAGCCGAAGCTTCGAAATCGATTGATCACCTTTTCCTCGATTTCTTCGCGCAGCCAGCCCTGGCTTTGTTTCGGTATCTCCTCCAGCTCTTTTTCCAGTTCCTCCCGCCGCGCGACTAGATCTTCTATCAGCAGGGGTTCGCCCTCGATGCTGGTCATGATTCTCGGCGCGATAATGTAAGCCGCAATGCCAAACAAGCCCGAAAGAATTACGACGTCAAAAGCAATGTAGAGCGAGGTGGTCAGTAGACCGCCCATGTGCCTTCCTGCATGAAGCATCAGGATCAAACCAGCAAGTGCGCCAATGTAAACATGGCTGAGCATCCAGTAACGAAGTGCGCCGGCGCGTTTTCTATAAACTTGCTTGCGCAATGGGTAGGTCATTACCGCAG
>JALYSR010000046.1 GCA_030854715.1 Acidobacteriota bacterium
GTTCTGGTGTCGGCCGCGCCTTAGTCTGTGAAAAGACAGGAGAGATGCAGCCTAAAAGACTAAGTAATATTAGCAAGCGAAACATTCTATCTTTTTATCTTTTCTCAAGCTTGAAAGTCAATAACAACCTTTCTCTACCAGACGAAACGGCGACGTGGTGTAGTGGAATTGCTGTTTACCACGAAGTTGCGAAGGTTTTCCCCGCGTGCGTCGCTTCTGTCACCACACTCTCATTGTTATTGTTGCTGACCCCGTTTGCCGCCATCGCGCAAAAGAGATCCGGCGCAGCCAAAGCGAAACCGAAACCCACTCAAACGAAATCGGCTCAAAAGCCGGTCGACCAACTGTCAAAACTCCGTGAGGAGTTCATCCAAGCCACCAGGGAGTACAAGGCCAGTCTTGAAAAACTGCAAGCGAGCTATGCGAAGAGTGTTACCAAAGCTGAAACAGAACTGACCAAATCTAAGGAACTGTTCGCAGCAGGTTTGATCTCAAGAAATGCTGTCGAAGCGGGAGAGCGTCAGGTTGCTGAAGCGAAGGATAAAGTGACTGAGGTCAAACAACGTCTCGCCGCCGCCGATTCCCAAATTGCTGACACGTTGCTCGAGGCTGAAGCGGAAAGGCAACTCGCGAAAAGCAAACCAGTGCCCAGGGGCGCAATGGTAACGACCGCTTCCTACATTCGCTTCAACGGAGGGGCTGCCTGGGCTTTAACTGACGCGTGGAAAGTGCAGCGTTTCTTCTTCGACACGTTTAAGAAACCGTTGCCAATTGCCGTATTTGGCCAGGGCGCTATTCACGATCGTTGGCGGCTCGACCATCACAACTCGATGGACGTTTCACTGCATCCCGATGGTCCCGAGGGCCAGGCATTGCTAAATTTCCTTCGCAACAGCGGCATTCCTTTTCTGGCATTTCGCGGCGCTATACCGGGCACAGCCACCGGACCACATATTCACATTGGGCGGCCATCACATCGATACTAAAACAGACAGGATTTACCGGATTGACAGAATTGACTGACAGAGCGGAACCTTCGACTGAATATCTTGTGAATCCTATGATCGTGGCTAGTTAGCCTTGACTGCGCCGAATGATAACCAGGAGGAGTGGTGTTCAAACAAATCCTTGAAAGCATTTTCGTCATCGCACTTTTTGCCTTTGGTGCAGTCATGACAATCGCACAGAACAAATCCGAGTTACAGGAGACGTCACTAACACAGTCGCAGGCGTCACATTTCGCGCGCCTGGCCTTGAAGTGTGTCGCCCGGGAATATCCCAACAAACCTGAACATGTAATGAATGATGGGCGCGATGTGCAAAGTCCCAGGGCACTACATCCGGCATTTTACGGTTGTTACGACTGGCACTCGTCAGTTCACGGCCACTGGATGCTGGTGCGGCTCCTGGAAATGTTTCCGAATCTTCCGGAGGCGCCCGAAATTCGCAAGGCGGTGGGTGTTAATCTGACTAGCGAAAATATTCAAACAGAGACTGCTTACCTCAAACAACCAAATCGCCAGTCGTTTGAACGCACCTACGGTTGGGCCTGGCTGTTGAAACTCGCGGAAGAGCTTTCGGTCTGGAACGACGCCGAGGGAAAGACCTGGTCCAGGAATTTGCAGCCGCTGGTTGACGTTCTCGTCAAGCAATACATTATATTCCTGCCGAAGCAGACCTATCCGATTCGCACTGGGGTCCATCCAAATACCGCTTTCGGACTTGCGTTCGCTTTTGACTATGCCCAAAGGGTGAACAACGAAACGTTGGCTGTCATGGTTAGTGAACGAAGCCGCGCTTATTTTTCAAAGGACCGTAACTATCCAGCGATGTGGGAGCCCGGCGGGGAAGATTTCTTCTCGCCCGCGTTGATGGAGGCTGATCTAATGCGTCGTGTGTTGAAGCCGGCGGAGTTTCGTCGCTGGTTTCATCAATTCCTGCCACAACTCGCGACAGGTGTCCCAAAGACGTTGCTCAGGCCCGCGGTCGTTACGGATCGCAGCGATCCAAAACTGGTGCACCTCGATGGACTTAATTTGAGTCGCGCCTGGTGCATGCGCAGTATTGCCTCGGCGCTTCCTCGCGGCGACCCTGCCCGGTCAACCCTGGCGGCTTCCGCGGACTTGCATGCCCGAGACGCTTTGGCCCATGTCGGCAGCGGCGATTATGCCGGGGAACACTGGCTCGCTTCCTTCGCTATTTACTTATTTTCTACTCCGCAGCCGTAAGAGCGTTCTGATGTTGCCCAACCCAGCGATAAGGTGACTTAGAACTCAGTTGGGTCGGCCGAAAAAGCTTGCAGTCGTTTCAGCTCTTACGATTAAATCAACACTTATGATGAAAACGATTTTCCTGCTGTTTATTGCCGCGCTTTCTTTTCACATCCAGCCTGCCTTCCCATTAAAAGGTTCACAGGATAATTCCTGCGGGGCGTGCGAACTTCGTTTCAAGATGCCCGAGGGGTGGGTAAGCGAGTCACCAGGTTCCAAGATGCGCGTAGCGCAATACAAATTGCCAAAAGCTGATGGTGACGCGGAAGATGCTTCGCTGGTCGTCTACTATTTCGGCCCGTCTCAAGGGGGCACGGTAGACGCAAACATCGATCGTTGGATCAGTCAGATGGAACAACCCGGCGGCGGTTCGTCAAAAGCCAAAACGGAAACGCTTACCGTGCACGGATTGAAGGTAACGACCGTTGATGTGGCGGGAAGGTACTCTGCGGAGATGAGTCCTGGGAGCGCCACTCACTACAACAAACCAGGCTTTCGTTTGCGAGGCGCGGTTGTCGAGACTCCCAAAGGGTTTTACTTCGCCAAGTTGGTCGGCCCGGAAAAAACTGTCGGCCATTGGAACAAGGCATTCAGTGATTACATCAAATCTTTCGAATTCAAATGATTTCCAAATGCTCCTCTAAAAGGTGGTGCAGGGGAGTAGTGGAACTGGGCGGGTGCCTTGTCTGGAAATGAATCCAATCCGATTGTTCTTTACGACGGCGTTTGCGGACTGTGCAACCGTCTCACCCAGTTCACTCTGAAACATGACACTCACGATCGCTTTCTTTTTGCATCGCTACAAAGCGACTTAGCGGCCCGCTTACTGAAGCGGCATGGTGCAGACGCTAACGATCTTGACACGGTGTATGTTGCTATCGATTACGAACAGCCAGGCGAACGTCTGCTCGCGCGCTCGGATGCGATTATCTACATCGGCACCCAGCTTGGTGGCATTTGGAGTCTTGCCAAGGCAGGTCGCCTGCTGCCCAAAGTAATTCGGGATGCTCTTTACAAGATCGTAGCGCGTAATCGTTACCGCGTTTTCGGAAAATACGAATCCTGTCTGCTACCGGAACCGAAGAATCGTAAGAAGTTTTTGGATGGGTAGAATATGCAAGCTCTGATACCGAAAATAGTCAGGCCACGTGGGTAACCACGTGGCCCGATGAAGGGCATGGTTGCGGTGGTGGCCTCACTCACGAACCAGCATTAGTAGCTTGTCCGCGGCTGGAGGCATCGACGCTTACCTATGTCTGCGCGAGGCGGTTCGCAACTGCCGGATTTGTTTTTTCAGTTCAGTTATTTCGTTTTGTTGTTCTTTGATGGCGTTGAGCATGGTCCAGAGGATTGGATCGTTGTTAACCTGCAAGTAGCCGTTTGCGTTTCTGGTGACGGCTTCCGGAATGACCTTCTGTAGTGCTTGAGCTCCAAAGCCGACATGTTCTCCCTCGGACTTCAGGCCCAGAGCATTGTCCCGCCTATACTCATAGCGCAGCGGCTGCAATTCCATCACGGCTTTAAGTCCGCTCTTGAAGTTGCCTTTGATGTTCTTCAAGCGCTCGTCCGAGAAGACATCCCACGATCCACCACCCGGCTTGTTGGCAGTTCCGTTGACCGATAACAAAGCAGTGGGGCCGGCTGTCCCAATCCCGACGTTGCCTGCGGGGGTTACCATCACTTTATAGTTGGCAGCGTCGTCCGTAGCGTTGACCAGTCCGAAGATCCCTGCGCCGCCGGTGTTGAGGGTGCCAGTACTCAATATCCGCCAGTTTTTGCCGCCGGTATCCGAATTCTGAAGAAACATGGAGGTCCCCGCCGTAGACCCGGAGGTGACATGCAGGCGTCCACTGGGGCTCGCCGTCCCTATGCCGACGTCACCGTTAGCCGAGATATCGATGCTGCTGGTGGGCGCGCCAGGCCGGACGCGAAAGGGTAGGCGGGAACCGCCGGTGACATCGCGAACGAAGAAGTTGGCTTCATTGGCCCCAATGTCCCACGTCTGCGCCGAGAAGCCACCCGAACTGTTCTGTTCCAGTCGAATCGCCGGAGTGTTGCTGGTGTTAGCGTGCACATCCAAAACTGGCGTGGCCGTCCTGAGCCCGAGCCTGCCTCCGCTATCTACCTTGACTGAGTTGGCCGGTGCACCCGCAGCGACCGAGAACACCAGGGTTCCCGTCTCCGAAGTGCCGGTGGCGCCCTGGTCCATAAACCCCAAAAAACTCGCGCCACCACTAGCTGAGTCGTTAGCCCTTATCTGCCAATTGTTTGTTGGGAACCCGGCCGCGGTACTTGTGTCGTTAAACTGGATCCGAGTGTTGTTCTCTTTAAGCCTGATCGTGTCGAAGCCAAAGGTTTCGTTATTAACGCAGTCTAATCCAACGCAGGCACTACCCTGTACAATCACGTCATCGGGGATTACCTGGTCGGGGAATAGCGATGGATGGTGCTGCCCAAGTTTAGTTACCGGGCTAACGTGGCTAACGCCTGGGATTCGCGGCTGCTCCGTAGTTTTACTGGATTGTCGCTGACCCGATTCTTGCGCCGCCCCGGCGACGATAACGGCACCGTTCAGGATTGAAAAGCTTCCCGACTGCACGACAGGCTCAGCTGGCAGCGCTTGCTTGCGCGTTGACCGCTCCGCTTCCGAGTCGTCGTCTTTGCCGCGCGCTTTCGCTAGCGTCTCTTTGACTCCGGGTGCGAATGCAGGACTCAGCCGCAACTCGTAGGTGTACTGCCCGTCGGGCAGCCTCTCACCCTGTTTATCGGTAAGCGTGAATTCTGGCGAGGCGCCCGCCTTAAACTCTTTGCGAAACACTCTACCGTCGGGCGCCGATACAGTCATCGTCACCCCGGAGTTTGAGGCACTCACGTCCCATCTGACGCTCGATCCGTTGCTTGCAATTGAGGCGAGTTTCGCCGACTGTCCGGACACAGAAACGTTGAAGCAGACAACGACGAACACTGCCCAAAGTAAGGCGCGTAAACACTTAAGATTTTTCACTGGAGACCTCCGTCACCCGGCTTCGAGGCCGAGTATTGTCAAGGGTGAATAAGACCTGGCTTTCTGAAGGGGACTAGAAAGTGGACTTATGCTTATAAGGAAAATTCGAGAATCTGGGTATAACAACCCTCAGCGAATGTGTCAAGGAAACTTGGATTTCTTCACAGGGCCGCGGCCTTCTGAGATACTCGCCGCGAAAGCGGAGTCATGGATGGTATACCTGCATTGTTAAAGTTGTTCGCAACGGTCGTCGTTGTCGCGCTTTGTTTAGCGCCTATTAACCTTCCCACACTGAGTCGGGCATTCGAAAAGACGACAGCAGAGCGGGCGTCGTCACCCATTTTCGACGAAGTTGCCGACAAGGTGGGACTGAAGTTCCGGCACTACAACGGTATGACCGGAAAACTCTATTTGCCGGAGATCATGGGTTCGGGTGCGGCGCTTTTTGATTTCGACAACGACGGCGACCTCGATGTCTTTTTGGTTCAAGGCACTGTACTTGAA
>JALYSR010000052.1 GCA_030854715.1 Acidobacteriota bacterium
GTACTTGCCTTTGGGCACCTGCTCCAGAGCGTGGCGCGAGCGCTCCACCTCGCGATCCAGCTCTGCCAGTAAGAACTCTGTCAGTTTCATATGTATCTCCCCATCAATAAAGATATTTCAGTCATCATACCGCCTGTGAGTAGTAAGCAGAAAGCAGAAGGCAGAAGGTAGAAAGCAGAATATTTACCACTGACCACTGACTACCGACCAACGAACACTGACTCCTCAGTAAAGCGATTTCGCCGCTTCCAAAATCTGTTCTGGCCGGGCACGGACCCAGTAATTCTCCGTGAGGTTTACCCAGCGCACGGTGCCGGAGGAATCCAGGAGAAACTCGGCCGGCCTGGCAATGTCCCGACCATTTTCTCCAGCGCCAGCGTGAACCAAATCGTAGCGGCGAATCGCTTCCGCTTTAGGATCGGAAAGAAAAGTGAAGGTGTACCCGGCTTTCTCGCAAAGGTCGCGCGACTCTTCGGGAGAGTCTACGCTGATGGCAACCGGACGAATCCCCGCCTCGTGGAACTTTTCCAAATTCTGCTGAATACCCCGCAACTCGGAGTTACAAGAAGGTCACCAATAACCTCGGTAGAAGATCATCAACACTCCCTTTGGATTTGAGGAAGCAGCTTTGGCGTTTATTGGCGCCGAGAGCAACTCGGAAAGTGAGATGGGCCTGCCACTAGTATCAGCCAGAGTGAAGTCCGGCGCCTTCTGACCGATTTGCGGAGCACCATGAGAGGTGGGCAACCATCTCGAAGCGACAAAAAAAACAAAAATAAAAAGTCCGATAACCAGGACGCTGAGGGTTGCGAGGATTGAACCGGCAATCCTGGATCGAATTGGATGGGGCCGCTGAGGTGCAAACGCACGCCGAACTCCGACGAACACTAGAACCACAGCGATTCCGAACAGCAGCAGATTGGCCCAGGGGAAATCGCGCGTGATGGGCCACCTGACAAAGACGAACGGGTAGCTGAATAACGAAGCCAGGCTAAGCAGTGACCCTACCCAGATTTGCCAATTGAACCTCGAAACTTTCATGGACAATCATCCTTCGTTTGGCAATTGGCGAGGATATGATATTTTTTCGACGCGAGCTGAATCAGGAGCGTAACGAAGAAAAAGCTGAGAAGAATGATGGAACTAATGGCGTAGCCGACGTTCATCGTCATCGACAGAAGATCGCCGCCAGTTTCACCCAGGGTAGTTGCGCAGATCTTCATAATCCAAAAGTAAACAGTGACCTTCGCTACCTTGTTCATCGTATCCATGAGTCTTCTCCTAAAGACTAAGAACGGATCGCGCGCACACGTCAATTCAAAGCGCCGTTCCGTCCGGGAAATCTGCGGATTTGTACCCTCTACTCGACGTGGACTCCGCGATGCATCGCGATGCCCCGCGCTTTCATGACAACGTCGTCATCAATAAGTTCCCGGCCGGCGTGCCAACCAGCGATTTCCTCGATGGGCCGCCCAAGCGCGATGGCCAGTTTTTCGTCGCTGGCCTCAAACGCTCGATCGCGAAGGTTGCGCAGAATCCGCGCAGCTTTTTCCTGGCCGGTGCCGCGGTCATCAACGATGTGATCCGGCAAATGTCGTCCCGAGAATCTCTCGGTGCGCCCACCCAGAGCTTTTGAGAGCAAGTACGCGAGAACAGAACCTAAGCCAATGCCGGCAGCAACGATGCCGAGCCGGCGAAAAGTTGAGGTTCCGTTAATAAGTGCTTGCTGGTTTTGTCCGTCGAGTTTGTTATCCATAAACGAGTTATCCCCTTGATAAATTTTTGCTTCTCAGGCCCCTGATCGACTCTGCACCGAACGCTCTAACAATGAGCCCTGTTATAAAAGCGTGCACGACGTACTCGGGCGCCGGGCAAAACGCGCGGTCTCTGTACGATTTCAAGTGCCTCAATACGTCTGGTTCAACGAAAGCAAATTGACGGCCAAGTTTGGTGAGTGAGCGGCTGGCTATTGACCTATAACGGGAATTGTCATAAAAGCGCCTCGCTGTAACAACTTTCCGCTACGAAAAGGAAAACAACTATGAAAAGAGTCTCCCTGGTTCCACTGCTTCTGATGCTTTGTTTCGCCGGCGCCCACGCACAAGGTCAGGACAACCTAACGCCTGGACCGGTTTGGCGCGTAACTACCTACAAAGTCAGGCCAGGCAAGATGAATGATGTCTTGATGGACTTGAGGAAGAACTTCCGGGTCGTTAATGAAGAGTACAAACGGCAGGGTATAATTTTAGACTATCGGATATACACCAACGCCACCACAGACGGGCCCAATGACTGGGACTTTGCGATCGCAACGGCGTACAAGAATTGGGCGGCGCTGGACACATTGGGACCACAGGCTGATGCCATCACGCTCAAACATTATGGGTCAGCGGAAAAACGCCAGCAGGCTGCTGACGCGCGCAACCAGTGGCGTGATCTTGTATCGAGTAGACTTCTCAGGGAGCAGACTTTGAAACCGCTTCCGTAAAACAGATGGCCCCGGGGGAGTAGTTTCCACAGGCACCTTAACGAGTCATTCAGCGGCGAACCCAAGAGAATTTGTGATTGGCAGAAGGCAGAAGGGCGAAGACAGAAGACAATCCGCCGTTATGCTTCTGCTGATCCGCGTTCCTCTGCGTGGGAGACTGATTGTCTCAGCTGTCCAACATAGAGAATTGTTCGGAGCAATTATGAAAAACCAAACTCGCGCCGTGGCAAGTGTCATCGTAAGTTTTTGCTTAGTCCTTAGCTTTGGGTCCTTTGCAAAAGCACAAACTCCCCGTTCGCCAGTTCCAAAGAAAAATGAAAAGGAGAATACAGTGACCAGGCATGCAAGCGGGACGTTTGAAGTGAAGCTTATTTCGCAGACGGCGGAGAGCAAAGTGGGAGACCCGAGCGTAGGCCGGTTTTCAATCGACAAACTGTTCAGCGGCGATTTCGAAGGCACCAGCAAAGGTCAGATGCTGGCGGTTAGCACGGAAGTAGAGGGGTCAGCCGGTTATGTGGCGATGGAGCGGGTGACTGGGACATTGGACGGACACCACGGCAGCTTCGCTCTCCAACATAGCGGCACGATGACGCGAGGCGCTCCGCAACTCTCGGTCACCGTCGTGCCCGATTCGGGCACCGGAGAGCTGGTTGGGCTCGCCGGGAAAATGACGATCAACATCGTCGATGGCAAGCACTTGTACGAGTTCGAATACACTCTCGCCAAGCCATAGTAATCCTGAGAAACTCGAATGAAGGGAATTTGCGGATGATGATAAAGATTCTTCGCTCTTTGACTCTGGTTTTGCCAATGCTCTTTTTGCCTGGAGCGCTATTGTTGATCGTCGAACCGGCCAGAGGTCAGACGCCGCGGCAAACACCGACCTTGCCCAGCGAGAGGCCGGCGAAGTTTGAACCCACTAACGATGGCTTTGAATATGCCAGGCGCGACGTGATGATTCCAATGCGCGATGGCGTGAAGCTCCATGCAGTTATCCTCGTGCCCAAAGGCGCCAAACGCGCGCCTATACTTTTGACACGCACTCCTTACAACGCCACTGATCTCACCAGCCACGCTGCCAGTTCCCACCTCGGTCCAATCCTGACCGGTTATGACAACGTTACCGAGGTGATCGTCGAGGGTGGCTACATTCGAGTGGTTGAGGACATCCGCGGCAAGTATGGCTCGGAAGGCGACTATGTTATGAACCGGCCACTGCATGGACCGCTGAACCCGACGCCCGTAGATCACTCCACAGACACCTACGACACCATCGACTGGCTGGTGAAGAACATTTCGGAAAGCAACGGTAAGGTTGGCATCCTTGGCATTTCCTACGACGGCTTTTTGCCTTTGATGGCACTTATCAATCCACACCCGGCGCTGAAGGTTTCGGTGCCGATGAACCCAATGGTTGATGGCTGGATGGGTGATGACTGGTTTCACAATGGCGCGTTTCGTCAACAGAACATGCCATACATTTACGAACAAGTGGCAACAGCCGCCAATGACGTCAAGTGGTGGACCAGCCACTTCGACGACTACGACATGTATATGCAGGCGGGTTCGGCAGGTGAACTGGGGCGACGCCGCGGCCTCGAACAGATCGGTTTCTGGCGAAAACTGCTCGAGCACCCAAGTTACGATGCCTTCTGGCGCGAACAGGCGGTGGACAGAATCTTAGCAAGCCAGCCGCTGAAGGTGCCGGTGATGCTGGTCCATAGTCTTTGGGACCAGGAAGATATCTACGGTGACATCGCAGTCTACAAGGCGATCGAACCAAAGGACACTAACAACGACAAAGTTTTTCTGGTGTTGGGCCCCTGGCATCATGGGCAGGAGATCCACGATGGCTCAACCCTCGGCGCTTTGAAATTCAACAGCGACACGGCGCTAACCTTCCGCCAGGAAATACTGCGTCCGTTTCTGGATCACTACCTGAAAGACGACGCCCCGAATATGGACGTGGCGCCGGTCACGGCGTTTGAAACGGGGACGAATACGTGGAGGCGACTACCTGCCTGGCCGGCCGGTTGTGCGAGTGGCTGCACGGTGAAACCTACGCCACTCTATTTCAACGCGGGATTGAAGATGAGTTTTGGCGCTCCGAAATCCGGCGACGACGCCTTCGACGAGTATGTTTCCGATCCGGCCAAGCCTGTACCCTTCAGGGCGCGTCCCATCAAACCAGCCGGAGGTGATTTTTGGGCGCTGTGGCTGGTTGACGATCAGCGCGAGCAGTCTGGTCGACCGGACGTGGTCGCGCTTACTTCAGACGTGTTAACCACGCCGGTGAAGATCAGTGGAGAACCGATCGCCAACCTGATCGCTTCAACCAGCGGCACGGATTCCGATTGGGTAGTAAAGCTAATCGATGTCTACCCCGATGAAGTCGCGGCACAGCCGGAGATGGGCGGATATCAATTGATGGTTTCAGCAGACGTTTTCCGCGGGCGCTATCGCGAGAGTCTGGAGACGCCGAAACCCATCGCCGCCAACGAACCGCTGCGCTACCGTTTCGCGCTGCCGACTGCCAATCACGTCTTTTTGCCGGGCCACCGGATCATGGTTCAGGTACAGTCAAGCTGGTTTCCGCTTTACGATCGCAATCCGCAAACGTTTGTCCCTAACATCTTCTGGGCCAAGCCGGGCGATTATCGAAAGGCGACTCAGCGCATTTATCACGCACCCGGCGACAATCCCAAACTGGCGAGCTTCATTGAACTACCGGTGGTAGCGAAACCGTAAAACCCGTTTTCTCCTGTGGATCCTCCGTGTTTTTTGTGTCTCTGTGGTAAATAATCGTTCATAGAATTCACCACGGAGACACAGAGAACACAGAGGACGCACAGAGACTGCTCAGATCAAGACAAGCTCTAATTCTTTTAACATGCCAAAGTATGTTGCCTTTTTGCGGGCGATTAATGTTGGTGGCCACACAGTCAGGATGGACCAGCTTCGCGGTCTCTTTGAGTCGCTGGGGTTCTCCAACGTAGAGACGTTTATCGCCAGCGGCAATGTCATATTTGATTCGCGATCGAAAAGCACGAAGGCGCTTGAAACAAAGATCGAAAGGTGTTTACACGATGCGCTGGGTTACGAAGTGCGAACATTTATTCGCTCCACAAGTGAACTTGCGGTAATCGCCAAGTACGCGCCATTCCAAGCCGCGGAGTTGAAGGCGGAAGGCAGTACGCTGTATGTCGCATTCTTGGAGGACAGTCCCGGAGAGGAAGCAAAGGAGAAACTGCTTCCATACATCACCGAGGCCGACAATCTCCACGTGTTTGGACGGGAACTCTACTGGTTATGTCGAACGAAGATGATGGAATCTCAGTTTTCAGGAGCGCGACTTGAAAAGCTGTTCGGCATGAGGGGCACATTCCGCAATTCAACTACAGTCAGAAAAATCGCGTCAAAATACAGAGGATAGGTTTTGTTTGAGTGCGGAAGGTTGAGGTTTAAGAAGATGGAGTGTTCATTTGCGAGTGTTCGAAACAGAGCGGTTAGTTCTTCGCAGGCTGACCAGCGATGACGCCGCCTTTATTTTTCAGTTACTTAACGAGCCGTCTTTTCTGCGTTATATCGGCGACAAGGGGGTCAGGACCCGCGCGGATGCTGTCGCGTATATTCAAAATGGTCCAGTCGCCAGCTATGAACGCTTCGGCTTCGGACTCTACCTGGTCGAGTTAAGAGAAGCTGAAGTCCCGATCGGGATTTGCGGGTTGCTGAAAAGAGAGACCCTGACGGATGTAGACGTCGGGTTTGCTTTTTTGCCGGCGTTCTGGTCAAAAGGATATGCGTTTGAGGCTGCTTCGGCAGTGATGGAGTATGGAAGAAATGTCCTGGCAATAGGACGGATAGTAGCGATTACTGCACCAGATAACGAAAGCTCGATAAGACTCCCCGAGAAGATGGGACTC
This sequence comes from Acidobacteriota bacterium, assembly GCA_030854715.1. Taxonomy (GTDB): domain Bacteria; phylum Acidobacteriota; class Blastocatellia; order Pyrinomonadales; family Pyrinomonadaceae; genus PSRF01. The sequence continues at coordinate 6,412 of JALYSR010000052.1, forward strand.
AAGTTTGAACGTCAGATGGTGTTGTCTGATGGTGCGCCAGAGATTAAGTTATTTGTGTCAGACGTCTAACACGGCCAGCAAAACCTGACCTCAGCAGGCGCGATCAGCTGGACAGTACATAAGATGGGATTAAGTGAAGGAACAAAAATGAAGCAATTGATGGCGATTGGATTATTGATTATTGGGGCCTCGGTGATCTTTATTCTCGCTCAGAAGAGTAGCCCTGCTCCCGCCGAGAACGATCGCGCGAACGCGGTCCAAACGAACACTACTCAACAACCGCAGACTATTACTTCCGATCAGACGGCCAACCAGCTGGCGCCGACGAAAGCATCCGCTTGCACTCTCCCGATATCGCAAGCTCCGGATATAGGTGGCCTCAGATTGGGACTGAACGTGGAACAAGTGCTCGCGCTGTTTCCCGGCAGCAAGGAAGACAGCGAACTTCGGGCAGCGTTGGCCCGGCCAGCCAGCCCAATTGGGATGAGTAGTTTATCAATCAACCCTCAGAAATATGAGTCAAAGGCGAAATTCGCTCGAATTAAACAATTCACGCTGACCTTTCTTGATGGTCGTATAGCTACTTTCAATGCTGCGTATGATGGACCTAAATGGAAGGATGTTGATGAGTTTGTAACCAAATTCTCTGAGGGAACGACTCTTCCTGCAGCCGAAGCCTGGGAACCATATGTTGGTCTGGACACTCAGCTCAAGTCGCTCAAATGCGATGGGTTTGAAATTAGCGTCTTTGCAGGGGGCGAAGGTGGCAATCTCAATTACGTGCAGGCAAAAGATCTCGTGGCCGATCAGGAATTAAGAGATCGCAGAAAGAAAGCTCGGGAAAAGGCCGCAAAAGAAGCTAAGCCATAAATACTGGCGCTGGAAAGCGTATATTCAACAGTTCGTTTCAAGACCTCCACCCGAAAACCGCAGGCGTAAGAGCAATCAATCCTCACCTACTTTCCGCTTCAAATGCTGCCCGACGTTCAGTAGTCGCCTAATGTAGTAAAGCAAACTGTTAGTTTGCGATGAGTGAATGGCATTCAACGGCCCCGCAAACTAACAGTTTGCGTTACAAAAACCGAATTAGCCACTACCCGCCGTTCTCTGGAGTTGCATTAGGGTGAATACACTCTATAGTTGGAATGACAAGTACAGAAGTGAAGGTAGTTTAATGTCTGAATCCATCCCTACAAATCTTCATCCGCTCGAACTGGAAAAACTCGATTACTCCGTTTGCATTCAATTTCTCTTCATGCATTTGGCTTGTTTCCTTGTCATCTGGACCGGCGTGAGTACTGTTGCCGTGGTGACCTGTGTGGCGCTTTACTTCGTCCGCATGTTTGCGATTACCGCCGGGTTTCATCGCCTGTTTGCGCACCGCACATACGTGACGGGCAGAGTTTTCCAATTCCTGATGGCATTCACTGCAACCGCGGCTTACCAGAAGGGACCGCTCTGGTGGTCGTCTCATCACCGGCGGCATCATCTCAATGCCGATACCGATGACGATCTACACTCCCCACTCACACGCACCTTGTGGCGTTCACACGTTGGTTGGTTTCTTTCTCGCGAGTCGCGAATGACTGATTGGAAGCTGGTGGCGAATCTGAACAAGTATGCCGACCTCCGCTTTCTGGATCGATACTACTCATTGCCTCCGGCTCTTTTGGCACTTGGCACATTTCTGTTTGGTTCAGCGCTCGGGCGTTACGCACCCGGCCTGGGTACGTCGGGGTGGCAGATGCTGGTATGGGGATTTTTCCTAAGCACAGTGCTTCTCTATCACGGCACCTTCACGGTTAACTCTCTCGCACACATCTTCGGGAGCCGACGGTTCGCTACTGACGACAACAGCCGGAATAATCTTTTTGTAGCGCTCATCACGCTCGGTGAGGGTTGGCACAACAATCATCACCACTACCAATCGTCCGAGCGCCAGGGTTTCTACTGGTGGGAGCTCGACGTTTCTCATTACACTCTCCGGGCGCTCTCGTGGCTGGGAGTTGTTTGGGACCTGCGATCGCCGCCGCCTGATGTGCTGGCTGCCCAGGCAGGCAGCGCAATGCTCACAGATTCGAGGCGCAAAAGTCCTACGCCGAAAAAATCAATCGTACCAACCTTGAATTAGAATTCCCTGCGTCTTTGATTTATTCTTGTTTTGAGTAGTCGGAAACAGAATCATCAACCAACCCGCATCATCATCTTGTGAAAAGCAGGTTGAAAAAGATAGTCAAGACTGATCTGATTGTGGGCGCTGCGATCTTCATCGTCACCTTATTCGTGTTTTGGCGCTCTCCAGTTCCGCAAATTGCCGACTCCAATTACTCCATGCTCGTCAGCGAAAGCCTGTTACATCACGGCAGCTTTGCGCTGGACCACTATGCGATCCCGGGAGTCAACTCCTCTCTGCCAACCGAGCCTAAGCCAAACTACAATGCGTACCAGTTGCAGGTGAAGGACGGCCACATTTATTACTTTTTCCCGGTGGGCAGTTCTGTCCTTTCCGTGCCCTTCGTCGCCGTGATGAATCTCGTCGGCGTTTCAGCAGTAGACGAAAAAGGCGTTTTTGATTACCTCGGCGAGGTGCGTATCGAGGTGAACCTGGCAGCGTTGCTGATGGCAGGTCTGGCCGCACTCTTTTTCTTCACCAGCCGGCTGTTACTCCCTCTGCGGTGGAGTGTCTTGATCGCGTTGGGCGGTGCTCTGGGAACGCAAGTATTTAGCACGGCATCGCGCGGGCTGTGGTCGGACACCTGGGGAATATTCCTGCTTGGCGTTGTGATCTGGATGCTCGTTGCCAACGAACGAGGGACACGCCCGTTGAATCCAATTCTGCTGGCGAGTTTGCTGGCATGGACTTACTTTGTACGTCCTACTTACTGCATCCCCATCATCGCGATCTCGGTTTATTTGCTGGTCTCATATCCTTCGTTGTTTAAGCGTTATGCCATAACCGGCGCCGCCTGGTTCGTCGGTTTCATACTTTACTCTCGGTATCAATTCGGTCAGATGCTACCGGATTACTACCAGGCGAGCCGGCTAACTTTCGACTCCTTCCGAGTTGCATTCGCCGGCAATCTCATCAGCCCCTCGCGAGGCCTTTTAATATTCGTGCCCGTGTTGGCTTTCATCGTTTACCTGTTGGTACGTTACGCGAAAGAACTGCCTCACCGCCGGCTTGTCGTGCTTGCGGTGTCTATCATTATCGTTCACCTGATCGTAGTTGCAGGATTCGTGCCCTGGTGGGGTGGACACTGCTACGGTCCACGTTACACCACCGGACTGGTTCCCTGGTTTGTGCTGCTGAGTATTCTGGCCGTCAAAGCAGGTCTTACCGCTCAGGAAAAATACGGCTCGAAGACTACCCTTGAATGGAGGGTGGAATGTGTCGTTGGGCTTCTATTCCTGGCTTGCAGCGTTGCCATCAATGGAAATGGGGCGGTCAATCGCCGGACGGGAAATTGGAATCTGCGCCCCGTAAATGTCGATGAACGCCCGGAACGAGTTTGGGATTGGCGGGACCCGCAGTTTCTGGCGAAGTAGGTAAAGCCTGTTTGAGAAACTAGTTGCCCGCCAATTCACAGACAAGCATTTCCAGTTGCAGGCGCGGTGTGGCTTGCGAGGTCTTGATGGCCAGATCCGCGTCAGCAATAAGTTTGATGCCGCGGGCTATTTTTGTCGCATCGCTGCGTTGCAGAGTATTCATGAAAGCGTCACGCTTCGCCGGCGGCCCGTAAACCAGCCGGTAGGCTTCGTCTCGCGCTCCGCGTTTGAGTAGCTCCTTGGCCAGCGCGAGCCGGTGATAGTTGCTGGCAATCAACCCGAGCAGCATTACCGGCTGAACCTCGTCTTCCAATAAGCGATGCAGCGTTTCGAGCGCCCGGCGACGATCGCCGGCGATCAGTTGATCTCCCAGATCGAAATTTGACAGCTCACGGGAACGATCAATTAACTCATCGACCAGCTCCATCGTAATCTGGCGCGTTTCAACTGCCGCCGCCGCGAGTTTGTCCAATTCCGAGTAGAGTGTTTGCAGGTTGGTTCCTACCAACCTGACTATCTCAGTCAGCACCCGATCGTCGGCCGTGGTCTTTAGTTCCTTCAAGCGCGTGCGGGCCCACGTTTTTGCCTCCGCATCTTTGCAGGCCGGGAATTCAACCACGGTGCAATTTGAAAGCAAAGTCTTCGTCAGTTTTTTACGCTTGTCGAGATCATCGGCAATAAAAATCACTGCAGTTGAATCTGCGGGCCGGTTCAAATAGCGAATGATAATTTCTTCATCCGCCTCGCGCAGTTTTCCAAAATCTCTTATTCGCACCACCCGCCGTTCAGACATCATCGGAAGCTGCTCCGCCGCGGCGACTGCGGACATTGCGGTATCGGTCAGCAAGCTGAAGGAGGATTCATTAAATTCGCGCAGCAGGGTGCCGCTCAGGGCTACATTAGTTATAGCTCGGGACGCGACGTCGCGAAGGTAGCCTTCACAGCCGACCAGCAAGTAGAGAGGTTGAACGCGGCCGGCGGCCACGGAGCGATCGAGTTCGGCGCGAGTAATGGAGCTCATCTCTTGAAGACTAATTCTCTGTAAAACGGGTTGCAGTTAAGTCGGCAATGCCTCTTATTGATCTGGATCTTTGCGGATCTTTGCGCCTACTTGGCGACCTTTGCGGTTTCTGCCGTTTATCTTACCGCCAAGTACGCAGAGTGAGCGCAAAGATCCGCAAAGGCAACTGCGCTAACTCGAGCCCGATCTTCATTTCTGAATTTGAATCGCGTTAGTCAGAGTGGAAACAATACTTTCAGCGAAGTTGCGCGCCATGCGCATCACCGCCGGGTCTTCCTCGTTGAAGAAGTTGCGCGGATCGTTAGCGAATTCATACTCGCCGCGAAAGACGAAGTTTTGATTATCGTAGAGCACGCGGTTTTCAGTTTGGTCGCGTACGGTAACAGCGGCGGCAATCGTCACCTCAAAAACCCGCGCCCGGCCTTTGTCGTCCAGTAGCACGCCGGAGTAAGTGAAGCTCTTGATGACGCCCTCGATTACCGCGTCGGCGCCTTCGCGATCGCCCTGAACGCGCAGGCCTCGGCCGCGATGAATTAGTTCATTAATGACGGCATCAGTGAAACGAGATTCGATTTTGTAACGCAGTGCGTTGTTCTGGAAGGCCGGCACCGCAACCGTCTTGATGCGCGACGGTAGCTGGTTTTTCATCACCGGCTTGTAGCATTCAGCAAAGCCGGAAACGAAGAAGAGCACTGTGGTGAAGGCGAGTAAGCGAAGAAATGTAGGTATCAAATTAGCTTTCATTTGCAAATGAACGACCGAAGAATTGATGTGCGATTCTCTCGCAATAACTAGATGGAGGCAAGGGTACTCGCCGCCAAGGTAGTCTTGTAAATTGAACGATTTGTCCTACGGCCCTCAGCGCCAAGGGCGCGAAATGGGAAAGCCTGGGGCATCGCCGCAGGGAAATGCAGGCACTCGTAACAGCGCTGAAGGCGCGAAATTTCTGGGTGGCGGACAAACTTCTGTTGGGCAATTCAAACTAGCTACCTTCGCTCTTCGTTGTGTCG
>JALYSR010000092.1 GCA_030854715.1 Acidobacteriota bacterium
CGTGTGGCCTTACTTCTCTTTTCGCAAGTAACGCCGTGCCCTGCGTTTAAGTTCCGCATAGACAAGGGGAAAAAGTTGTCCGGCACGGACTCATCCCCGTTGCTCCAATCTATTAAGCCAATCTTACTATTCCCGTATATAATCCACACCTTCCCCCGAGATATTATTTAACGCCATTTCTGCACGGCCCTAATTCTCCAGCTGCAGGTGAGCATTGACTATGTCTAACCGCCAGGCGAATCCCGAAAAATCTGCTGATGATTTAAGGTCTGTTGAACAAGTGCGCAGACGCGAGAGTGAGTTATCGGACTTTATTGAAAACGCGTCTGTCGGCCTGCACTGCGTTGGAGCTGACGGCATCATCCTGTGGGCCAATCAGGCTGAATTGGATCTGGTGGGCTATGCTCGCGAAGAATACATCGGGCGGCATATCGCCGAAATCCATGCCGATGCGGATGTGATTAACGACATCCTGAGCAGGCTGTCTAATGAGGAGACGCTTCATGAATACGAGGCGCGCCTCAGATGTAAGGATGGCTCCATCAGGCACGTACTCATCAACTCTAACGCGGTGTGGGAGGAGGACCGGTTCCTCTACACGCGCTGCTTCACGCGCGACATTACGGAGCGTAAGCGGGCTGAAGAAGAGCTGCTGAAGTCTAAAAGTCAATTTGAAGAGCTGCTTTCGCGCGAGCAGTTCGCTCGGGCCGAGGCCGAACGGCGGCGGGACTTCACCCGCTTGGTGTTGGAGCACGCGCCCATAGCAATCGGCGTGATGGAAGGTCCCGAACACCGGTTCGTGTTAGTTAACCGGCATACGTGCGAACTCACGGGACTCTCGGAAGAGCAGCTTGTTGGCCGCACGCCTGCCGAAGTATTGCCGGAAGCGGACACAGTGGTGGCCCCTATTCTGGACCGCGTCTACACGAGTGGCCACGGCGAGACCCAGGAGATAGAAGTCGATCTCCCGAAGGGGCGGCGGCAACTACTGGTCACGTGGACGGCACTGCCGGGCCGCGACGGCAAGGGGGCTTCAGTGTTGTACCTCTCGCTCGATATCACAGCTCGCAAGAGAGCTGAAGCGGAGCTGCGGACCAATGAAGAGCAATTCCGCGCGGTGGCTGAGACCGCACTAGACGCCATCATTACCATTGATGAAGCGAGCACTATGATCTTTGCTAACCCGGCCACGCAGAAAATCTTTGGCTACACATTGGAAGAACTACATGGACAACTCCTCACGATGCTGATGCCTGAGTATTTGCGCCATCTTCACCACGTCGGCATCAAGCGATTTGTGGAGACCGGACAGAAGCATATTAGCTGGGAAGCTGTGGAACTGCCCGGATTACATAAAGACGGACATGAGATACCGCTCGAGATCTCGTTTAGTGAATTCATGACGAAGGGCGAGCGCCATTTCACGGGCATTGCACGTGACATCACGGAACGAAAGCGGGCCCAGGAGGAGCTGAAGGAAAGCGAGCGACAGCTGCGCATACTCGCTGACGCCGTCCCGCAGCTGGTGTGGATGGCCAATGCCGACGGTTACATCTTCTGGTACAACCAGAGGTGGTACGACTACACGGGCACGACGCCGGAGCAGATGGAAGGATGGGGCTGGCAGTCCGTCCACGACCCAGAGCTGTTGCCGGGAGTTGTCGACAGATGGAAAGCATCCCTCGATACCGGCGAGCCGTTCGAGATGGAATTCCCGCTGAAGGGCGCGGACAGCGTGTTCCGCTGGTTCCTGACGCGCGTTAGCCCGTTGCGGGATTCTAAGGGCCGTATCGTGCGCTGGTTTGGAACCAACACGGACGTCGACAAGCAGCGCCGCACTGCGGAAGAGTTGCGGGAAGCGAACCGACTGAAGGACGAGTTTCTGGCGACCGTTTCGCACGAGTTGCGGACGCCGCTCACGGCCATCCTAGGCTGGGCGCATCTCCTGCGCGGCGGACAAATGGAGCGTCAAACTGCAACCCGTGCCCTGGAGACCATAGAACGTAATGCGCGCGCCCAGGCGCAACTAATCGATGACCTGCTGGACGTTTCACGGATCATTACCGGTAAGCTGCGGCTCGACGTGAGGCCGGTAGATCCCGGATCATTTATTGAGTCGGCCATCGAGGCGCTGGGCCCGGCAGCAGCGGCGAAGGATGTGCGGATTCAGAAGGTGATGGATACGGGCGTGATTTCCATCGCGGGCGACCCGGCCCGACTTCAACAGGTCGTCTGGAATCTCTTGTCCAACGCCATTAAGTTCACACCGAAAGGCGGGCGGGTTCAGGTTAGCCTACAACGGGTCAACTCACACATCGAGATTGCGGTCAGCGACTCTGGAGTTGGGATAAAGCCGGAGTTCCTGCCACACGTCTTCGAGCGCTTCCGGCAGGCCGACCAGACGTCGACTCGCCAGTACGGTGGACTTGGCCTGGGGCTGGCAATCGTGCGGCACCTGGTAGAGTTACACGGAGGCACAGTGCACGCTGAGAGCGTAGGTGAGGGGAGCGGTGCGACTTTCGTGGTAAAGCTTCCAGTAGTTTCCGTATATCAGAACCAAAATCTTGCAGAGCGCGTTCACCCGGCGGCGAGAGAGTCGCTTCCTTCCTATGATTGCCCTGAAAGATTTGACGGATTAAAGGTACTGGTCGTGGATGACGATGTTGACGCGCGCGAATTACTCAGTGCCGCGATTGGCCGTTGTGGAGCGGAAGTTACGATGGCCGGTGCAGTCAAAGAGGCGCTTGAATTTATAGAAAATGACAGGCCTGATCTATTGATCAGCGACATCGGCATGCCGGGCGAGGACGGGTACGAACTGATCCGGCGCGTGCGCGCGCTACCCGTCGAAAGGGGAGGAAGGATCCCGGCCATCGCTCTGACCGCTTACGCCCGAATGGAGGATCGACTTCAGGCACTCAGGGCGGGCTATCAGATGCATGTGCCTAAGCCCGTTGAGATGGCCGAACTCGTGACCGTGGCAGCCAGCCTTTTTCGTCGTAACAGCTAAGGTCGTTCAAACGTATTAACTTAGCTCCGCAGAGGTTTGAGGATCAACATCACCTCAAGATCTAACCAGCCGATATTCAGCTCCGCCCTCGATGAGATTGCCCAAACGCTTTACCGCGAATTTCTAAATAAGAAGGGTAAAAATCTTCACCAGCCTCACCGCAGTAAAGGCTTAGTGAGGCTTACAATAAATATTGAAAGGGGGGGCTTGGTAAAAGTTCTGTAGACGAGTAAACAGCTGGCTCGTTGAATGGATCATCTCGCGTGTCAACGCGGTCGATATTTTACGCTGTCCCCCTGATGGTTTGATAGTCAGCCTATCCGGCAGCAATCGCCGTAACGCCCTGGTCGTTGCAAGACACGGCTCGTTGCGTGTTGGTATTCAGACTATTCTGTGCCTGTGCTGAAACCGTTGCCGCGAGAATCATCAAGCTAACCGTCAAACAATTTTGCAATGCTGACTTTTTCATAACTGTCTCCTGATTTCAAGTTTTCGGTTTGTCGGTTGAAATACCGATGATACGGTTTTGCACTCGCAAGAATAGTGCCATGGATGCCCATTGTCAGTTGGTCCTGCCGCTAAGATTCTGGGCCATGCCTTCAGTTATAACAGTGGGAGACGCCTGCCGGAAAGGGGGCAAGCTGAAAAGAGTGGAAAGACACACACTAAAGAGTACATGCGATTAGAATCGAGATTCAAGTATTAATTTCTTGAGACGGTCGGAAAGCGGGATAGACGCAAGGGCAGCCGAGGGAATTCTCAATGGGGAGCCGGGTGAGTGGAGCAAGCAATCGATAGAAACGTCTCTTCTCCGAGTAACGACGCGTCCAGGAGGGGCTGTTCGTGTAAAGCTGGCATCATGTGTGCGCAACTGTCGGCTATAGGTTTCTTGCAGCTTTCGCGTCGATCGGCCGAGAGAAGTAATAGCCCTGGCCATTTTTGGCAACCCATTTTCGCAGTGCCGGCTCCTCGCTGGTTTCCACGCCTTCAACCAACACATCTAACTTCAAGGTTTGCGCTAGCATGATTATAGTGCGCACGATCGCTGCATTCCACAATGTTCTCTGTCATCCTTCACACGAAGAGCGGTCTATTTTTGATTTAAGCTGTCAATGGCGAAGCGATGCAGATAGCTCTTCTCCCATGTCCTGCAACACGATTGAAGCGTTCTTCCGCCGGTCAAGTTATTTCGAGTTGAAAGATTCCGGCAACACCAAACCACCGCTAGACCAGTTATTGGTCGCGAGTGAGTTTGATGTTGGCACGCAAGTATTGAGACTATGCCCCGCTGCTCTTAGCTTAGCTAACTTGGCGGCGCCGGCGCGCTCTGGCAGCG
>JALYSR010000115.1 GCA_030854715.1 Acidobacteriota bacterium
GGACAAGCCCTGCCCCACATTCAATCGCCGAGGAATTTACAATCCCGCGAGCGCGAGGCTCTGAACACGCGAAACGATCTCGCTGAGTTTTGCGTCCTCACTCTTTTTCGTTTGCCTTTCGAACAACTCCACCAGGCCGTCAGATACCTTCTTGCCTATGGTAACTCGATAAGGTATTCCGATTAGATCAGCGTCCTTAAACTTCACTCCGGCGCGCTCGTCGCGGTCGTCAAGCAAAACGTCAAGACCTGCGCGCTGCAAATCCTTGTACAGTTTCTCGCCTGTTTCGCGCAGTCGATCGTCCTTCATGTTTGTTACGGTGACTACTACATCAAACGGCGCGAGGCTTTTAGGCCAGATGATGCCGTCGGCATCGTGATTCTGTTCGATTGCTGCGGACATGATACGGTCCACACCAATGCCGTAGCTTCCCATGACGATGGGAACCGGCTTCCCCTCTTCCGTCAACACTGTGGCGCCCATCGATTCGGAATACTTGGTGCCGAGTTTGAAGATGTGACCAACCTCCATCGCCTTGTAAACTTCAAGCCTTCCTTGTTCGCAACGAGGACAAGCTTCGCCCGAAACAGCACTGCGCAAGTCTGCCCACTTGTCGGGCTTGATGTCGCGCTCAACTTCAACGCCGCGCAGGTGGTGGTCATCTTTGTTGGCGCCGGTGGTCATGTTTCGCCGACCTTTCAGGGCCTCGTCCGCGATGATAATCAACTCGAAGTGGGCTTCTTTAGCTCGCGCCCGTGCACCGACTCCGCCCAAACTTCCGGCACCAGCGCCGAGGAGTTCGCGAATCTCTTCCGGGTGCGCAGTGCGCACCGCAGTGGCGGCCAAATTATCTGCGAGCTTCGTCTCATGTAGTTGATGATCACCACGCAACAGGGCGAGCACAGGCTGCGGCTCGCCGTTTATCGTGGCCACGTAAACCAACGACTTGATCTGACTTTCCGCTGTGGCACCGCCGGGAAAAGTGATCAGATCTTCAATCGTCCGGACGCCCGGCGTGGAAAATTCTTCCGGACCTCCGGGTCCGACGCGATCCTTGATGGGCGCCAAACGCGAGGTGGCCTTCTCCAGATTCGCCGCATAGCCGCAGTTGGGGCAGCTCGCAATCAAGTCTTCACCAGCCGGTGTCTTCGCGACAAACTCGTTCGACTCGGAACCACCCATCGATCCTGATGATGCTTCTACAATCGAGAAATGAATTCCGCAACGATTGAATATCCGTTTGTAAGCCTCGCGCTGGTCGACAAAGGATTTGTCCAGACCGGCGTTATCAACGTCAAAGGTGTAAGCGTCCTTCATGATGAAAGTGCGCAGCCGCATGAGACCCGACTTCGGGCGTGCCTCGTCGCGAAACTTCACTTGAATCTGATACCAAACCTGGGGCAGTTGCTTGTAAGAGCGGAGTTCGTTGCGCGCGATCGTGGTAAATACTTCTTCGTGCGTCATCCCCAGACACATGTCAGCGCCTTTACGATCGCGCAACCGAAACATTTCGTCGCCTATCGCCTCCCAACGACCCGATTCCTTCCAAATATCAGCCGGATGCAAGGCCGGCAAATAGAATTCCTGACCGCCGATGCGATTCATCTCCTCGCGCAGAATCTGCATTACCTTCAGCGCCACTCGCTGCGCCATTGGCAAATAAGAATAGATTCCGGCGCCGAGCTGCCGAATCAAACCGGCGCGCAGTAAGAGTTTATGCGAGATGACTTCAGCGTCCGCAGGATCTTCGCGAAGTGTGGGAATAAAGTATTGTGACCAGCGCATTTTTGGGTTTAACTTTCCTGAGATGAACTACGATCAGTCATTCTCGCTTAGCAAAAACGTTAACGCAATGTAGGACAGGCATCCTGCCGGCCCGCCCGCCCTACAATCATTCGAACAAACAATCCGAAGATTTCCATTTTTCAATTTTGAACCAAACCGCGGGATGGAGCTGAGCGTTCGCTAGATGACAAATAAGAAATGAAAACTGAGAAATGGAAAATCTAGTCATCCCACCCAGACGAGGATGCCCGTTCAGACATCAGGGCCGGAATGCCTCGTTGCGACCACTGGTAGCGTGATGTACCATCCACCTCTGCATCAACGTTTGATTCGTCGGAGAATCACTAATGAAAATCGCCCTTGCGAGCGATCACGCGGGTTACAGGGAAAAGGAACGCTTGAAACCTTTGCTGACTGATCTGGGGCTCGAGTTTGACGACCTCGGAACGGTCTCTGAAGCATCTGTTGATTATCCCGACTACGCACGCAAAGTTGCGGAGCAAGTCGCCGGCGGACACGCCGATCAGGGACTGCTGGTCTGTGGTTCCGGCACGGGCATGGCGATCTCGGCAAACAAGGTGAATGGAGTGCGCGCTGCGGTAGCGTGGTCTGAAGAAACGGCCCGGCTGGCCCGTCAACATAACGACGCAAACATTTTGGCCATCGGTGCGCGCACGACGCCACCCGAACAAATCCCTGGAATCGTTCGAGCCTGGTTTAGTGCTGACTTTGAAGGTGGACGCCACGCTGAGCGCGTCAAAAAGATTAGTGCGATGGAAGGCGGTAGGCGGTAGGCGGTAAGCAGAAAGCAGTAAGCAGAAGGCAGAAGGCAGAAGTCTCGGCAGTAGCTCGACCGTCAGGGAAGGCTCAGCAGTCTAAATGCCAAATGCCAAAGACAAGTACAGTACAAAGTACAAAGTTCAAAGGATATATTAATTAAATGACCGATCTACGAAACGCACCACTCGCCGAAGTTGATCCCATAATCGCCGAAGCGATTGACAACGAAGTGGCTCGCCAGGCGAACGGCCTGGAGTTGATTGCGAGCGAAAATTTTGTCAGCGAAGCCGTGCTTGAGGCGGCGGGGTCCGTGTTCACGAATAAGTATGCCGAAGGTTATCCGAAGAAGCGCTATTACGGTGGTTGCGAATGGGCGGACGTTGTGGAACAAACGGCAATCGATCGGGCTAAACAATTGTTCGGCGCAGACCACGCCAACGTTCAGCCACATAGTGGGGCTCAGGCGAATATGACCGTGTATCTAGCGGCCATTCAATATGGCGATCAGATTCTGGGAATGAATTTGTCGCACGGTGGCCATCTTACGCACGGTCATCCGATGAACTTCTCAGGCATCAGTTATAAGGTTGCTGACTACGGCGTATCGAAGGAAACAGAACAGATTGATTATGACGAATTGCAACGCATCGCTGAGGAACATAAACCGAAACTGATTGTATGTGGCGCATCAGCGTACCCTCGCATCATCGATTTCAAACGCATCGGCGAAATTGCCAGGGGCATCGGCGCTCGGATGTTTGCCGACGTAGCGCACATCGCCGGGCCGATTGTCGCGAACCTGCATCCTTCGCCAGTGCCCCACGCTGACTATGTGACTACGACGACACACAAGACCCTTCGTGGCCCACGCGGTGGGCTAATACTTTGCAAAGAAGAACACGCGAAGGAGATTGATCGGAAGTTGTTTCCCGGGGTGCAGGGTGGTCCGCTGGTACACATCATTGCCGCCAAAGCAGTCGCCTTTGGTGAAGCGCTTCGCGATGACTTCAAGGAGTATCAGCGCCAGATTCTGGCTAATGCAAAGGCTCTGGCGAACGAGTTACAAGAGCAGGGACTGCGTTTGGTTTCCGGCGGCACTGATAACCACCTTATGCTGGTGGACGTTTGGATGGACGGGAAAGGCATCACCGGCAAAGATGCCGAGAAAGCGCTTGAGGCTGCAAACATCACCGTCAACAAAAACACGATTCCGTTTGATCAAAACAAACCTTTCGTGGCTTCCGGTCTGCGCATCGGCACGCCGGCTGTAACGACGCGCGGCATGAAAGAAGCTGAGATGCGCGAGATAGGTCAACTAATCGCCGAAGTCATTCACGCGCCGGCATCAGAAGAAGTGCGAAAGAAAGTACAGCAGGGTGTTGGTGAGTTGAGTGGTCGCTTTCCGCTTTATGCAAAGCGTTTGAAACACGCGACGAAGAACGCTATTGGCGCAGAGAGGTGAATACTTTCTAATGACGGCATTGAGGCCAGACGAAGGAGAAGGCATAACCCGAATTGTTGCGGATGACGAATTTAATCTCGGCAAAGGGGAAGCCTTCATAGTTTCTCCCGAACCAGGCAAGACTTCCTGGGAAATCAGATTATCAAGCTTCAGGAAAATGGAATCCCAAAGTTCACAGTCTTCACTACCGCAATGCGGCCGGTTCAAACGCGAGGTGATTTGGGGACGGTGCCAATTACGCTCGATTATGCTCGTTCTCAATAATGGTCCAGGAGTAGATTGAGTCACTCCTATTGATTTCCGTTTTATGCACGAAATCTTCGGGCCTGAGGGCCTAATAGCTCAGGCTCATCCTGAATACGAACACCGTCCCGGCCAAATCGATATGGCGCGGGCGGTGATGCGTGCCTTTGAAGGTCGCAAACATCTCATTGTCGAAGCCGGCACCGGCACGGGCAAGACGCTGGCTTATCTCGTTCCTGCTGTTGCCGCCGCACTCGGTGGACGCGGCCGCGTAATCATCTCCACGGGCACTAAAAATCTTCAGGAACAGTTGATGGAGAAAGACATTCCCTTTCTTCAGGGCGTGCTGCCCAAACCGTTTAAGGCCGCGTACATGAAGGGACGAAACAACTACGTCTGCCTTCACCGGTTAGGACGCGCGGAAAGTTCACCAGTGCTCGAGGGACTCGATGAAGTTGATTACTTCGATGAAGTGGGACATTGGGCCAAGTCTTCTGAGACTGGAGATCGCGCGGAGTTGTTAAATCTGCCCGAGTCTCTTTCGTTCTGGCGTCACATTGACGCGCGCTCGGAAACTTGCCTGGGCCAGAAGTGCACTGACTTCGACGCGTGTTTCATCACGCGCATGCGCGAGCGCGCGCAGGACGCCGACATTGTTGTCGTCAATCACCACTTGTTTTTTGCCGACCTTGCGCTCAGAAACAGCATGTACGGAAGTGTGCTGCCGGATTACTCCGCGGTAATTATCGATGAAGCGCACCTGATTGAGGACGTCGCTTCCGAGTATTTCGGAGCGCAGGTCTCGAACTACCAGTTCGATGATCTAATTCGCGACGTGGGCGCCGTTCCCTATGAAGAAGCCGAGGCCGACCGCGAGATAACGAAGACTTCAGCGCGTGTGATGCGTTTCGCCGACAACTTCTGGATGGGTTTTCGCGAAGGCCGCGGCGAAGAAGGTCGCTACCCGATAATCCCAGGCAGCTTCGCAAGAAAAAACGAGGACGGCGAAATGCAATCCACGCCGCTCGGCGATCTTTACATGGCGCTCGATGGAGCGCTGGGCAGATTGGAAACCACCCTCGATGCGCTGAAAGAGAAACCGCCTGAGGTTGAGAACCTGGTCCGCCGGATCAGACAAACCAAGTTCGATTTGCAGTTCATTGTCACCGGCCAGGACAAGAAGTTTGTTTACTGGACAGAGCGTCGCGGCCGGGGAATTTTCCTGCGGGCCTCGCCAATTGACGTTTCGGGAATACTGGAAGACAAGCTGTTTGAAAAAGTAGATACCGTGGTATTGACTTCGGCAACGCTTTCGAGCGCCGGCAACTTCTCGTTTATTCGTGAGCGACTCGGTTTGGATTCAGCCGACGACTTGATTGCTGAATCGATCTTCGACTATCAAAATCAGGCGCTGCTGTATCTGCCTGATAAGATGCCCGACCCGCGTTCTCGTGAATGGGCCGAAGCAGCAGCGGCTGAAGTTGTCAAAATCGTGAACGCGACTGAGGGACGCGCCTTCGTACTCTCAACCAGCCTGGCCGGCATGCAGTCGCTGTATGATCTCGCCATGCCCGAACTCGAATATCCTTGTTTACTGCAAGGCAGCGCGGCGAAAGGGCGTTTGCTCGAGAGGTTTCGGCAAACTCCGAATGCAGTGCTGTTCGCGACTTCAAGCTTTTGGCAGGGAGTTGACGTGCGCGGCGAGCAGTTGTCTTGCGTGATTATCGATAAACTTCCGTTCGCCGTGCCTACCGATCCGATCGTCGCCGCACGCCAGCGCTATATTGAAGATGAAGGTGGCTCGAGTTTTTTTGAGTACAGTGTGCCGCAGGCGATCATCAGTTTGAAGCAGGGACTGGGGCGACTAATACGCAGCACGACCGACCGCGGCATCCTGGCTGTTCTGGATCCACGTCTGAAGACGAAGAGTTATGGAAGATTGTTCTTGAAGAGCCTGCCGCCGTGTCGGGTGACATCCCGAATTGAAGACCTCCGCGACATGTTTCCGGAAGAAGCCTCCGCGCAATCCGCCGTGGTATGAACCACACAGATACTAACCGCATAGAATGCGAAGGAATCGCAAAGGTCCGCAAATAGTTTCTTTGCGCTTCTTTGCGCACACTTGGCGAACTTTGCGGTCATACTTAGTTTTCGCTCGCTTGCGACTTTGGACATTGGACTTTAGACTTTGGACTCTTAATCATGCCCGGACTATTTGAGGTAATGATCGAGCGCAACTTCTCGAGCGCGCATCAACTGCGTGGCTATAAGGGGAAGTGTGAAAACCTTCACGGCCACAACTATCGCATCGAAATTTACGCGCGCGGCAGGGAACTCGACAATATTGGATTGCTGGTCGATTTTGTTGAGTTAAAAGCGGCGGCGGACGAGGTGGTTCAATACCTCGATCATAGAAACATCAACGAGCTCGATCCTTTTGTGGAACTGCAGCCTTCAGCAGAAAACCTGGCGAAATACATTCTCGAGCGTGTAGCTGCAAAAGTAGGAGACGATCGCGTGCAGATTTACAAGGTGAGATGTTTTGAAACCCCGACGAGTGTGGCGACCTACCAGGTGGAGTAGGCAGGAGGCAGAAAGCAGTAAGCAGTAGGCAGTAGGCAGAAGACAGGGCAGCGTGGATTTTCTGATTAGTGCTTAGTGCCTTCTGATTCAAGCTTCATCAGCTACCGCGGGCAGGGTTTGAGCAAACATTGGCGTTGGCTCTTCGACGCGCTGTTCTTCCACGCGTCGCACCCCTCGCACAGCCTTCCTCATGTAAGGCTTCTCGCAGTATCTAAAAAACAACCAGGCAAATGCGATCGTCGCTGGAGCGACAATCAGCAGGGTATTTATTACTGGCGGAATTGCTTTGATGGTGAACCACCACGACTGCATGATGACCAGTTCGTGCGTCAGGTACAGTGAATAGGAAAACACGCCAACAAATGCGGCTGCGCCAACGACACGGGGTGTCTTCAATCTCACAAGCCATGACTGCTCAGCCTGCACTGCACGATTTACCAGCACAAAGAATCCTAACCCCCAAAGCGGATGCATCAACATCCAGACAGATTCGTGTGCCAGGGAGTCGTGTTGCAGTGTCGGCAGGAAAAGCGAGATCGCTGAGGCCAGCACAATCGCCGCGCCGCCAATCCATAAGTTTCGACACCACTTTGGTAGTTGCACTAATCCGAAAGCCGCTTCCACGGCAATGGCTCCAAGCGCCCAGGTAAACCAGTGGGAAGCCGCCGCTTCGGGAAAAGGTACGATTGATCCGGTGGTGGCCCAGGCTACGTGACTGAATAAACGCCAACCGATTCTCGCCAAAGCACAAATCAACAACGTCGGACCCCAACCCCAACGCGTGCGCAAAAACAGCAAAAGAAAATAGGCGAGGTAAAGTTGTTCTTCGACGGCCAACGTCCAGAAAACTCCGTTGATGCTGTAGCAGGTGTGCGGGTCGAGGTTATGAAGCATCAATAGATGCATCACGACGTCATAAACAAAGAAATGCGATAGGTTGATACCGGTAGTTAAAGCCGCCACTAACATGAATAGCGCAAACGCGATCAGGTAAGGCGGGTAGAGCCGGCGAATGCGGCGTTTCCAAAAAGAGCCAAACCGTATCGACTGTTGCTGTTGATTAGCGCGCGATTTGGCCCACTGGAGATGAATACAAAACCCTGAAATCACGAAGAAAAGAAAGACACCGACGTAACCAAACGAACTGAGGAATTGCAGAAACTTGACTGGCCAGCGGAAGAAGTTAGCGGGCACGGCGTTCTGCGTTTGCAGTATCGCGTGATACAGCACCACTCCCAGCGCCGCAACGCCGCGCATTGCGTCAATACTCTGAAGACGACCTTCAATCAAAGGCTGGCTATTGATGGGTTTCATCAAGGGGGACAGAATCATTGCGGGTTGTCCGCGTCGACGGCCGCGGTCTGCCAGCCGATCTGAAATCTCAGATCCAAAATCAATAATCAATCAGGCAGACACTAGCGACGAAACATCGATATTATATTTCCGGATCTTGCTATAAAGCCGCGGACGATAAATGCCAAGCAGGTTTGCGGCAGCCTGCTTGTTTCCACCGGTGCGTTGCAGCGTCTTCTCGATGACCAACCGTTCGATGTCTTCGAGGGTCATGTTAGGCGGCACGTCCCAGGCGACACCCGCAGGCGAGCCTTCAGGAAGTGAGCCATTGTCGAACGGCAGATCAACAGGCTCAATGCGATTGCCTTTGGCCAGCAAAACGGCTCGTTCAATGACGTTCTGCAGCTCACGCACGTTGCCCGGCCAGCTATGGCTGAATAGCCGCTGATATGCGGCTTGAGAGACCCCAGCGATTGCGCGGTCATATTTTTGGGCGTACATGTGGAGAAAGTGCTCAGTCAAAAGCTGGATGTCGTCACTCCGGTCGCGCAAAGGTGGAACGTGAATAGTGATCGTGGAAATGCGATAGAAAAGATCGTCGCGCAGCAGTCCATCACGGATTGCGTCGGCCGGCAGACGATTGGTTGACGAGATTAGTCGAAAATCTACGGCGTAAGTCTTTTCAGAGCCAATCTTCCGGTAGCTGCGCTCCTGCAGCACGCGCAAAAGTTTGGGCTGAAGTTCGACCGGCATCTCCGCGATTTCATCGAGCATTAGCGAACCGCCGGCAGCGTGTTGCACCAAGCCTTCTTTGTCGGCGTGGGCGCCGGTAAATGCGCCTTTCGTATGGCCAAACAACTCGGATTCAATCAGCTCTTTTGGCAAGGCCGCGCAGTTAACTTTTATGAAAGGCTTTTTCGATCGCAGCGAATTGTAGTGTATTGCGTTCGCTATCAATTCCTTGCCAGTGCCTGACTCGCCAACGATTAGAACATTCGCATCTGATTTCGCGACGGATTCGATCGTTTCGTAGATCGTCTGCATCGACTTTGCGGATCCAATGATATTGAAATATTCAGCACGAGTTGAAAGCTGACGGCGCAAATTTGCGTTTTCGGCAAGCAGTTCCCGATGCTTCAGCGCGTTTTGTATTCTCAGTTCAAGTTCTTCGAAATCCAGCGGCTTGTCGACAAAATCAAAGGCCCCGCCTTTTGTTGCTTCCACAGCCTTGGTGGTTGAACCATGGGCGGTGACGACGATAACTTCGGTATTTGGCCGTGCGTCTTTCATGTGACGCATGACTTCGAGACCATCCATGTCGGGAAGTTGCAGATCGCAAATAGCCAGATGGTGACCTCCCTGATCGAAGAGTTCTATGGCCTGCGCTCCCGTTGCGGCAGTATCCACCGTGTAGCCCTCTTCGGTAAGGTTTAGCTTCAACGAATCCGCCACTGTAGACTCGTCATCAACCACTAGAATCCGTACGTCCTTTTTCTCCACTAATTCTCCTCCTTAAAACCATCCCCTGGTTTGTTGTTTCTTCGGCTTCAAATTTACAAAAACTAATCATGGCGTTAGAGGCAGGCGGACGCGCAAGGAGCCGTTTTGACGCTCAGCTGAACCACCATGGGCCTCGATGATTTTTGCAGCCAGGGACATTCTTATTTCATCGCTACCTGCAAACGAATGGAAAGGATCGTGATCCAAAGAATTGAAAACCCGCCACTCGACCACTCCGTCTCTCCGGGTCTCTACAGCTTCGTCTTTTAGGCTAACCTCCAGGGAGCCTTCGCCGGGTTGCTTTGCCAGTTTCATTGCACCAAGTGAAATTGATTTCAGCGCATCCGCCAGTAATTCCGCGTCGAATTCCCCCAGCAGAATGTTTGCCTGGGAATTGACGACGACGATTGATCCTACCAGGGCCCCGGACACGCGTGGACTATCATTCAAGCTGTTCGCGACGCCCTGCATGATCTTTTGAAGGTCAACCTGGGGTTGTTTCCGTAGCTCCAGCGGCTCGCCATACTGGACAATCATTGAGAGGTCAGTAGCAGTTCGGTCTAAGCCCGTAATCAATTTCCTCACCGTCTCCAACTCATCTTCCGGCCGATCACCCTTTTCCAGTCGCTTGCGAAGAAACGTGGCATAGAGTTTGAGACCATTTAGTTGGTTCTTGAGGTCGTGAACAATCTGGACAGAAGCCCTTCCGAGCGCCTCCAACGACTGGTTATCTGGGGATTCCGATAGTAATGGCTTCATCTAGGTTCCGGAGTCTCGACTCTACTTCCTCCGGGCCAGCCTGGGGGGAAAGGGATTTCAGCTAGCGCAGTGTACTAATTAAGCCCGCACACGAGGATTTTGATGTGTCGTGTTTCGGTGCGCGATCTTAGCAAAAAAGCCGTGCGTATTCTAGTGATACAGGAATCCGCTAAATCTGGAGGCCGCACAACCTTGAATCTGACCGAAGAAACATGCGGGGATGAGCAAGCCGAAACAGTTACGCGCCAAACTGACGAAGCGACTGTTTTGCTGGTAGAGGATACCGAAGACAACCGTCAGATGATGAGGCGGTTGCTTGAGATGAGCGGCTACCGGGTGGTTGAGGCAACGAACGGGAGGGAAGCTGTCGAAGTCGCTTCGGTAGAACGGCCCCAGATTATCCTAATGGATCTTAGTCTGCCCTTGATTGACGGCCTCGCTGCCACACGTCGAATACGTAGTTTGCCCGGACTTTGCAACGTACCCATCGTCGCCGTATCCGCGCATGATACGGCTGATTTTCACAGTGACGCACTTGACGCCGGCTGCGACGCCTACGTTACTAAGCCCATCGATTATCCCGAGCTGGAGGATATTGTTAATCGCCTCCTCTCAAGAGACCAATGATCCCTGCGGCGCCTCGATTTGTTAAAAAACAATTTCTGCTACTACATGCCTGGGCACGAACTCATGTCCCGATGAACTCGCTTAAGACATTGCAATATTTGTTTGGCGGGGACTAGAATCCACTCTTCAATCAATGTCCACTCAAGAACGACCAGCCGAGACGGATGACTCGCGACGCAAAGTAATCATTGTTGTTGCAGTCATCGCGGCGATTGCAATTGCAGGCCTCTTCTATTTTTTAATGCGAGCCAGCAGCCGGGCCCCGGTGGGGCCGACTCTGGCGGGGGCAATACGCGCAGGAGCGCCTGAGTTCGCGCAATACCAACCAAAGATCGTTCTGGACTCCCCGGAGGCTGACGAAGCTCACCGGGTGGTAGGCGACATTTGGATGAATCTGCGCAGCACCGTCCGGAACTTTACTGGACGTACGCTCAACGGACTCGAGATCAAAGCCAGCGTAGTGGACCATCAGGGTAAGGCCGTGAAGGAGCGTACCGTGGTGGTACTACCGAACGATCGGCAAACCGAGCTAACACCCAATAAGACTATGCCCGTGCAAGTCCCTCTGGAAGGCCTCACTGATAAGGACGATCGCGCCAACATCAAAATGGAAGTTGTCGGATTCAGATTTAAGTAGGAACTGGTGGGTAGTGCCGACTCCAGTCTGTCACTTTCGCAATAACAAAGACATAACGTCGGGAGTCCGCGGAATTACAGACTAAAAGTCTGTGCTACTCCCTGATAAAAAGTTCCTCAAGCGATTGTCTCAGCGGCTGTACTGAAATGAGTTTTCCGCCCGCTTTTCTCAAGGCTATGATCACACCATCGACTTCACCTTCTTCGCGAACCTCGATCCGCAAGCCTGCAGGTGTAGAACTAATCTTAAAATTGTTTCCGGCCGGCAAGTGCGTACGCAACGCAGCTTCATCTGTAGCGCTGATCACCACTTCAACCAGAGCGTGACCGGCAACCTGTTGCCGCAACTCCTCAAGGTGTCCCACGTGGGCAAGTCGCCCGCCTTTCAGAATAGCGACGCGATCGCAAAGCACTTCGATGTCTGAGAGTATGTGCGAGCACATGAAAACGGTTTTGCCTTCTTGTCTGAGCGCAGCAATTAGATCGCGAACCTCGCGCCGCCCTATCGGATCCAATCCACTCATCGGCTCATCAAGAAACACGACCTCGGGATCGTTAATCAGTGCCTGGGCCAAACCAACGCGCTGCAACATCCCTTTTGAAAACTTTCGTAATTGAGTGTTCCACTTGCTTTCGTCAAGCCTGACGCGCGACAGCAGTGCTCGTGTTCTTTTGTTTTGTTCGGATTTTGATAAACCAAAAAGTTGTCCGCAGAAGGTTAGAAATTCCATAGCGCTCAGGTAGTCGTAAAAATAAGGATTCTCGGGCAGGTATCCAATGCGGCTATGCATGGAAACGGTGGCGATATCCCTCCCCAGGATCCGCGCGCTGCCGTCGGTGGGAAAAATCAAACGCATCAGCAGTTTCAGAGTGGTGGTTTTCCCCGCGCCGTTTGCACCAAGGAAGCCGAACACCTCGCCCTGGTTAACGGTCAGTGAAAGACCATCGAGCGCCCTCACTTTACGCTTGCGTAAGAATCCGACTTCGTAGTCTTTAGTTAGGTTGTCTGTTTCAACGACTGTTGTCACGATTGCGTCTCACTTTGAAGGGACTTCGGATTTCCAGTCCAGATCCACTTCGCATTTATTCTGCACCAGGATGTATGGCGTCCCAGCCGGATCGAGCGGAGCACCAGACGAATCAACTTTCACTTTAAAAGCACGCAGTACGCTGTCCAATTCGCGCCACGAGGTCGGACAACGACCGGCGTTGGCTTTGTAAGCAGCCATAAGACGACGCAGGGCGTCACGTTCATCCATGGAATTCAGTTGCATCAGGCGCTTGCGCGCCATGTCCTTTACCTGAGCATCAATGGCTTGTTCGTACATCCGAGTATAAATCTCGCGAGCAGTGTCGCGGCTGCCGCCTTCGCTTGCCATGCGAGCCTTCATTGCTTCCATCCATGAGGGCGCGCCGGGAATGGCAGCACCCTGACTATAAGCTTCCCGCGCCGCACCAAAATCCTTCTGCTGCCAGTAAATGAAACCAAGATTGTGGTAGAGCCTCCACGCAGACGGATTTGCGGCGATACCTTTCTTGATAATTCGAATAGCTGCATCCTTGTCAACGCCTGGTAGAACCACGGCAGCGTATTGAAAGGGTTCCATGAACTGAGGATCCAGCGTTGTCGCAGCGTCGAGCAGCGGTGCCAGCAGTTTTAGATTGAGTTGGCCCATATTGTCCAACTGGACATTTTCATCAAGGCTGATGATCTTGCGTCCAACATATTGAAGCGCCCGCATCCAGTACCAATCCGCAGCCAATCCCTTAAAGCCCAGGCTCGCGCGATCCACGGTCCGCGTGCTCAGATAGAGTTGCTCTTCATCGACACTCGAGTCAGTGGCGGGTCTATGCGCATCAATCCAACGTGTGAGGCCAATTACGCTCGCCAGTCCAATCAGAACTATCAGCACAAGCATCGCATCGTTTTTAGTCGATTTCACTTGTTTCATTTGAAGTTACGCCTGCTGAAGATAAGTGTTGCGACTGACAGAATCACGGCAATGTAAACCAGCGAGTAGAGGATCGCTGCTGCAACACCTGCGGCCGCCGGAATTTGTCCGTGCGCTGCCGGCGTTATGTAACTAAGGTTGGCCAGGTTCGGTAGCACATAATAGAGCCCACGAAAGACCCAGCGAGCGGTGGCGCTTCCCATTGAAGTCGCCAGACCTTTTAGATCTGAGCTGAAGTGTCCAATGATAAAGACAAAAAAAGTTAAGAGCCCTGAAAGCGCGGGGGACGAAAACGAGGAGAAAAGCAGCGCGACTCCGGTCAAAATCGTCAACTCAAAATAGATAAGCAAAATCGTCGGCCAAATGCTCAAGACGAGTGGATCCCAGCCGTGGCTCACGTAAATCAGCGCTAAGGAAACGCCGGCACCCATGACCATGACGTTAACGAGCAGAGTCAGGCAAAGCCCCAGATATTTCCCTACTATGAACTCGCCGCGCCCCACGGGTTTTGCAAAAATCGCGTAGATGGTGCGCCGTTCAATCTCCTTGTAGACCAGTCCCACGCCCACAAAGATGGCGATGAAAACTCCGAAAAGCAACATCGCGCTAAGACCCAGGTCTACTATGATCTTTCGTTCCTGCCCGCCGGAGAGTTCGCCGATAAAGATTGCGACGCCCGTGAGGAGCAACACGAAGAGTACGAGGTTGTAGAGTACGCGATCGCGCACTGCCTCCCGGAAGGCGTTGCGCGCGATTGCCATTATCCTGCCAAACATAGATTAGGAATATTACACGGGGTCAAGGGTGGTGTCAGCAGCTATGTTAAATGAAAAAAATGCGAGCGAAGCACTCGCTCCGTTACGCATTCAAAGTAACAGCCCCGCAAGTTATTTATTTATCGAGTGGGGGCCAGGTGGCTGCGTTAATCGCTTCGCCGTGGTTGGCTGGTCCCGCGTCAGTCAGTTTGCCTCGCATCACTCCGTCCTCAGCGACGGTGAAGCTGCGATGGCCAGTGCGGGAAAACTGTGCGGTGTCCGCAGGCACTCCGACGGCAAAAAAGTTGCGTGGTGTCGTGATGTTGTCGGTCGTGGCCGTGAAGGTGTATCCACTTTTCGTGCCCGATCCCAGCTTCGCGTCTACAAAGCCTGCGGTTTGGAGAGTCGCAACGTCTCCATAGTTACCGTTTCCTGCTGTCGCCCAATAAATTGTTTCCGCGCTGTGCAGCAGTCGGATGGACGCTTGCGCTGATCCTTCGTTGGCAGCGCGGCGAGACGCCAGCAAATTTGGGATTGCAATGGCGGCAATGATGCCGATAATCGCTACAACTATCAGAAGTTCAATTAGTGAGAAACCTTTGTAATTGTTTGTCTGCCGCATCGCTTTCAGTCCTTACGAAGTCTTGCGAGACGCCAATCAATGTGCGCTTTCCCGAATATGGCCCTTGGAAGTTGCACTCATTAGCCCAGTCCAAAGAGTCTTAAAAAAAGCGGGGGCTCGAGTTTGAACCTCGCCCCCGCCAACTTGTCGTGTCTAACTGGTTTGGTTAGTTGCCAAGCACAGGCCAGGTGGCGTCAGTGATTGCCGCAGTATGGTCGGCAGCTTTCGTGTCAGTCACCTTGCCGCGAAGAATACCGTCTTCGGCGATTACAAAGCTGCGATGACCAGTACGGGTACCGGTGC
>JALYSR010000145.1 GCA_030854715.1 Acidobacteriota bacterium
GCTAACGGGAGTTGAAGGCAGCAAACCTGAACCGCAAGAAGACTTTTTAGTCGATTGCAGTCAAGTAATTGCGAAACTATTTCTGCTCTTCTTCCGGTGTAGGCTCGCGCACAGCTTCAGGCTCTGGATCCGGCTCACGCACCGGCTCCGGTTGCTCCCCTTCCTCAGGCTCCCGCGCAGGTTCTGTATCTGATGAAGCCATGGCTTCAGGTTCCGGCGCAGTATCTGGTTCGGGCGCCTCCTGAGGTGACGCATTGCTCTCCGGCGCGGTGTTGGGTTCCGGTGCCAGTTCCGGTGCAGGCGCAGCAGCTTCAGACGCGGGTTCTGCCACCGCGGCCGCAGCAGATTTTCCCAGACCAAAATCCGCGAGTTCGCCCAGTGACGCCATGCCGCTACCTGCTTGCGACGAATAGACCTTCGTGTCAACCACGGGCTCGTGGTCCTTGCCGACGGCGCGCGCCGACAGACCTATCTTTTTGTTCTCCGCATCAATCCTCAGAATCTTGAATTCCAACTCCTGGCCCAGTTGCACTACATCTTCCGGTTTCTCAACCCGTTCTTCTGACAGCTCCGATATATGACAAAGTCCCTCGAGGTTGTCATCCAGTTCAACGAAGGCGCCGAAGTTTGCGAATCTGGCAATCTTTCCTTTCACCACATCGCCGGGTTTGTGTTCCGTCATGAATCTATCCCAGGCATTCGGCTCAAGATCTTTGATCGACAGCGAAAGGCGTCGGTTCTCGGCGTCGATGCTCGTGATGATCGCGTCGATCTCCTGTCCCTTCTTCAGCACTTCGCTGGGATGCTTGATGCGCCTGGACCATGAAATATCAGAAACGTGGACCAGCCCGTCAACTCCATCCTCAATTTCTATGAAAGCCCCGAAGTCGGTCAGGTTCCTTACGCGGCCATGAACGCGCGTTCCCACTTGATAGCGTTCGTGCAGAGTCTGCCACGGATTATCCTGGATTTGTTTCATGCCGAGACTGATTCGGCGAGCTTTTGGATCAACACTCAGCACTTCCACTTCAACCGAGTCACCGGGGTTGACCAGCTTGCTGGGATGCTTGACCCGTTTGGACCAACTCATCTCGGAAACATGGACCAATCCTTCAACGCCATTCTCGAGCTCGACAAAGGCGCCATAGTCAGCCACGCTGGCTATCCGTCCGGGCACTCTCGTGCCTACTGGAAAACGTTCTTCAACGCTGGACCAGGGATCCGGTAACAATTGTTTGTAACCCAGAGACACGCGCTCACGTTCACGATCGAATTTCAGCACCTTCACTTGTATATTGTCGCCTACACGAAAGATCTCGCTCGGGTTTTGCAGACGGCCCCACGACATATCGGTAACGTGCAAGAGGCCATCCACTCCGCCCAGATCAACGAAAGCTCCGTAATCAGTCAAGTTCTTAATTTGACCCTCGACTACGATGTCTTCTTCGATGTGCCCCAGTGTTTGTCCCTTGCGCCCGGCATTCTCTTCTTCAATAACGGCCTTGCGCGAAAGGACTACGTTTGAGCGCTTGCGATTAAGCTTGATGACTTTCGCTTCGATTTCCTGGTTACGCAGCGAATCCAGATTTCGCACCGGACGAACGTCAACCTGCGAGCCGGGCAGGAATGCCGCGATACCGTCAATATCCACCCGCAGTCCACCCTTGATGCGCTCGATTACCCGGCCTTTGATATTTGTCCCGTCGCGGTAGGATTTCTCCAGCTCATCCCAGGCTTTCATACGCACTGCGTCAGCGCGGGACAATATGGGCAACCCATCGGACGTTTCCATGTTTTTGACGAGCACGTCGACTTCGTCACCGGCCTTAACTACCAGCACGCCGTTCTCGGTGAACTCAGCCGGATTAACGATTCCCTCCGACTTGTATCCGAAATCGATCACCACGCCACGCTCGCTGATGCCGACTACCGTCCCGCGAACCACTTCGCCTTCCTGCAACGCAGCTTGCTCCTGCTCAAACTGATCGAGCAATTGCCCGAAGTCTACGTCGCCCGCAGGTCGCGGCTCGTCGTCGTCGTCGGCTTTTGAAGCCGCCGCAGCGGTAGACGAATTCTTCGGAGCGGGTGAAGATGATTGGGGTGGAGAAATTTCCTGCTCGCTGGAAGATGGGTTGTTGTCGATGGTTTCTTGGTTGTTGTTTAACTTCGATTCTTCACTGGCCATGCAAACTCCTGTACAGTCCCGGAAAATTCAGCGCCCTAAAGATCATGTTCACGCTTTCGCTCGACCCCGCCAGTCTGAATCAACTTACGACTGGGGGACACGGCTGAAGCGTTACCTGCTTCGTTGACCTTGGCGATAATGTCGGGGTTGAAGCTTGCGAGGAATGCGAGCCGTTTAGATTTGGAAAAGGAGGTTTTATGTGTTTCGATTTCCGTCGCGCCCGTAGTCACCCGCTTGGTCCGACGATCACCAGTCGCTTACCGGGTAGGCTCGCAATGTACACGTCAAAATAAGCGCATGTCAAGGTGCTGACTACGTCGCACCGTTGCATTACTTGTTCGAATTAGGCTTTCAAGCCGGTACTCGACCGGCTCAAACGATCAGGGGCTGGATGCAGATACTCCATCAGCGCCGCGCGGCACTACATACACGCCGGCCGAGTGGGATCCAACAAAAAGTCTGTTTTGATCGCGCGAATCGAATGCCAGAGCCCAAATGCGTTGGCTGGGTAGCCGGTTTTCTTTCGGATCAATGCGGGCCCAGGTTGCCCCGGCATTCACCGTACGATAATCGCGGCCAGCGATTTCGCCAGTTTGATAAGCATTGCCAACGAAGACTTCATCCCCATTACGCGGATTGATCAGAATACTTGTGAAATCGCCGAAAGGAAGATTGCCACCCCGACGGCTCCAGCTCGTTCCGCCATCGTGCGACATGTAGAACGCCTGTTTCGTTCCAACGTAAATATAGTTTGGTCGACGCGATTCTCGCGCAATGACGTTCACCGGCGCCTCGGTCGGAATTCCGGCAACTCGTTGCCATGATTTTCCCCCGTCATGCGTAGCCAGAACGCCAGACGAAGCCGTGCCCACCAATATTGTTCCGGGCTGCTGCGGATCAGATGAGATAGAACTTGTCCTGGAGTCGAAGCCACCACCGTACGGCAACTTCTGCCAACCCTTCATCGGATCAAAACTTCGGTAGAGACCAAGGTTGGTTGCTGCCAGAAACAGCGGACGTTGGGTGTCGGCATCGACTGTTTCCACAAGAGCGTTAACGGCATCAGACAAGGCGACAGATTCGGCAGGTGCCGGTGCTTCGCCCGCGCTTATCGAAATACCGAGTGCCAATAACGTGGCTGCATCCAGCTTGCCGGTCACTGGAAGATCGCGGTCTGTCTGAAATCGCTTTAACGCAATCAGTGTCTGCCCTCCGGCCCGGCCGTCTGGTGCGCCCACCGTGTAGCCCTTTGCATTCAAAGCCTGCTGGGCCTTGCGGACTGTGTCATTGCTCTTTTGAGCTACGTTGCTGCCCGGCTGCGCCGTTCGCGTTGGAATTCGTTTCCTTCCTGCGCGACCCTTAGGTTTAAGAGATCCCTTGGATATAGATACGGGAGCCCACGACGCTCCACGATCGAGAGATCGGTAGACACCAAGATTGGTACCAAGGTAGACAGTGTTGGCGTCCCGACTGTCTTGCAGGATTGCATAGCTAATCAGGCGAGAAGGCATGTTGCGCATCGATGGGCGCCAGGTATCTCCATTGTCAGCGCTGACGAAGAAAAATCCGCCGCCCGTTGTCGTGTTTATCGTCGCGGCATAGACGCGATTGGGAGTTTCCCGGTCGGCAACGATGACATTGGCAAACCTGCCGCTGTATCCGCCATTAGTGGGCGCAAAATTTTTCCCGCCGTCATAGGAGACCATAACTCCATAGTTGTTCGTGCCTATGTAGACAGTTTGAGGGCGCGAAGGGTGAATAGCAATTGAGTTAATCTCTAATTGACGAGACGTCGTTACCATCCACGAGTCAGAGTCGCCACCGCGCTCTGATCGCCAGAATCCTTCGGTGGTCCCTGCAAATACCAGCCCCGCAATAGATGGATGTTGAACTATCGCTCGCGTCCTTCTCGATTGTGAAGGAATCCCCTGCACTTTGCGCCAGCTCTCGCCGGCTGTTCTGGTTTCGTAGATCCCGCTGCAAGCGGAGGCAATTATGTGATTCGGATCGCGTGGATCTATATCGATAGCAAAAATATCGGAATCGTCGATAATGCCGTTCTTGATGCTTCGCCAGGTTTTTCCACCGTCGATGGATTTATAAGGCAAGTACCACGTTCCAGCGTAGATGGTATTGGTGGTTCTGGGATCAATCGCCAGAGACTCTACATGTTGCAGGCCCGGGGTGCTGGAGGTTGGTAGTTGCGTCCAGGAATCGCCGGAATTATCTGAGCGGAAGATTCCATTGAACGTACCGGCAATAAGTACGTTGGGATTGGATTCTGATTGCGTCAGCGAATGCAGGGCCTCATTCTTCAACTCCGGACTTTCGCGCCACTTGTGCCCCCCGTCAATTGATTTAAAAAAGCCACCAGCTTCTTTGTGACGGTGGGCGGCAACGTATAGCGTCCGTGAATTTCTCGGATCGACAATTATGTGGTCTACGAAAAGTTTTGGCCGGTTGAAGTTGTACAGAAACTCCCAGGTCTTGCCTGCATCGGAAGAGGTGTAAATCTGGGCATCGAGAGTTCCAAAGTAAAAACGGTCGGGGTTGCTCGGGTCAACAACCAGGCTGCGCACATCTCCTCCGGGAGGTCCGCTGGGCCGCCAGTCGTCGGAATACCTTCCAGCCTCAGTCGCAGCGTCGCTGGTTGAATCCGGCACCCCGCTCGCGATGAATCTAAC
The DNA here is from genome assembly GCA_030854715.1 of Acidobacteriota bacterium. Taxonomy (GTDB): domain Bacteria; phylum Acidobacteriota; class Blastocatellia; order Pyrinomonadales; family Pyrinomonadaceae; genus PSRF01. Next base: position 4,870 of record JALYSR010000145.1, read on the forward strand.
CGGATAAGTAACAAAGAGAGAGATTAGAAGAATAAGTGATGGTAATTTAATTCTCATATTTCTTTTCGTAAACCATTTCAAAATTCTGCGCCCAATTGCGCGACGTCACGAGTTTAATACAACCTCGTGCTCGGTAGCTACAACTTTAAGCGTAGCCTGCGGGCTACACCGAGAGAAACGGCAAGTTGACTGCATCATAGCACTACGCAAAGCGAAGCGGGCGGTGACTCTCATGAGAAACACCGCCCGCTGCGGAACTAACGCGTCTTTAGCTGCGACGCGTGCTGGTTGGTTTACTCGTCGTCTCGACCCCGACGCCGACCCCGGCGTGGCGC
>JALYSR010000128.1 GCA_030854715.1 Acidobacteriota bacterium
TCCTTCCACTGTCTTCCGTGAGCTATCAAGAGTTTTCAAATCAGGAACCGAATCGGGGTGAAGGTTTTGAACTGCAGCCTTACCTCGTTGGCGATCTTCTTGAAGTTCGGCCTCTTAGACCGGAAGACTGGGAAGGCTTGTTTGCAGTGGCCTCCGACCCACTGATTTGGGAGCAACATCCTGCCAGCGATCGTTACAAGGAAGAGGTCTTCAAAGAATTCTTTCAAGAGGCGCTGGAATCTGGTGGCGCCTTTGTTGTAATAGACCGGCAGACTCAAAAAATTATTGGTTCGTCACGGTATTTCGGATTTGACCCCGGTAAAAGAGAGATTGAGATCGGTTGGACGTTTCTTGCGCGTTCACATTGGGGCGGAAAGTACAACGGGGAATTGAAACGCCTGATGTTGGACCATGCGTTTCGGTTTGTAGATAGCGTTGTTTTCCTGATAGGACCAGCGAATGTGAGGTCGCAAAAGGCGGTGGAAAGGATCGGTGGAGTCCGGATAGAGCCGCGGGAAAAAACGATTCGTGGAAAAGCCGTCGAACAGGTCGTGTACCAAATCAAAAAGGCTTAAGCCCGCGGAGCGTGGAGATCGCATAAAGTCTCGCACTCCGGCCGAGCATCATGGCCGGGGTGCGAGAGTTCCTGCTGGCACTCGCTACGCGGGTTTTGAAAAGTGAGCCCGCATTTTGATTGCGTTATTCCCCATCACCGTCCTTGTCGATGTGAAGTACACGACCATCGCCGGCGTCAACCTTGACATCGCTTTCGCCATTGGCGGTCTTTATCTCGACGCCGTAGACGACGTTGCCGTCCTCGTTTTCGAGTTCGACCTTCTTCACTGTACCGGCAACTTGCGCGAGCGCGCACTGTCAGCTCGGTAGAAACGCTCGAAGATGTGCGGTTGCGCCCGATTCAGAGCAGGCGACGTGATCATTACTCCGCTGAGACTTCTTAAGTTCATCCTTTTCTTCGGCGCCTGCCTCGTCCTCGGAATACTAGTGGTTAGTGGATTGGTCAGGTAACAAAGTCGCGTGCGAACGTGATCGTTGAGTGTTGCTTTCGTGAGTTGTCGAGCGTATGTTCTCGCTAAAACTGTTGTGAGGCAGGGAAGGACAGCGGATGTTTCCACAACTCGCCCAGTACACCGACCTCAGCTTACTGTTGTTGAGACTGATGATTGCGGCAGTGTTGGTAACTAGTGGCTGGCACCACGTCACAGATCCAAAAGGTCGGGCGAAAAGTATCGGGTTGAGCCCTGGGTTTACGATGTTTATCGGCGCCGCAGAGCTTGCCGGTGGTCTGGGAGTCGCGTTTGGCGTATTCACGCAACTCGCAGCGATTGGTCTAATTCTGATCATGTTGGGAGCGATGCAAAAGAAGATCTTTGTTTGGCACACCGGTTTCTGGGGAGAAAAGGCGTCTGGATGGCATTACGATCTGATGCTGGTCGTGATGAACCTGGTAGTCGCTTGTACCAATGGGGGCAAGTACGTAATCTGGAAATGATTGCGTTTTCATTTGAATCGGATTCGCCGAGTCCATACAAAAGGGGCGGAACAAAATGATCTATCGGACACTTGGCAGCACGGGAGAAAAGGTGTCGGCCATCGGAGTTGGCGGTTGGCATTTAGCTATCCCACAGGTTGACGAAAAACTCAGCCTCCGAATTGTCCGCACCGCAATTGATCGCGGGATTAACTTCCTGGACAACTGTTGGGACTACAACGACGGCGAGAGCGAACGACGTATGGGCAAAGCACTCGGCGACGGTTATCGCGAGCAGGCTTTCCTGATGACCAAGATTGACGGGCGGACGAAGCAGGAGGCGGCAAAGCAACTGGACGAATCGCTCCGCCGGCTACAGGTGGATTGCATAGACCTCGTACAGCATCACGAGATCATTCGCTACGAAGACCCGCATCGAATCTTCGACGAAGGGGGAGCCAACGCTGCACTTGTCGAAGCACGCACGGCCGGAAAGATTCGCTACATCGGATTCACCGGTCATAAAGATCCGCGCATACACCTGTACATGCTTGAGGTAGCCGAAGAACAAGGGTTCAAGTTCGATACCGTCCAAATGCCTTTGAATGTCATGGATGCCCACTACCGCAGTTTCGAAAAGCTGGTTGTGCCTGAACTCGTGAAGCTTGAGATCGGCGTGCTGGGAATGAAGAGCATGGCCAACGGCATTCTATTAAAGTCGAAAACAGTAACGCCGATTGAGTGCCTGCATTATGCGCTGAATCTGCCCACGTCGGTCGTGATCACGGGCATCGACAGTATGGAAATTCTTGACCAGGCATTCGAAGCGGTTGAATCGTTTCATCCACTCAGCAATGACGAACGCGATGCGTTACTTGCGAAAACCGCCAGGGCCGCAGCGTCGGGCCGCTATGAGCCGTTCAAGACCACGTCAATTTTTGATGGCACTGCGCAAAATCCGCAGTGGCTTGGCGAGGAACCGCCGGAAGTTCAACAGCTCATGCAAGTATGAACAGTAGCTTGATGATGTTGAGTCCGGTTCAATCGAAGGAAAAACATGGGAAAGTTCGGCGCAGTTTCAAGCCGAGGGTTCTGAGTAGTTGAAAATGATAATGAAACGTCCAGCGATAGTAGCAATCAGTGGCTTCAGTTCAGAAGTGGGGAAGACCGCGCTAATGTGTGAGCTGCTGCGTGCGTTTCCCTTGTGGGAGGCCATCAAGGTGACGCGTGGACATTACCGGTCGTGCGGCAAAGATCCCAACGCCTGTTGCGTGAGCGATCTTCTCAGTGATGAACCGGTGATTCGTTCAGGTCGCGAACAGAATTACGCGCTCGGCAAAGACACGGGTCGCTATTGGGACGCGGGTGCCACAAACGTTCATTGGGTGATCGTAACGGATGCGCAGGTCGAACAGGGAATCAAGCAAGCTGTGGAGCGCGTTGCGGCGCCGGGAGTGTTTATCGAAGGGAATAGTATTCTGGATTTCATTCAAGCGGATTTTGTAGTGATGGTTTCCCGAGCCAGCGGCGGGACAATAAAAGGCTCGGCGCGCGCGGCGCTGGCCCACTCTTCGGCGATTTATCTTTCGAACGTCACAGAGGAGGGAACTGATGAGCGACAGAAGTTTGCCCGCTGGGGGCAGCAGTCTGGCGTGGACAAGCTTATCGGTGATCTTCCAATCTACACGCGAGAGGATTTGCCGGAGCTAATCGATCGCCTGCAGAACATCGATGTCAGTGCACACTTTGCTTCGGGCCTTGCTGCTGCTAATCGACCGAGCAGTGTTTTAGTCTAGTTCACGGCTGCTGCAGTGGCTGAATTCGGTCAAGTCCTTGGAGTGCGGCGGCCCGGCGCCGCTTTGGCCTGAGGCGGCTTGGCGCCGCGCTATCGAGAAGTATCAACTACTAATAAACGCCTGATAGTACAGCCGGACCAAAGCGCCGACAGGTCGGCGCACTCCAAGGAGTTGAATCCTGCCTGCCGTGGCGCGATATCTACCATGAGAGTTATCATTCCCCGTCGACCACAGTCGCAACTCAATCAGGAGGTCCGTAACATGCAACGCACTTACGTTTTCGCGTTAACTGTTCTTGCTGTCTTATTACTCCCAACCGCGAGCTTCTCTCAGGATCCTAAGGCGGCTGCTCCGATGGAAGCTTCCCGCGGAGTTGCAGGTGGCGGAGTGTCGGTACCCGGCTGGACCGGAAAGATCGACGCCAAAGAGGAGGCCGCCGGCCTGACTCTCAACAGCGCGAAGCTCATCAAAGAGGGCAAGGCTTTGCACGTCACTACCGGTCCGGCAGTGACTTACTGGAACCCAGCCAACAAAGCGAAAGGGAACTACACAGTAAGAGCGACCTTCAGGGAACCGAAGTACATGAGCATCAACAGCCACCCACACCCTTACGGGCTGGTAATTGCGGGTAATGATCTGGGAACGGACCAGCAGAGTTACTTGTACTGTGCGGCATATGGAAACGGCAACTTCATCGTTCGCGGTTTCGGACCAGCTCCATTTCAAATGAATGGGCCGCGTGGTAGTGCGGACCCGGCGGTGAACAAGGCGGCCGGCGTGGGAGAACCAGTAATCCAGGAGATTGCGATTTCAGTGAGGGGTGACAAGGTTGATTGCGCGATAAACAACAAAGTCGTCGCCAGTTACGACAAGTCTGCGCTGGTAACTCCGGGTAAACTCAAGTCAACTGATGGCGTCTACGGCATCCGCTTCGCACATAACACAGACGCCTTTGTGACCGGCCTCAAGATCACGAAGCCTTAGGCAACTCCGTTAGGACGAGTTAGCGTTGTGGTGACTTCCTTGCCGCAGCGTCAGGATAACCAGCGAGCCCGCCACCGCTGAACAACACAGATAGATCAGGCCACCATAAAAAGATCCGGTTGCCGTGTTGATGTATCCAGTGAGGTATGGTCCAAAAAATCCGCCCAGATTACCAACTGAATTTATAAGACCGATCGAAGCCGCCGCGGCAGAGCCGGCGAGAAACCTCGTAGGCAAGGTCCAAAACGCGGGGAGGTAAGAGTTCAGTCCGGCGCACGCCACGCATAACATTGCAATAGCAATAGCCGGCCTCTGCGCCAACATTGCGCTAAGCAAGAGTCCCACGGCCCCAAAAATTACGGGAACGGCCGTATGCCAGCGCCTCTCTTGAGTTCGATCTGAAGACCATCCATTTAGCACCATGCACACCAATGCCAGGCACCAGGGTATGGCCGTGATGAAGCCGACTCCAAGGTTTGAATAACCGGACGCCTTCTTCACCAGAGTCGGCAGCCAGAAGGTCAGACCATAAGCGCTGGTAACGATCAGGAAATAAGCAAGAGTCAGCAGCAGGACCTCGCGATGTTTAAAGGCGGCCAGTACGCGCAGCGGGTTAGATCGCAGTTTGGCCTGTTTCTCACTCTCCAGTTCGGCTGTTATCCAGTCACACTCGTCATTCGGCAGCCAGCGAGCCTGTTTGGGTCTGTCTGTTAAATAGAAGATTGTAACGACGCCAAAGACCACTGCGGGCACTCCCTCCAAAATAAAAAGCCAGCTCCAGCCCCTAATACCGAGCCAATTTATTCCCAAGAGCAAACCTGAAAGTGGCGAGCCGAGAATATTGGAGATCGGTATGGCGGCCATAAAGAAAGCTACCGCCTTGGCTCGATCGGCATAACGAAACCAGTGGCTGAGATACACGATGATGCCAGGAAAGAAGCCAGCCTCGGCCGCGCCCAGTAAGAAGCGAACAAGATAGAACTGCATGGGCGTTCTAATGAAGCCCATAGCTATCGCCAGAAGACCCCAGGTAACCATAATCCGCGCAATCCACTTTCGTGCACTCCAATGTTCCACGATTAGGCTGCCGGGGATCTCAAGCAGGAAATAACCGATGAAGAAAATACCGGCGCCGAAACCGTAGACCTCCGCGGAGAAGCCGAGATCTTTACTCATCTCGAGGGCGGCGTAGCCAACGTTAACGCGGTCCAGAAAAGCAATGATGTAAATGAAAACGAGGTAAGGCAGGATGCGACGCATAATGCGCCGGCGCGCTCGTGCGGCAACTGCGGGCGTGGAAGATATGGTTATGGGGGCATCCATTCGAATTTACCGACCTGGTAATAATGATGCCGAACGAAAGTTGCTGATGGACCCCTGCAGGGACCATCGATTCAGCGCCGGGAATCTTATACTCCGTATCCTGCTGCAACAAGGAGCGGTTTCAGCACCAAAGGCGCGAAACATTTCGCGCCTTTGGCGCTGAATGGTGCAACGGATCCACCCGCTATCCCGACTCGTCGGGATACTACCCTCATGGGTCTTTGCGAGTTGCCAAATGGACCACCTGGTATTAGAATCCGCCCGCATCAACCAGTCTTATCATTCTGCAACTCAATGAGGAGGAGATATGAACGGAAGAGTAATCCTACTTACCTTGGCGGTATTGTTTGCCAGCGCGACTGTGTGCCTGGCCCAGAACCCGCATATGGGCACCTGGAAGCTGAACGAGGCCAAGTCGAAGTTCAGCAAGGGGGCGTCGAAGAACACCACCGTAGTCTACGAGGGCGCGGGCGATAGCGTGAAGGTTATAGTGGACGGCGTCGACGGCGACGGCAATGCGACGCATAACGAGTGGACCGGTAAGTTTGACGGCAAATCCTACCCCGTAACCGGCGATCCCACGTCAGACACGCGGTCTTACAAGAAAATAAACAACCGTACGTTGGCGTTAACCGGCAAGAAAGGCGGCAAGATAAGTCTGAACGGTCGCATAACCGTTTCTGCTAACGGCAAAACTCGCACCGTGACCACGACCGGAACTGATTCCAAGGGCAAGAGGTTCAGCAACAAGGCGGTATACGACAAACAGTAGGGGGATTTCACCCAACATCAGGTCGCGAACCGCTAAGCGAGGAGTCACGGTCCGATGAGGTCAGTATCCCGACGAGTCGGGATAGCGGGTGACTTGGTGGTGCTCAGTCAAAACTGTGCATCGACAAATACAGAACCGGGAGCCGTAGCGACCGGGTCGTGGCACATTGGAAACTTCTGTGCACCTGACCATTACCCAGTCGCTACGGCTCCCGGTTCCGTATTTGAGGCGGCGCTTGTGGTCTCTTCATTCTTCGCGGTTTCACCGGCGGCCACGCCACGCGGGCTGCCCGCGCTGGGACCCCGGCATCGCCGCGTCGCGCTCGAGAATGTCGGTCATTTCCCCCACCGCGAAGCACCGCGCCTGGTCGCCGATGCCGCTCTCAATCATTTTCACCATGATTGAATTCAAGCAAATCTTTGAACGCCGGAATCGAGGTATGCTGCTCGACGTAACGGTGTTTCTATTTCAATTGATTTTAATACGACTCCTGACAACGCTCTCTCTTCGTTTTGTCAGTCAGGCTGAAGAAAATGCGTTGGCGAAAACCGCCATTAGTCTCTTCTTAGTCGGACTCTTTGTTTTACAA
>JALYSR010000134.1 GCA_030854715.1 Acidobacteriota bacterium
TCAGTAGGCAGGCCCTAGAGTTTAGACAGGGACGAGTCTCGGTGGTCAATTTCCGCCGAACTCGTCCCATTTTTTAGCCTCGTCTAGACAAACCCTTACGACCTGCCAATTGACATAAAGTCTGCTCGCGTTATCCTAACCTCAACACTCCGACAGACATCGCTGTTAACTGTTTGCTGTTTGCTAACCATCATGAACAAGATCAATCTCCTCCAGAAACTTTCGCTTATAAACGACCACTGGAACCCGCGCATTGTCGGTGAACTAAATGGGCAATACCTGAAGCTGGTCAAGTTTCAAGGCCCGTTCACCTGGCATCATCACGAGAACGAAGATGAAATGTTCCTAGTAGTAAAGGGAAGATTTCGCATGGAGTTTCGTGACGTCGGAGATGATCCTGCTGCCGGGCTGCAGGAACGAGAAGTTTGGCTGGAAGAAGGCGAGTTCCTGATTGTGCCGCGCGGGGTTGAGCATCGTCCGGTAGCTTCGGAGGAAGCCCAGGTTCTTCTTTTCGAACCCGCAACTACGCTGAACACCGGCAACGTCGAGAACGTATTGACTCGGCAGAAACTCGACTGGATCTGAAAATGCTATCGAAGCTGACGTTTCTGTGTGAAGATAAGCAAAACTCGGTATGGAGGCTTACATTGTGAGAAAATTTTTCAATCCCCTGGTTGGTATCCTGCTGGTCACGCTGGCGTCGTCGGTAGCCACGCGCTCGCAGTCACTGGTAGCAAGCACGCCTACGGTGGCTGTGAACCCCTCAAACCAGGGTGTCATCAATTCCCTGTCAAGCTTGCCCGAAGCTGACATGCTCATCTACATCAACCCACAGCGGATTCTCAACGAAGCCGTGCCGGCGCTAATGCCGGCAAAAGACGTTGAGAACATGCGGAAGGCGTTTGAAGACGTCAAGGCCAACGCTGGTTTCGATCCCACGAAAATTGACTACATCGTGATGGCTATACGTTTCAAAAAGCCGACTGCTGATCTCAACTTCCAACCGCCGGAGTTCATGGTGCTGGCAAGCGGGGATTTTAGCGCCGAGTCGCTCATGACCCTGGCACGCAGGGCCTCCCAGGGAAAACTGCGCGATGAAAAGTATGGCACCAAGACGCTTGGGCTGATGACGATTGACCCCCTGGTAAAAGAGGCGGAAAAGAATCCGTTCCTCAAGGGTTTTACTGAAGTAGGCATAGTTACTCTCAACGGCAACACGATTGCCGCTGGCACGCCGGGTTATTTGAGGGCGGCGGTGGATGCAGGTGACGGCAAAGAACGAATTAGCACAGACACGCTAAACTCGCTGGTGCGCGATACGAATGCGCTTATCAGCGTCGCCGGTGCACCCTGGCACTCGTTCGCGAAAGGCTTCGGTATGTTGGGGACTGAAACAACTCCCAGAGCGGCACGTTGCGAGTCGAAAATTGGCGATTTCTATGCTGCTCTGACCATGGACGCGACCAACTTGATGATCCGCGGCGCCTCGAATGCCGATAATCCCGACACCGCAAAGATCATTAGCAAGTTGTATTCAGGTTTACTGGGTTATGCCGCCACCTCGATTCCGGATCCCTCCATGAAATCACTTCTGCAGGGTTTTAGAATTACCGCGGAAGGCGATGAAGTATTGCTTCGCGCGGATTTTCCGCAGCAGATGGTCAAAGAGATGATCGAGCAGAAAATGAAGCCAAAGCAACTCGAGGCTACTGAGGTCAAAACTGCTGACGTCACAACGCCAGCCAAGCCTTCGGTGAAGAGACGCAGAATCAGGCGCCGGCACTAGGCTGCTCAAAAGTGGAACCGATGTCTTCAGCGGTGGCCGTGCTGACGGCGATGATTACGCCGGCGGTATTGATCTCAGCTTGCGGCAGCATGATTCTTTCCACTTCGTCGCGCCTGGGCCGGGTAGTTGATCGCGTACGCTCCCTGTCCGATAAACTGGAAGAACTGGCCCAGAAGCATGCCGACGGGACCAAAGACCGACAGGCTGCCATCTTTGCGCAGTTGGACAAGCTGACGAGTCGCGCGCGAATTCTGCAACGCTCAATGGTGGCTTTTTATTTGTGCCTGGGAATGTTTGTCGCTACCAGCGTGGCCATCGGTTTAGTTGCAATTGTCGGCAACACGCGGTACACGATTGTGCCGGTGATCTTTGGGATCATCGGCGCTTGTTTTCTTTTTTACGGCAGCATGCTGTTGATTTTCGAGGCGCGCCTCGCGCTAAGCACGATTCATGCGGAGATGGACTTCATCTGGAGCCAAACTACAAAAGTTGCTCCAGCAGATTTAGTCGAACAACACAAACCGCATTTTGTGCATTTCCGCAGTCACAAGTGATAGAGGTCAGATGCCCGAGGTCAGAGATCAGACAAGAAGCCAGCCTTCGTATTTACGACTACTCGGGACAGGAGAGTTTACGAGGCGCGTAGCAAAGCTCGAATCCCTGCTGGAACGCTGCACTGTCTGTCCGCGAGACTGCTTCAACAATCGTTTAAAAGATGAAATCGCCGCCTGCTACTCGGGCCGGCTGCCGATTGTTTCATCCTACACTGCTCACTTTGGCGAAGAGCCTGCGTTGGTCGGGACGCGCGGCGCGGGAAATATTTTCTTTGGCAACTGCAACCTGCGCTGCGTCTACTGCCAGAATTATCAAATCTCACAAACTCACAAAGAGCAGCTCAAAAATGAGATCACCCATGAACGCCTGGCTGAGATAATGCTTGAGCTGCAGGCGAAAGGTTGTCACAACATCAATTTTGTTTCTCCAACCCACTTCACGCCGCAAATGGTGCGTAGCATTTTGATTGCCGCCCAACAGGGCTTGCGCCTTCCTATCGTCTACAACACGAATGCTTACGATGCAGTCGAGGTTTTGCGTCTGCTTGACGGCATTGTTGACGTTTACTTGCCTGACCTGAAGTATGCCGAAGACGAAGCCGGCTACCTCTATTCAAAGGTGAAGGGTTACAAAGAATATGCTCGGCTCGCAATCGCCGAGATGTACCGGCAGGTCGGTGACGAACTTGTGTTCGGTGAAGACGGACTGGTCAAACGCGGACTGATTATTCGCCTGCTGGTGCTGCCCAATGATATTGGTGGAATACGAGAGTCGCTGGAGTGGATTAAAGACGAGCTAAGTCCTCGGGTGGCTGTTTCACTAATGGCCCAATATTACCCAACCAACCAGGCCGCTACTAACCAGCGTCACGTTCTGCTTTCGAGACGCATCACCGAGACAGAGTGGCTGCGCGCGGTGACGGCGCTTGATGAACTAGGAATGGAAGAAGGCTGGATGCAGGAGTTTGATGGCGCGTCCTACTACTATCGACCTGACTTCAACGACACTGCTACGCCGTTCAAAGACATTCGCGATTTTAGTTCTTAACAGTCCTCACAAATCGGAAGCATTCTGGTTTCAGTTTTTCTGTGTGTAACAGAGACTAGTTAAACCCAGACACCATCAAAAAGCCGCGGTCATGATTTGTTTGGATTGAGTTGGTGAGTCGTGTGTTCGGTGACCGAGGGACGAACGGCCGGATAACCTGGATTCTCAAGCTCGTTGGTTACCGGCTTCGCAATCGCAGAGTTCCGTATCCGAGAATCCAGTTCTTTTTGGACCAGCGCGTCGTCTGAACGGTCGACCAGCTTTTTTGGCGGAATGGTGAAGACCAGTCCGTTGATGACGATACCAAGGCCGATCAGGAATGCAATCAGACCCAGTGAAATAAATGGAGTAAGGTCGTGCTGAGCGAGACTCAGTAAGAACAGCAACACTGTTGCCCCAAGGCCGACTGCCGCGGTAACTACACCAGAACGGACCCGCCGCAACCGTTTTTCCTCCGGCGACTCGAGAAACTTTTCAATCTGCGGCAGCACGTCTTCAGCAACCCGCTTCAGATCGTCCGGCTCCATTTCCCGAATCTTCTCCGCCATCGCCTGGCTTATTTGTTCTCGCGCAGAAACAGCGGACGCAGTAATTGTGTCAGGTCGCTCCAGGCCACGACGCACAACGCGCAAGTCTGTTCCGCAAGCGCGGCAATACTGGCTAAGTTGTCGTTCCTCTGAACCGCAGGTGGGACAATACATAGTGCAGGTTTATACGGGCGGTTGGGTGCCGAAGTTCCTTTGTTCGTGAACCGTCAACCGGAAACAGTGAACCGTGAACAGAAAACATCCAGGAAACATGGATTAGACCTTGAAACCATAGCGAGCACAGACTCGCAAATGCTCGTTCTTACAGTTCACCGTTTACTGTTCACGGTTCACTGTTTTCGGTTCACGACTCTTCAACCTTTACGCCGCGCCAAAAGGCAATGCGATCCTTAATTTCGGCAGCAGCGTCCTTCGGGGACGGGTAATACCACGCTGCATCTTTGTTGGTTTCGCCATTAACAACCACATTGTAATAACTGGCCTCGCCCTTCCATGGGCAGGTCGTATGGTTGCTGCTTTCCTCGAAATATTCCTTCTTGACTGACTCCAACGGGAAATAGTGATTACCCTCGACAACAACCGTGTCGTCGCTGTCCGCCAAAACTGCATTGTTCCATGTAGCTTTCATAATTAGTAAATAGTAAATAGTGAAGAAAGGATGAATCGCAATTGTGAATGTAATCGTAAATTGTAGTTAGCGACGTCTGCTGTTCACTGTTTGCTGTTTGCTGTTCACGGCTCCACGCCTCCGCTCACCGAAGGAAGAATGGTTATTTCGCTACCCGCGGCGACAGGTGTTTTCAACCATTCTTTGCGGCGGATGTTTTCACTGTCCAAAAACACGTTCACATGTTGTCGTAGTTCACCTTGTTCATTCAACACCCGATCGCGCAAGCCCGGGTGCAGTCGCCACAATTCATCAAGCGCCTCGGCGACATGAGTCGCGGAAACGTCGCTGGTGATTTGATGACGGCCCTCAGTGAAGTCGGTAAGAAAACCTGTGATGTTGAACTTAATCATAATCAGCCTTCCAGCGGATTGCAGGCTGGGAACGCCAGCGCGCGAAACTAAGGTAAGATTCCTTCCGGCACCAGCCAGGGATGCATCTCAATCGCCAGTCTGCCAGCTATGACAGCAGGATCGGTTTCGGCCAGTGCTTTTGCTTCATCGAGGGAACCAACTTTGAAGACAAATATTCCGCGCAGATTGCCGTCGTCGCCGAAGGGCCCGGCAACTACAAGCTTTTTCATTTCCGCCAACCGGTTGATGTTTGCCATGTGCGCCTTTTGCAGTTCTTCCGTGGCTGGAGTTTTTTCCGGCGTCCACATAGCACCGCGCGTTAATAGTCCAAGATAAGCGGTTGTCAGCTTCATCGGCTTCGTAGGTTTTTTCATGACGTCTGCCGACCACCAGGGATGAATATCCGCAATAAAGAATCCGGCTTTCACCGCCGGATCCTTGTCCGCCCAGGCATGAGCTTCCTCCGCCGACTTAGCTCGCAGCACGTAGATACCGGCGATCTCGCCGTAGTCCCCGAGCGGCCCGGCGATGATGGCTTTACCTGATTCGAGCAGCGCCATCACGTGGGCCACGTGTTGCGACTGTAATTCTTTCGGCATTCCCGCCGCAGAAAACGTTGGACCGCGCTTAAGCAGTGCCATGTGAAATTCGACCATTTTGAACCGAGGTGCCTTCTTTTCCTGAGCTCGGGCAATTGCAGGCACTGTGATAAATGAGAGGACCACGATTACTAGGGACAAAAATTGTTTCATGGTTTCTATTTAACGCTATTGAATCACGGCAGTCTTCACGCAAACGACCGGCGGCAAGCTCTCGAGAATTGCAGTCCACGAATCGCCTGCGTCTTTCGATCCAAACAACTTTCCACTGCGCGTGCCAAAGTAAATTCCGGTGGGTTGCAGTTGGTCCGCCGAAAGACCATCACGCAATACCGTCTCCAGCGCATTCTCTTGTGGCAAGCCGCGGGTCAGCGCCTCCCACGAATTGCCATCGTTTCGTGATCGATAGAGACGTAACTTTCCTTCCGGCGTGCAGCGAAACTCGTCTGATTCAAGCGGAATGATGTAGACGCTGCGTGCATCACTCGGATCCACTTCCATTGCGAAACCAAAATCTGATGGCACACCGTTCGCGACATCGGTCCAGGAGTCTCCGCCGTTGTCGCTCCGGTACAAACCCCAGTGATTCTGCAGAAACAACCGTTGTGGGTTGGATGGATGGCTTACGATCTTGTGAACGCACTGGCCCCATTCCGGAAACCGCTGGTCAGGCGGGAGAAACTGCGCCCGCACTCCTTGATTGCGTGGTTGCCAGTTTTCGCCGCCATCATCCGTGCGGTAAACGCCACCCGTCGAGATTGCTACGAACAAACGCTTTTGGTTTGATGGGTCGGGCAGGATTGTGTGCAAGCAAAGTCCGCCGCCGCCCGGCATCCATTGCGAGCGATGCGGATGATCGTAGAGACCTTTGACCAGCGACCAGCTCTCGCCTGCATCCGTGGATTTAAAAAGCGCGGCCGGTTCAACGCCGCAATACAGCGTGTCGGGCTCTTCGGCGTGGCCCAGTGCAATCTGCCAAATCTGTTTCACCGACGCCTCGGTGCCCTCGGGAAACTTTACGCCATAAGTCTCAGGCTCCGTCCATGTCTTGCCGAAGTCGTCAGACGAACTCAGGTAAGAACCCCAGTAGGAGCTGTTGACTGCCGCCCAAAGGCGCCGGCGACCTTTGCGATCATCGTAAGCCATTGCGTAAATCGCTCGACCGGGAAAATAGGGACCACCAACCTGCCAGTCCTGGCGTTCTTTGTTTGAGCGAAGGACAAACGCGCCCTTCATTGTGCCGGTGAGTAGCAGCACATCACCGGAATTAGTTTCGACGTTTTTTGGTTCAGGCATGGGGAACTCCAAAGTTAATTTCGCTAAAACATGTAACGCAAACTGTTAGTTTGCGACGCGCCAGGACTGCGACAGACTGAAATTTACCGAACAATCGCAAACTAATAGTTTGCTTTACAAAGGATGGGTTGCATTATAAAGAACCGCAAGGTTGGCGCAAAGACGGAGTACGGGGACTTGGCTAGCGCAAGCCAACTCGGGTGTCCTGGCGCGCCCTTCCTACAATTGGGCTTTCACCCAAGTCACCAAACTGAAGAAATCGCCCACCATTAATACTTTATTAAAAGCACTCGGAAAACTGTGTAGCACTGAAGGGTAACGGCGGTCGGAATCTGAACGCCTTTCCAGGTCCGTCTCCGTCTGTCTGAGCCTTTGTCTTTCTTCTGATCGTTTATGGCAATTGAGATCACATCCGTCCCCGATCGTGGTCGAATTTTTTCCCTGCGCGGCGCCGTGCAAACTCTCCGTCTCTCGCTTCGCTCTTTTATCCACGCCGCACCGGTAACTAATCGACAAATTCTCCTTCGTTCAGTCTGCGGGCTACTCGCGATTGCGCTAGTCTGCGGATGCGACTCTTTGCTGCGTTCTTACAAATACTATTCGCGAGTCATCGATGCGCGACTCGCAAGCGGCTACTTAACTAGTAGACCCGGGCTTTATGCTGCGCCACGGCTGATCAAAACTGGCCAGGCCTTGTCGCGTGCAGAGTTGGTAAACGCGTTGAGACGGGCTGGATACGTTGAGCCGGAGGGCAGCGACGTCTGGAGCGGCAGCTTTCGCGAAACAGAGTCAACGATCGAAATTCGACCGAGTCATACTAGCCAAAGCAGGCCTTCGATCGTCAAAATCAGCTTTGACGACAACAACAAAATCTCAACGCTGACGGCGGATGGTCTTCCCGTCGATTCATTCACGCTCGAGCCCGAAGTACTTTCCAACGACCTCTTCTCTAAAACCGGAAAACGCGAGATTGTGCGTTACGCCGACATCCCGCCCGTTCTGGTTCACGCCATTCTCTCGATCGAGGACCACAGATTCTTCCAGCATTCGGGTTTGGATGTATTTGGAATCACGCGCGCTCTGTGGCGCAACTTGAGCGATGATCGCGACGATCGTTCCAGGCAAGGCGGCTCGACCATCACTCAGCAGCTCGTCAAGAACACTTACCTATCTTCCGAACGAACGCTGCGACGTAAGTATGCCGAGGCGATGCTGGCCATGGCTCTCGAGCGCCGGCTTTCGAAAGAAGATATCCTGGCTCTCTACTGCAATGAGGTTTACCTGGGCCAACGAGGCGCGGTTGCAGCGCGCGGCGTCAAGGAAGCAGCGCATATCTATTTTGGCAAGGAGTTGAAGAACCTCACGCTCAGCGAAGCGGCAACAATCGCAGGAATGATCCAGGGTCCCTCACGCTATTCTCCCCTGCAACATTCCGATGCTGCACAAGTGCGCCGTAACGCGGTGCTTGATGCGATGGTCCGGGATGGTTGGATTGACGCTGACCAGGCCGCTGCGATCGCAAAAGAGCCCGTTGTTATAACTGCTGCTACGAATTCAGAAAATTCACTGGCGCCATATTTCGTCGACTACGTTAACCGAACTTCCGAATCACAGTTTGACGCCTCGCCTGCCAACCAAAGAATTTACACCACAATCGATCTCGACCTGCAGCAACTTGCCGAGTCAGCATTAAGGCGACAACTGGATCGCCTCGACCCCGGCGAGAAAGGTCGGACGCAGAAACCTCAGGCTGCGCTCGTCGCTCTAGATCCGAAAACAGGGAACGTGTTGGCTATGGTGGGTGGACGCGACTATGCCGAATCTCAACTCAACCGCGCGACCGATGCTCGACGCCAGCCAGGTTCAACTTTTAAGCCGTTTGTCTATGCCGCCGCTCTCGAAGACGGAATGTCGCCCGTGCAAATGTTTGCGGACGCTCCCCGCGATTTTATCTACGACCGGAACAAGATTTATCGTCCCGCAAACTACGGTGGCGGTTATACGATGCGCGACGTCACAATGCGGACCGGCCTGGTCAAATCGCTTAACGTCGTTACCGTTGACGTTGCCTTGCAAACGGGCCTCGCGCGCATCGCGAATCTTGCGCAACACTTTGGCCTGCCACGGCCCGAGCGATATCCCTCGCTGGCGCTGGGAACAAAGGAAGTAACGCCGCTCGAACTCACCGCTGCTTACGCGAGCTTTGTGAATGGCGGCCGGCGTGTTGAGCCGAAGGTTATTACCAGCGTCGGGGAAGCGCCTGCTACACACGTTGCCGGCGACGGCTCAGGTTTGCAGGTTGTTAGTCAACCAACCGCCTACATGATCACTAACATGCTGGCTGCGGTTGTGGACCACGGCACTGCGCGTGCGGCTCGCGGGGCTGTGAAAGGAACAGCCATCGCGGGGAAGACCGGGACCTCGCGCGATGGATGGTTTGTGGGTTACACACCTAATCTCGTATGCGCAGTATGGATTGGATTTGACGATAACCAGCAGCTTGGTTTGACTGGCGCCGAAGCCGCCCTGCCTGCCTGGGTCGACTTCATGAGCAACGCGGTCGAGTTAAAACCTGAGTTGGGTGGCAGAAACTTTGAATGTCCGGAAGGAATAGAGTTTGTAGAAATTGACGCCGACACCGGCTCGCTATCGACGCTTTTGTGCCCCCATCGCGAGTTGATTGCTGTCACCGAAAGACTAGCGCCGAATGTTGAATGTCTTCTACACGGGAATGTGCCTGACTCAATTGGTTCTGAAAAAGTGGCTGAAGGTGAGGACACAAACAAATCTTTTCTGACCCAACATTCCAGATCATCCAACCGCGCCTCACAAGAGGGCAGCCCATCTCCACCAACCCTAACTCGCGTAGATGTAGATTCGCGAGGAAGACGCACGCTGGTTAACGCGATGCGGTAATCCCCAAGTGTTCTGGGATCGTCCCGGAAGTCATAGACCTTCCGCACATGGGACGGCACGCCACGAACGAAAGGTCAGCCCCGCTCCAACACTACTTCCGCAATCGCGTGCTCGCTGGTGTGCGCCATCGAGAGATGCGCCACGCTTGCTCCGGACTTCTCAAGGAGTTCCTTCACTTGGCCGTGCAAGATCAAATATGGAGCGCCGGAATCGCGTGAGGCAATCTCCACGTCCTGCCAGCTAATCCCACCTCGCCATCCGGTTTGCAGCGCTTTTAGCGCCGCTTCTTTTGCAGCAAAGCGCGCGGCATAATGTTGCGCAGCAACGGCGCCGCGACTGTCGCAATACTTGCGTTCTGCCGGAGTAAAGACGCGCTCGCGAAACCGCGGCGTGCGCAGCAACACTTCGCGAATTCGTGCAACTTCGATAATGTCTATACCAATGGCCACGATCATAAACGATAAGAAATTAGAACTCGCCGGTTTTTACTGGCGCGAGCTTGATGGCGTTCACGCGCTGGTTTGCGCCCCACTCGAAAGCGAAGGTTTCACCAACGGATTTTCAACGCGGGTCGGGGGCACCAGTCCAATGCCGGAACACGCCCTTAACCTCGCCGGCTTCAACGAAGATTCAGCGGAAAACATTCTGGAGAATCGTCGCCGCTTTCTCAAGCTTTTCGGGGGCGACCGGACGCAGTGGACGTTGGCGGGCTGCTGGCAAGTTCATGGCGCCGACGTGCGTCAAATAGAAAATCTTGCTGATGCGAAACCTGCCGAAGACGCACGCGGCGACACAGTTTACTGCGATGCCCTTGTTAGTAACGTAGCCGGCGTAATGGTTGGGGTGAAGACAGCCGACTGCGTACCCATCTTGATCGGCGATCCGAAGACGGGCGCATTCGCGGCTGTCCATGCTGGATGGCGAGGGACGTTTGCAGGAATCGTGTTTCATGCGATCGAGCGCCTCATGAAGGAATATAACTCCGAAGCGAACAATCTGCGGGTAGCAATCGGTCCCGCAGCGGCTGCCTGTTGTTATGAAGTAGGCAGCGAAATCATAGATGGATTTCGGGAACGCTTCCCGTATGCTGATGATTTGTTCACACCAACCCGCGAAGCTCACGCTCGCCTCGACTTACTTAAGGCCAATCACTATCAGTTGACGTCGGCGGGTGTAGATCCCGATCGAATTCACACGGCTCTCTTATGCACGATGGACAACACAGATTTGTTCTTCTCCTATCGACGCGAGAAGAATGTACTTGGGAAGGTTGGTCGACTGATGTCGGTGATCGGAAGGAAGCAATAGCACGGGAAAAGGGGAACTCGGGAAGGGCAAACCGGAAAACCAAAGAACCTATGTTCCCCCTTTACCATTTCCCTTGTTGTCTATTCCACCTTCAACGACACGCTGACGTCGCGTGTTCGTGGCGGAAAGCAAATGTCGTCATTGCAGGCCTGATATCTTAAGTGACCCTTTAGTTCCACCGTCCGCGACGGGAAACCGGCCGGCACAGTTACACTGAAACGAATAACAGCACGACCTTCGAAAACCGAGACTTTGCTTTTTGAAAACTTCAGCTTGCGCAGGATGGGCCGTGGATAAACGACGGTCCCTACTCTTATACCTTTGGGCACAATCTGCAATTGCGACGCGATCAAGAATTTTTCCAGCGGTCTATTCGAATTGACGTGGTAACCCGACGGGATGTCCATCGTCACCGTTCCCTGCACTGTGCCACCTTTGCGAACCTTGTCCGCGGCCAACCGCGCAGACACGCCGATGTCCGGCGCTGATTGGGGCGTTAGGGGCAGAGGTGTCGCCAAGAAATTGGCCGGCACCAGAAGCAGGGTAATTGTAAGCACTAGTTTAACCATCGCTCGTAGTTTAATTATCGTCTGGTCGTTCTTCAGATTTCATCAGATACCGTGGGAATCCGGGAAGTTGCTTTCGATTTTACGCCGACCCGCCCGACAAGTTAGACGGGCGAAAGCAGCGCAGTGCCCACCAGATTCGACTCTCGCCGGGCGGCGAGTTGGCCGCAGGCAGCAAAGATGTCCCTGCCTCGCGGTCTGCGGACAAAAGTGCGCACGCCTTTCGACTCCAAAATTGCTTTGAAGACTTCCACGCGCGTCATGGGTGAAGGCTGGTAGGGGAGCGGATCGGCGGGATTATGCGGAATAAGATTCACCCGCGCGTGCAGCTCATGCCGGTTGAGGAGATTCGCGAGTTGCCGCGCCTGCTCATCTGAATCGTTGACGCCGTCGAGCATTACGTATTCAAACGTAAACCGCTCGCCGGCCTTGAGTGTCTTCTCAAACTCCTTGCAGGCCGCAAGCAGTTCTTCCAATGGCCATTTCTTATTAATGGGCATCAACTCGTCGCGCAGCTCATCCGTGGACGCTGCGAGTGATATTGCCAGGTTTGGGCGCTGCGAAATCGTGGCCAGATCGAGAATGCGCGGCACCACCCCGGCCGTGGAAACAGTTACGCGATGCGGCGCTATGAACAAACCTTGCGGGTCTGCCATAACCCGTAGTGCCCGCATCAGCGAATCGAAATTCAAGAACGGTTCGCCTGCGCCCATGCCAACCAGGTTCGTGCCGCGTGCAGGCTTTTCGCCCAGGCCATAGGCGTCGTTTACGGCGATGATTATTTGCTCGACGATTTCCCCGGCGGTAAGCGAACGCAACAACCCCAGTTGTGCTGTAAGGCAAAAAGTGCATTGCAAAGGACAACCGGATTGCGAAGAAAAACAGATCGTATTGCGACGTTCTTCGGGAATGAAAACTGTTTCCACCGGCAGATTGTCGTGCGTCTTCATCAGGAAGCGACGGGTCCCATCTTCGGAAACGTAACGCGATTCGACTGTTAGCGTCGAGGCAGTTGCCGTTTCCTTCAAACGCTCACGCAAAGCTTTCGGTAGATCAGTCATCTCCTCGAAACTTCGCAGGCGGCGATGCTGCAAGGCGGAAAAAATTTGACGGCCCCGATAGGCCGGCTCGCGGATTTCTTCCGCAAAGGCAACCAGTTCGTCCTGGCTAAGTCCGGTGACATTGATCCGCCTGTCCATATCCTGATTATTCTACACATCGGATGCCGGTTGCGATAACGCGGGCTATTAGATTGTTCCTTACAGAACCACGACTAGTCAGGGTAGTGACCTCGCTAACTCGAAGCTGACTCGCCACCGGGCAGTATCTTAATTTGGAGTGCGACGGCCTGGCGTCGTTTTGGTCGCTGCGACATGTCGCAGTAAGCGTTCCGAAGAGGCTTCATTGACGAAACGCGGCGGCGGGCCGCACGGGCCAAAGCGGTGCCAGGTCACCGCACTCCAAATTAAGACAGTACCCGCCACCAAGACTAATTCGGGTTGGAACAAAGTTCCGCTATAATTGGCAACTAAAAGATGTCGTCAGTTGCAAATGTTGAGCGGAAGATCAGACGCGTTGAAGGCTTTCGTGTGCGAATTTTGCACTTGAGCGGGGCTGACGTGCGTGGTGACCGCACCGGTCTGCCGCAGTACGTTTATCATCGAGCTGCTGAAAATGACATTACGGTGGAGTCCTGGAAAGCTATCAGGTTCCGGCCATCGTATCCGGGATTTGAAGTGGATGTGATGGACCGCCGCGGAAATTCAGTGCAGGGCAACACCAAGCTCGATACAGTGAGGGCGAGCTACCTAAAGAAGTAAATAGTGAATCGTAAATAGTAAATGGAAGGAGCTACAGAGACGCGTATCATGTTGCGTCCCATTCACCATTTACTATTCACTATTTACCGTTCTTAGGGAACAACAGTGAACTTCGCCGCGGGCGAAAGAGCCTGTCCCGACACGCGGTCCCGAATTCGAATTGTTAGTTCGTATTCACCGGGATTCAAGGGGCGCGTATCGATGAGACGGGCCAGGGTCAGACGCTGTCCGGCGTCGCTCATCCCGCGCCAATCTTCCGGATGCTTGCCCAACTCCTTACCATCTTTCGATAGTACATAATCGACATCGACCGAAGGCCGTAGCGTCGTCTGATCTATTCCCGCATTGTAAACTTGCATGTAGACGCCAACCGGAGCGCCGCGATGATAGATTCCCGAAACGTTAGGAATCACCTTGGTTTGCCCAATGACGAATTGTCCGACTGCCGGTTGATCGAGGAGGCTCTCCAACTTCGCAGCGAGCACCAGAGTGGATGTCGAAAGCTTCTGCGGATCGTACTTGGGCACAGGAAGGGCGACGTGCCGCACCCCGGTAGCGCCTGAAGCCACATCGCGGACAATCACATCCACTTTGTAAGTTCCGGGCGCTAAGGCCACCGCTTTCTGATAAGCAGACTTGCGACCCTTTGCATCGGTTAATTCTTCAGTAGTGGCTGAAGTGATCACCGGATCTTCAAAAATACCGGCGCGTCGACCGGCCACTGATGTGATTCGTCCGAAGATATTGATTCGCGCCTGTTGCAAGCCACCGACATCCTGAAAAACCAAATCCTTATTTTCAACTTGAATCGTGATCGCGGTGATTACGCGTTCGTCCGATTGGCGGAAGAAATCCACCCGGATATCGAAGTTAAGCGGATTCTCTTCTATGACACCCGTGTTAACGGCCGTCGCGAGATCATTAAACTTAACTTGGGGCGGGCGGTTGAGGTCGGCAAGCAGTTGTAAACGGGAGAACGGGCTGTCTTGCTGGCGCTGAAAACTGTTGTTCGCGCCGTTGATTCCGGAAATCCTATCGGCCTTATTACTAAGACCCAACTGCTCGGAAAGCGTCAAACCACCGCCCGGTATCATCAGGAGCGCGTCTTTCTCGTTGGCGTTACGAGCAATCCGATACTCGCCGCTACCAGTTGGATCTACAAATTCAATTTCGATACCAGAACCAACTCCCGGAAGGTAACGATAGAACCAGGTTTCAAAAGGATAGGTTGTGGTTGAGCCGCCGCCTTCGTAGGATGGCCGATCGTAATTACCTCCCATCGGGTGAGTCTCGCGCTCGTCAGGCTTGCCGTACATGATCCAAATCCGTCCGCGATCCGTTTTCCAACCTGGAATCCCGGAAGCGAAATGCTCATTGGCGTAAGCGATACGCTCGTAATACTCCTCCTTGAATTCGTTTTCATCCGTGTCGGGATCGGGATCGCGCCGGCGCCAAAATTCCTCGATAAACTTCTCGCGTTCATCGTCAGTCTGGAGTTTCTTGAAAGCCTTGCGCTCTTCGTCCGTGATGACGTAGGTGACATCCTTCTCCAGCCAATCTTTGTAAGCCTTCTTAAGTTCCGGCTTGACGTTCCGGGGTTTGTTCATCGGGTCCTGGGTTTGGCCCGGATCCTGCGCAAAGCCAAGCAAACTTGTCGCGGTCAAAACAAGTGGGAAAACTGCCAACCGAAGAACGGCTTTCTGATAAGACATAACTAAACTCCTGCTACCATTTGATGGAAACTCAACAAGATGGCGATGATTCGGGACTCGTGCGGAAACACTGGATTCTAGAGTCTTGCCAAGAACACAGTCAAGATGCCAAAAATAAGGCCTTTCGTTGCCTTTTGCCTCGGCTCAAATATCGCAAGGGGAGCCAGAAACATCCTGCTAGACTGCGGTTCTGGGACGGCTGAATATCCAGGCCACAAATATCGAAACTAAATAAAGAACAATCATTGGAGCCGCAAACAACAGCATATTTGGTATGTCGTTAGTCGGCGAAAGCACTGCCGCCGCAACGAGAATCACAATCAGCGACGTCTTCCAAATCCGCACCAAAAGCCCCGCAGTTACCAGTCCAATCCTTGCCAGCACATAAGTGATCGCTGGCATCTGGAAAACCACACCCATCCCCAACATCACGATGATTATGAAATCAAAATAGTCGTCTGCCTTTAACAACAGTCTGAAGTCCTGCCCCAATCCAAGTAAATACTTAGCCGCTGGCGGAAAAATGATTTTGTAAGCGAACATGGCGCCCAGCACAAAAGAGATCGAAGAGAGGGCAATGAACGGAGTGACGTAAGCGCGCTCATGCGGATAAAGGCCGGGTGAAACAAACGCCCAGATCTGCCATAACAGGAATGGCACTGACAGGCAGATTGCCGCATAAAGCGAAACCTTCACGTAAAGGGAAAACGGCTCGATCGCGCTGGTGACGATAAGTTTGTCGCTAATACCTGAATAGTCCTGCGGTAGCGCGGCGAAATCTATGGGAAGGCGTACGCCTTTGGGAATAACGGTGTTGCCTGAATACAGAGGTTCATCTGTGAACAGACCGAGTTTCCCCTGCGCGTCTTTTGCTACCCGAGCCATCACGGAAGCGCCGGCGGGAATCACACTGGTTCCAAACTTGGTTTCTTCAGGAAAAATGTAACGTCCGAGATCGTTTTCATGAAGCGAACTCAGCGGCAGGATCTTCTCGCTGCCGGTCAATCCGTTGATAGGCACCTGGCGCCTTTGAGCCTCAGCCAGCGCGTGCTCCACGGGAGCAGCAAGAAAACTGTAGATTCGATCCGAGACAAACCAGCATACGGTCGCCGCGAGGAATACGAACACGATGGAGCGGATCAGACGAGTGCGAAGTTCGTCCAGATGCTCCAGAAAAGACATCTGACCGCCGAGTTCCTCTTCATGGCGCCTTCTGACGGTGAGTGGCTTGAGAAAGGTTGACATCCAGGTTGTTGTGTTACCTAACCATTAGCCCCGGCCGGCCTAACTTATAACCAGTCGCTCTTCCCCAGAGGCTCAGGCTGTTGTCTTTCAGCGGTATCAAAAGCAGGAGCCGACTCCGCAGCGACGGGTTGGCGCGGCACCACGCGGTCTGCTGCTACTGGTTCAATTGTTGGCGGATGTAAAGGTTGGTCTATTATTGGGTCGTCCAATATCGAATTCTCTTTAGACGGCACTACGGGATTAGAGCTATCGGCGGTGAAGTTATATTCTTCCAGACTCACCTCTCTGTCCCAGGTTTGTTTGAAGTCTTCGGAGGCCCGGCGAAACTCCGCGAGATTTTTTCCCAGCGAACGGCTGATTTGCGGCAGCTTGCGCGGTCCAAAAAACACCAGCGCCATAGCCAGGATGAAAAGTAGCTCCGTACTGCCAAGCGACTCCAGTATCAACAAAACCACTTCTAAAAATACCTTTCCGCCTAATGTTCAGGAAAAGACTTTCCTTGAGTCGACGATTGTAACCTCTGGGCACATAAAGCAGAAGTAACAATGATGAAGCCCGAGGGCGAGCTGGGATCGCAGAATGGCTCCCTTGACACTCGCTCTGCGTCTCACGCAACCTTTTGCACCAGGCGAAGAAAACTCGAAGTAAACAGAGTCTCCTTTGTCCTAGGAGGAAAGCGTTTTCCAATGGCCACCTTAAACGATAGTGACGAGTTAGGGTCAGACTTCATCGACGCTGGTTCCCTACAACAACTGGCTGAAGTCGCGGAAAGGGTTGCTTCTACGACTAAGAAGCTCGAGAAAGCTGCACTGCTGGGAAACTTTCTCAAGCAACTCGGCGACCCCGACCTGGCACGTGCAGCTCGTTACTTTTCCGGTCACCAGTTTGCTTCGAATGATTCGCGAACCACCAACGTTGGCGGCAGCATCATCGGCGCAGCTTTGAGCGAGGCTACAGGTTTCAGCGGGGAGGAGCTCCAGCCACTTTACGTGCGTCTCGGAGATGCAGGCGAAGCAGCTCACGAAGCTCTCAAACAAGCAAAACGCTTCCATCAACCAACGATAAGTCTTGCCGAAACCGAGTCAGTCATAACCCGACTGAGTGAAACTCGGGGAACTAAGAACAAGACCGCTCTCCTGGTTACGGTCTTAAGTCACGCCACACCGCTCGAGGCAAAGTATCTCATCAAATTGCTCGCAGGTGATCTGCGAATAGGCCTGAGGGAAAGTTTGGTGGAAGATGCGATCGCCCGCGCTTTTGACCAGCCTCTCGCGCGGGTGGCGCAGGTAAATATGCTTCTGGGCGACATTGGGGAAACCGCAGTACGGGCCAGAGTAAACGACTTGCACGACGTCACCATGCGGTTGTTTCATCCGATTAAGTCGATGCTGGCAACTCCGGCTGCCGATCTTGCTGACATTGCGCGGACAATGCCCGACGAGTTTTTTGTTGAAGACAAGTTTGACGGAATTCGAGCGCAGGCACACACAAAAGATGGCCGCGTGGCAATCTATTCACGCACGATGGATGAAATTACCCACCGATTCCCTGAGTTGATCTCTCCACTTAATGCGCTGGGCGTGGATGCGGTTATCGATGGGGAAATCGTACCGGCCCGGGACGAGCGAATTCTCGCCTTTGCAGAATTACAAAAACGTTTGGGCAGAAAAACGATCGGCGAGGATCTGCTCAAGGAGGTTCCTGTCATACTAGTGGCTTACGACCTCTTGTACGCGGGCGGACGCGTATTAACAGATGAACCCCTTGAAGAGCGCCGCAGAATTTTAGAGGGGCTCGTGCCCGGCGAAGGGACGGTTCGACTGTCTTCGGCCAAGCGATTCCTCGAGGTCGCCGCGCTTGACGAGGAGTTTGATAACGCGCGCGCTCGGGGAAACGAAGGCCTGATGATCAAGAGTCCTGCGTCGCTTTACAAACCCGGAAGGCGCGGGCGCGAGTGGCTGAAACTCAAGCGCGCCATCGCTACCCTCGACGTGGTTGTCACCGCCGTCGAAGTGGGGCACGGAAAGCGCCGAAACCTACTTTCGGATTACACCTTCGCCGTTCGTCTCTCCGAAGAAGATGACGAATTGCTGAACATTGGTAAGGCCTATTCGGGCCTTACGGACGTAGAGTTGACCGAAATGACGGATTGGTTTACTCAGCATACAATTCGGGAATTCGCCCACGGCCGAGTCCGCCTGGTAGAACCCAGCATCGTCATTGAAGTCACATTTGATCGTGTTCAGGAATCAAAGAGGCACAAAAGCGGTTACGCCCTCCGGTTTCCGCGAATTCTCCGGTTGCGTTTGGACAAAAAACCTGGTGATGTTGATACTCTGGCGACCGTTCGGAAGCTCGTCGCTGAAAACACCAATTAACCCCGCTGCCCTCCATGCCAGATTCTTTGCTAAAACTTCAGAATCGACGCGGAAATGCCACGCTTGGAAGGGGCGCTTTCGTCAATTAACCCTTGCCTTCCCGTACGATATGAAGGTAGCATGCGCCCTGTGGTGGCCACCTTGCCGGGCATCGAATGGATTACCGGCACAACAAATTAGGGCCGCGCGCGACGGTCACGGGGAGAGTCGGAAACCGACTCATTTGGCTTGCGATCATATTCTCTTATAGCAAGCCGACCAGCAACAAAAGAAGGTCCGTCGCTGTTGGGACGCTAGACGTTAAAACGGGGACAGGTACGGTTGCTGAGATGTGAACTGCCGGTGTATCAATATCGCCGGCGTAAACTGGAACAGTAAGAGCCAACGCGAGGATCGCTGCCGTGCAGATTGCTTTCAAGGTTTGCATTGTCTTCTCCAAATTGGTTTTTCAGGGTGGTTAAAGGCAGTTGAGCACGAAGATGGGGCCCACTGCAGGTTCTAACGAGGCGCATAATATCCATCGCCTAACCTTCGTGCAAGGTTTCTTGCATTTTTCTAAAAGGGACGGCCTCACATGAAATTAAACGCCATTTTGCAACCGCAGGCTGAAATCGCTTCAGACCCGAATAAACGGGCGCAGCTGCTGTGTGGACTTGCCAGGGACCTCGAGGAGGCGGGCGAATTCGAGGATGCTCGGGCCACGATAGGTGAGTATTGGCAGCGAATAGGTGAGCGGCCACGAGTCGACGGCTTGGACGACCTCGCGCGCGCGGACGTGTTTCTGCGGGCGGGGGCTTTGTCGGGCTGGGTGGGTAGTGCACGGCAGGTGGCAGGAGCTCAAGAGTTCGCGAAGGACCTCATTACCGAAGCAGCCACGATTTTTGAAAAAGTTGGTTTGACTGAACGCGTTGCAGAGGCCCACACAACCCTGGCTGTTTGTTATGTGCGTAGTGGAGCACTTGACGAAGCACGCGCGATCCTCGACCAGGTTTTAGTAGGGTTGGGAAATGAGGATAGCGATCAGAAACTTCGAGCGGTTATTAACGCCGCGATCGTCGAGAAGAGATCCACCAGGCCTCGAGAAGCTTTGCGAATTCTTACGGAGGCAGCACCGCTATTTGAAAAGAGCGACGACCATGCACTTAAGGGTAAGTTTCACAACGAATTTGCGACGGTGCTAAAGAATCTGGGTTTAGCAGGACGTCGCGAAGATTACATTGATCGCGCGTTGATGCAGTACACGGCCGCAAGTTTTAATTTTGAGAAGGCCGGACATAAACGTTTCCTTGCTGCTGTTGAGAACAATCTCGCTTTCCTTTTTGTTCATCTGGAAAAATTCGAAGACGCGCATCAGCATCTTGACCGCGCGCGTTCAGTTCTTACGAACTTCCAGGATAAAGGCCTCGTGGCCCAGGTTGAGGATACCCGCGCCAGGGCTTTGCTTGGTCAGGGAATGATCGACCAGGCCGAGACCGTGGCAGGTGGGGCCGTCAAGATTCTTAGAGAGGGCGACGAACAGTCTCTGCTCGCGGGAGTTCTAACCACGCATGCGACCGCACTCGCCAGACTCGCCAGGCATAGCGAAGCTTATGCGCTGCTCAACCAAGCAGTCAGCCTGGCGGAACAGGCTGGGGATCCGGAGAGTGGCGGCATTGCCGCTCTTACGATCGTTGAAGAACTTGGTTCATGGGTTTCGCCGGCTGAATTGCGAAAGTACTACCAGAGCGCTGAATCCGCGTTGGCCCAATCCCAACACCCGGAACTTCGGCTCCGCCTCGGCGAGTGTGCTCGTTCGCTGCTTGATGCGAAGCGTCACGAAACCGAAGTGTTCGGACAACAGCCGGGCATCGCGCCTTTGGGCCTAAATGGAAACGGGACAAGCAATGTCTCGCCTGGATCACAAGCTCCGGCCAGTGCCGTCGCACCTCCAGCTATTTCACTCGAGGAGCAGGTGCTCAGTTATGAAGGCGAACTAATTAGACGGGCTCTACAAGCAGCGGAAGGAAGCGTAACGCGCGCGGCGAGGATTCTTGGTATCACGCATCAGGGGCTCGCTTTTATCCTTAATGGACGTCATAAAGACTTACTTCCAGCGCGAAAACCTGCGAAACCCCGCCGGCGAAGCATTATCCGCTATCACTGAGCGCCGAACTACCCTAATCCACTTTTCTGGTTTTGTTTTCCGCCTGCCAGCTCATCCTGCCAGGGCAACGTCGCTGCGCCGTTTGCGCTCTAATCGTCTCTGCAAATATCATTCGGTCTCCAGTTTCTGGGACAATTTCATTGATGACCACTGTAAAGAGTCTTTTCATAGTTCTCATTTTGTTCATTGTTGCCGCGGGATCTTCTGCCCAAAGCCCGCGGCGGCGAAGCGCGAGTCGTCAGACTGCCGCAAAGCGCGCCGGCCCTCAACCAGACCCTCAGGCGGCACAGCCGGCACCATCGCCGGCCGCGCTTGCTGCGGCAATTGCGCCGATCCCCCTGGCCACGGTCAATGGACAAAGCATCACAACGGCGGATATCGATCCAAAGGTGCGCGCGGAAGTGGAGGCTCTGGAAGGAAAACTCGCCGAAGCTCGGCGGCAGATTTTGGAGCTGCAGATCAACACGCTATTGCTGGAAAGCGAAGCCGGCAAACGGAAAATGAGTACACAGCAGTTGTACGATCTTGAAGTTACAAAAAAGATAACCGAACCAGCAGCGACTGAAGTTAACAAGGTG
This sequence comes from Acidobacteriota bacterium, assembly GCA_030854715.1. GTDB lineage: Bacteria > Acidobacteriota > Blastocatellia > Pyrinomonadales > Pyrinomonadaceae > PSRF01. The sequence continues at coordinate 21,518 of JALYSR010000134.1, forward strand.
ATCGAGGACAACCGCGATCAGCTCGACCAAACCGATCCGGTCGCAACGCGTCAACAGGTGTTTGCGTTTCTGAAAAGTCAGCGCGAAGCAAAGATGTCGGAAGGATTCGTCAAACGTCTGCGCGCTTCGAACGCAGTCATAGACGTGTCTGGTGCTAACGCCGCCGGCCTGCCACCCACTGCCGTAATCGTGACGGTGGCTGGACGTCCGATAACCGCGGACATGATCAATGAGCGATTCAAGCCAATAGCTTATAAGCTGCGGCTGAACACTTATAATCTTGCGAAGCAAGCCCTGGATCTCACCATTACTGATCAGCTCTTACTTGCCGAAGCGAACCGACGAAACGTGCCGCCGGAAGAAATCGTACGCAAGGAAATAAGCGAAAAAGTACATTCGCCCACTGAAGCTGAGATTGCAAAATTTTATTCCGACAATAAGGCTAAGATCCCTGGTGAGCTTGCGTCGGTGAGCAACCAAATCGCCTCGTACTTGCAGGAGCAGGAACGGCAACGGTTGGAGCAAGCGCTCTCCCAGCGACTTCGAGCAGGCGCCGAAATTCGCATGCTGATTTCTGAGCCTCCACTCCCGGTGCAAGTGATAAGCGTAGACGATGATCCGGTTCGCGGCGACGTCAACGCACCGATAACGATTGTTGAGTTTACGGATTTCCAATGCCCGGCCTGCTCCGCGATGCAGCCGCTCCTCGACGACGCGTTGAAATCCTACGGAAGTAAACTAAGGTTAGTCGTCCGGGATTTTCCGCTGGACATGCACGCGAATGCCCGCAAAGCAGCTGAGGCCGCGGATGCGGCGAACGCTCAAGGAAAGTTTTTTGAATATACAGCGCTGCTCTTCAAGCGACAGAACGCGCTCGACCTCGCCTCATTGAAAAAGTATGCGAGCGAGCTTGGGCTGGATCGTGCGCGCTTCGACGCGGCCCTTGATAGCGGAAAATATGCTACTGAAGTAAAGCATGATATCGCCGACGGCGAACTCTATGGCGTCGACAGCACGCCTGCAATTTTCATAAATGGTGTGGCCCTTACCGAGATGAGCGTCGAGGCGCTGCGAGCGGCAATTGATCGAGCACTCGCGAGCGCTAATTCCACTGCCAAATAACCCCTCTGCGGCACCCTGCCAAACGGCCGACAAACTACTGACAAACAGCTCGGCTACAAATGCTGCCGAAGTGCGGCGGCATACACGCTGGGACTCGCAGTGCCAAGTTCTAGTACAATTGGGCGGAAAAAAATCCCAGCACGCCCGACTGAAGGAAGATTATTCGAATGGTCTCGCTGAAACCCGAACGTCTGAAACGCTACAAAGACGTAGCCATGCTGCTCGTTAAATATGGGCGCTCGGATTTGGTTAAGCAGGCGGGCCTCGAAGACAGCCTCGAGCTCGACGAAACCGCGCTCGCCGAAACAGGACCCGCGGCGGAAGAGTTAGCCGCTGATCTGGAAAAACTGGGACCTACCTACATCAAACTGGGCCAACTCCTCTCCACGCGCGCAGATTTATTGCCGGCGCCTTATCTTGAAGCACTTTCCCGTTTGCAGGACCAGATCGAGCCCTTCTCCTATGAGGAAGTGGATCGAATAGTCTCCGGCGAGATCGGCGTGCGCATCTCAAAAGCTTTTGCCGACTTCGACCCGCAGCCGCTTGCCGCCGCCTCTCTGGCCCAGGTGCACAAGGCACACATGCGCGATGGACGCGCAGTCGTTGTTAAAGTGCAGCGCCCGAACATTCGCGAGCAGATCGTCGCAGACCTCGAAGCGTTGAGCGAAATCGCCCAGTTCATGGATGCGCATACGGAAATGGGCAAGCGCTATGATTTTGAGAACATGCTACAGGGTTTGCGCAGCAGCCTCTTACGCGAACTGGATTTTAAACTCGAGGCAAATAATCTGGTTACCTTTGCCGAGAACCTGAGAGAGTTTGACCGGATAGTTATACCTGAACCAATTGAAGATTATTGCACCTCACGTGTCCTCACCATGGAATACATTCCCGGTAAAAAGATTACCGAGCTGAGCCCGCTGCGGCTGATGGAGATAGATGGGCCCGGCCTCGCTCGCGAGCTGTTCCGAGCTTATCTCAAACAGATCCTGCTTGACGGTTTTGTTCACGCTGATCCACACCCGGGCAATGTTTTTCTTACCGACGACGACCGCATTGCATTGTTAGACCTGGGAATGGTTGCGCGCCTGCTGCCCAGTTTCCGCGACAACGTATTGCGTCTGTTGTTGGCCATCAGCGAAGGCCGGGGTGAAGAAGCCGCCGAAGTCACCATCCGCATGGGTGAGCCCAAGTCAAACTTCAACCGGACAGAATTTGTTAAGCGTGTTGCGCAACTCGTCTCCGAACATGCGGACGCCAACCTGAGCAGACTCAACTCGGGCCAGGTTGTGCTCGAAATCACGAAGATTTCCGCTGACTGCTGGTTCCGTCTTCCCTCAGAATTCGGACTGGTTGCGAAGGCGTTGTTAAATCTCGATCGTTCTGTATTTACTCTCGATCCAAATTTTGAACCTTCCAGCGTTATTCGCCAGCGCGCCACCGAGATCATTCAGCGCAACCTGATGAAGAGCATAGCTCCCGGGAACCTGATCGGCGGCGTAGTCGAGCTCAAAGAGTTTGCCGAAAAACTGCCGAGCCGGATTAACAAGATTCTGGATACGATTGGAACCAACGAATTCAAGGTGAAGGTCGATGCCATCGACGAAAAGGCGATAATGGAAGGTTTTCAGAAAGTCGCCAACAGAATCTCGCTGGGCCTCGTGCTCGCCGCACTAATAATGGGAGCGGCGATGCTCATGCGGGTCGACACTTCGTTCCGCATCCTTGGCTATCCAGGGTTCCCGATGATCTTCTTTCTACTCGCTGCTATAGCAGGATTTGGACTGGTCGTTTCAATCGTCATGACTGACGTAAAGGCGCGCAAGAAGAAGTAGCCGATACAGCCATCAACCACTCCAGGTGCCCGCCGCCTCATAATTGGATACTTGCTCCCATCACAAGATTGGTCATCTTTATTCACGAACTGCGATACATAGTCGTAACTGCGCGTCGACTACTCCCCACGCATTTTCCCCACGTCGTTCGTGGGCCCCTGATCCCTCCTCGCTCACCCAGCGGCAGCCTTTCGGTGTCCATCCGTGTTTAAAAACTCAAGAATTTCTCAAGGGGTTTGCAATAAAAGTATTCGTAGCCGACAAGAACGCCTTTTGGAGGCTAAAAACCTCAGTTTTGCTGGGAGTTTTGAGACGGAAACGAACAACAAGGAAGGACCTCCTCGCAACTATGTTTTTAATTGACTCCTCTCATGACCTAACGACCAGCAGCCGGGAACTAATTACCGAGAAAATCGCGCAGCCTGCGCAATCGCCTCGGGTTTCCAGGCCGCGGTTACTCAGTATGCTGGAGAAAAGCATGGCTGCCGGTACCTCGACGATACTTAGCGGCCGGGCAGGCTCGGGAAAAACGGCGCTGGCTGTGGATTTTGCTAATCGCTGCGGCAGGCCTGTGGCCTGGTACAAGGTGGACGCTCCAGACGCCGATCCCAAGCTCTTCTTTCATTACCTCATAAACAGCATTCAGGAGCGTCGCCCGGGATTTGGGACAAAGTCGTTGCTGCCTCTGGCGCAAGTCGTGGATCTAGATCGCGTTACCTGGCTTACGGAATCATTTGTTTACGAATTATCCGAGCGTGAAACGCCTAGTCCGCTGTTGATAGTGATTGAAGATCTTCATCTGGTATGTGATTCCGAATGGCTGGTGCCTTTCTTCCGCCGATTGCTGCCGCTGCTGCCTTCGGAGGTACACATGCTAATCACCAGCCGCAGTTTGCCGCCTGCTCCTTTGTGGAGAATGCGATCCAAGCAATCCCTGGTCGTTATCGATGAGGAGACGCTTGCTTTCACGCGGCCTGAAGCTATTGCTCTCTTTGAAAGCTACGGACTTCCCAGCGAGCAGGCCAGCATTGCTTTGGACCATACCCACGGCCGGGCCGCTGCTCTTGATGAGTTCGCGGCGTTTCGTCAAGAGTCAGAAATAGCCGCAACCGGTGCGCGTTCCGCAGCCGGCCGCGTGGCATGAGTTCAAGCTGTCAGCTTGAGACTCAAACGAACAGTTTGCGCTACCACAACTGAGTTTATGACCCCCCATCGAGGTTCAGTAGAGACGCTGACCAATCCAGTAGACGGTGGATTGATACCGATTCGCCATGCTAATCTGCGCCCCAACCAGAACAGTGCACAGAGGCAGGAGCGAATGGCGCCTACTAAGCAGCAGCCCAAGGCCTCCCAAACATCCAAAGTCGGAGCGGACAGCCATCTACAAGCGGCTCGTCCCAGTTTCTTTCTCCGCACCAAGTTACTGCCACCGCGGCCCGCGCCAGAGCTATTGTCACGCCCGAGACTGACGGATCGTTTGCTCTCAAATCTCAGCTATCCATTGACTCTGGTAACCGCAAACGCCGGCTCTGGAAAAACCACTCTGGTTGCAGATTTTCTGCAAACTCACAAAAGACAGTTTGTCTGGTATCAGCTTGATCACACCGACACTGACCCTTCGGTGTTTCTGGGTTATCTCGGTTTCGGAATCCAGCAACTCATTCCGGGGTTTGGTGAGGCCATGTTTTCCTATCTTCAGGAAGCAACGGGCGAACTCGCACAACATCCGGAACGCGCCGTCGATGTTTTCATCAACGAGGTTTTAGAGCGAGTTGAACAGCAACTGATCCTCGTGCTCGACGACTACCATCATCTGGGCGAAAACACGGCCGTTCATGCGGTGCTCGACAGGCTGCTTGCTTACCTTCCTGACGTACTGCACGTAATCATTATTTCGCGTGAGATGCCGCCCCTCTTTCTGGGCCGGCTGCGCACTCACTCCCCGCTTTCAAACATTGACCGGTCAGACTTGCTTTTTACAGACGAGGAGACGCAGGAACTTTTCCGCAAAGTTTTTGATCTGGAGCTGACTCCGAAACAGCTGTCTGAATATCGCGAGCGTACGCATGGCTGGATTACCGCGCTGCAATTGGTGCGGCAGGTGGCACACCGAAGTGTGCTAAGTAGTCGTGAAGGTCAGGCGGAAGTGCCTGACCTGGTGGAAGTTTTGCGGCAATCAGAGCGGGACATCTTTGATTACTTTGCCGAAGAAGTGTTTTCGGATGAAGCTGAAAACGTGCAAAAGCTATTATTGAAGGTTGGGCTGCTGGATCGTATCGAGCTTGACGCCTGCACCACGCTTTATCCGGAATTGAACTGTTCACGTTTGCTGCCCAAGCTCGTCCGGCGCAATGTTTTCATTTCCATCGCCAGCGACCGGCGCGGAGAAGAGTATCGCCTGCATCCGCTGTTTCAGAATTTTCTGCGACGGCGCCTGCGCAGCGAAATTGGCCGCGCGGGAGTGGCCGCGGAACATCAGCGCTGCGCTGCTTACTTCATTGAACATTTTTCGTGGGAACAAGCTGTCAGACACCTCCTGGCCGCAGACGATTTCGAAGGCGCCGCCAAAGTGATTGCCGAAAGGGGATCTGATTGGATCTCGTCGGGGGCGCTGGGCTCCCTGGCGTCATTGGCTGATTCACTCCCGCAGGCAGCACTCGACGCCCACCCGCGATCGCTCGCGCATCGCGCCGAAGTTGCGCGTCTGCAAGGCGAATATGAATTTGCCCACTCGCTTTTGCGGCGGGTCGTGCCGTTACTTCATGAGCGCGAGGACAACGAAGGCGAAGCGGATGCATTGCATTCTTTGGCTACGCTCGCCCGGCGCGAAGGCGACTACAACCTGGCGTTTGCCCATCTGGATAGGGCGATCGCACTGAGCGATGCAAATTCCGTAGTGCGGACAAAATGCGGTAACACGCGGGGACTATGCCTGGTTGCCATGGGAGAGTGGGCGGGGGCCGAGCTCGAGTTTAGAGCGGCGCTACAGTCGGCAGAAGAACGAAACGACGAACACTATGTTCGCCTGATAGCCCACAACCTCGGAACGCCGGCGGGCATGCGCGGCGATTTCGGCGAGGCGCTGCGCTGGCTGGGCCGCATGTTGCGCAAGGATCGCCAGGGGGCGTCGGGCGCGCCGATGCCCCAGGAAGCCGTAGCGCATTTGAATATGGCGCGCTGCTACCTCTATCGCGGGGACTTTGCTGCCTGCGAACAACACCTTGATAGCGCGCTGGAGCGTTGTCAGCTCTTCAACCTGGCCGCGGCGCGGGCGGAAACTTTCGAGACTTACGGAAACCTTTATCGCGAGCGCAATGAGATCGAAAGGGCCATTGAATACTACGAGCGCGCAGCACGCGCCTACGATGAAGCGGGAATTAGTTTGATTCGCACCGAGCTGTTAGAAGAACGCGCTTTGCTGAGTTTGCAAATGGGCGACTTTGGTGCCGCCCAAGCGCAAATTGACCGGCTAATCGCCGCTCGACCAGCCGAAAAAGACGAACGCGGGTTTTTCACAGCTTCGCTTACGCGCGCACGCATCATGACCGCGCGCGGCGAGGTTGAAAGCGCACACGAGGACCTGGCCAAGGCACTGGAATACTTTCGTGATCACAATCTTTACTATTACGAAGCCCAGGCAAGCATAATAATTGCGCTTTGTGATTTTCATCTCGGCAACGAGCCTGAGATGGTAGACCGCCTCCGGCGCGCAATTGATCTGGCAGTCAGATACGACTACGAGTATTGGATGACGCGCCAGATTGCCGGCCATCCTGAATTGTTTTCCGGTGAAGAAGCTTTGGGGCTGTTGCCGCTGGATTTGCGGGAACAAGTTGCTGCTAGTCCCAAGCCGCCGCTTGAAGTGGCCGTTCAAGTTTCTGAAATTGCTCTCGCGCAGCAGGTTGTTACCGATCTAACAGTTAACATGCTGGGGCCTGTCGAGATTCTTCGCGACCCAATCCGTCCTTTGGCAGCAGATGCGTGGCCCACGCGCCGCGCGCGCGACATTCTGTGCTTCATCGTATCCCGGCGGCATCACCGAGCTTCGAAGGATACGATTATCGACACCTTCTGGGGTGAAACCGATTTCGACATCGTAGAAAAAAACTTTCATCCCACCGTTTCGCACATACGCAAGGCGCTGAACAGCAATCAGCCGCTAAAGCAGAACTTCCTGCTTTATCGCGACGGCGACTACCAACTCAACTCGGAGTTTTCCTACTGCATAGACATCGAAGAGTTTGATCAATTGCTGGGCGAAGGCGAAAACGCCCGACGGGCGCGCCAGTTTGAGGAATGCATTCGGGCTTATGAGAGCGCGCTGTCGCTCTATCGGGGCGAGTTTATGCAGGGAAGCTACGAGCCCTGGGTCGAGGAACAGCGGACCTATTACCGTGAGCAATATCTGAGGCTGCTGGAAGCCCTGGCTGGGGTAGCGCAAAGCGCCGCCGATTGGCCAAAGGCGATGCAGTTGGCGCAGCTTATAGTGCGCGAAGACCAGTTTCGCGAAGATATCCATTGCCTAGTCATGAGGGCGCATGCTGCCCTGGGTAATAGAGGCGCCGTAAAGGACCACTATGAGGGGCTTAAGCGATTGTTGAAGAGCGAGTTAGGCGTAGAGCCGAGTTCAGAAACGAAAAAGCTGTATCAAGAACTCG
>JALYSR010000142.1 GCA_030854715.1 Acidobacteriota bacterium
CCGTAGAACTCCTTCGCATTTTTTAAGTCGTCTACCGAAAAACTCGAAAACGCTTTTGTGGTTTTGAACAAGGTCTTCTCCTCTAGCGGCTACGATGAGGCACTAATCGCCAGCGACCATAAGCCACGAAAATCAAAAGCAGACCCGTCACAAACGGGACCACTGCCGCCCCGACGCCATCTCCCGCGATAGTCACCGAAACTGCCCCGATCATAATGATCACGAGTAGAGCAGCCGCCAGTGGCGTCAGTCCTGGCCGAATCCGCAAAAGTCCGGGGAGGATCAAACCGAGGCCACCAAGCACTTCGCATACGCCGATGAACTTAATGAACATGCCGGGCAGCACCACCTGGTTCGGCGAACCCATTGCCATCAGCTTGTCGATTGGAATAACCAGCTTAATTCCACCGGAGAACAAAAACAGCAGCGCCAGAAGTATTTGAATGATCCACAAGACGATATTCATGATTGTTTTTCTCCTAACGTTTGTGACTTTGTCGATGAGTGCTCAGCGCCGTTTCTTCCGCGCACGTGCTTCGTTCTCCTGTATCCGCGTTTTGATCAGCTTCTTTACCAGCGCAGCGGGAAGCGACTTGTCGGATGGAAAACGGATGGTGCCTTTAGAGGTCTTGTAACTCTTCAGTTCCTCCTGATGCGCTTTTATTACAGCCGGGCCGGGAAAAAGACTGCAGTGGTCCTTGAACGCCGCGAAGCCAACCAGCATCCCATTCTGTTTGTACATGGGCATCTGGTAGCTGATTACTTCAGAAGCCTTGGGCGCAGCGGCTTTGATCGCTTTGCGCAGTTTCTCGAGCGTGGCGCGTGCTTCTTTCGGCACGCCCGCAAGATACTCGTCAACGTCTTTTGGCGGGGCACTTTTCGCATCAGTTTTTCTCATGTTTCTCTTCCCTTTCGCAATGGAATGAGCGCGCGCAGCTGGTAGTCTCGCAACCAAAGCCCTCCCCAGATCAACACGCCGAGGATGATCGGGAATGAGATGGGAAACCAGCCCTCCCCGACACGGACATGGGTAGCGACTGCACCGCCGAGGTAGCCTGTCAGTAAGATCGCTCCAAGGATGGACGTGCGCGGAATCGCATAGAGGAGTGTGCACGTGAGCAGGACGATGCCGAGCGGAACAACAACCGTCTCCTGATATCCGAGCTTGACGGTCGCTTCTACGACGAACGCCGGCTTTACAAGTTTCATGATGCTGTCCATCAGCAGAAACAATATGGGGAGCGCGCTAATGATGCGCCCGGTCCAAAGCATCTTCTTCGAGACGGAAACGGTATGACTATCTGATTGCATTAAGCGTTCCTCCAAGTAGCCTTTTTGCGAACCGGCGGGGGCGCGCTCACCCAAAGATCCCGCCGGCGGAATCATCCTTGCTCAACCGCTTGTTTCAAAGTTTTTATGTCGAACTTTTTCATTTGCAGCATTGCCTCCATGACTCGTTTTGCCTTCGCCGCATCTCTGTCTTTCAACATCTCGGTTAAGACAGTAGGAACGACTTGCCATGAGAGACCATATTTGTCTTTAAGCCAGCCGCATTGAACTTCTTCTCCACCCTCAGTGAGTTTCTCCCAGAAGTAATCTACTTCTTCCTGAGTCTCGCAGTTCACCACAAACGATACGCCTTCTGTAAACTTGAAGTGCGGGCCGCCGTTTAAGGCTACGAAGTCTTGTCCATCGAGTTGGAATTCAATGGTCATTACCGATCCTTTTGGTCTTTTGGCCGCCTGAGCCGCCGCTTCGTCATAGCGGGTAGTGTTGCCTATCTTAGAATTCTTGAAAATTGACACATAGAAATTCGCAGCCTCTTCGGCTTTGTCGTCGTACCACAAGAACGGGGTGATCTTTCGCATATAGTCTCCTTTTTGAACTCTTAGTTCTGCGTCTCTAATTCCTGTAACAGCAGGTTAGTGTCTGGTTCTTAACTTTCCTCCCAACAACACACAAGGCAGAGCAAGTAGGGCCAGCGCGATCGGATACCAAGCCGGTCCTAATTTCATCGGTACGGTGACTATTGCAGCGAGAGTGCCTAGCGCAAGGCCTATCAATCCGAGAATCATTACGTATCGCATTGGCGGGTCTGGAGCTAAAGCCGCGGTGATATAGCCGCCTATGACCGTGTAGATGCTGCGGTAAAGAGTTGCGGTCACGACCATCCAGGTAATGTTAAATCCCTGTGCCGGTGGCGGGAAGATTCCGAGCTTTTCCAACACGAAATCTGTCCCGGTATGTGTGACAACGATAAAGATGATTCCTGCAAGGATGGCTCCGATGCCTTTCAAAATGTTCATCTTCGTACCTCGTTAGGCGTTAGTCGCCGTCATTGTTTCCTATATGTTTAGTTCGCGCGGTGCAAATTATTTCCGTCTGCCTTCACGAGCTTACGCAGCTTGCTCGCAGTTAACCATCCACGGTATGTCGAATTGATCGACGCACATACCGAAACCGGGTGACCAGAAGGTCTGCTCAAACGGCATCTGCACTGTGCCGCTTTCTGCCAATGCGTTAAAGATCCGTTTCCCTTCATCGATGTCTTTGAGGTGGAGCGACACATTCATGCCTTGTGGCTGTTTATAGTGGTCCGGCGGAGCATCAGCTCCCATCAATACAGAGTCGCCGACAGCCAGCGTCGCGTGCATGATTGAATTCTGCAAATCGGCTGGAAACTGTTCCGCAGGGGGCGCTTCACCCCAGGTCATCATGAAAGTGATCTTGCCGCCAAGCACTTGCTCATAGAACTTAAACGCTGCTTCACATTTCCCGTTGAACGTAAGATATGGATTTAATTTCATGCGTACTCTCCCTCTATTTATCAATGATTGAGATTTCAGTTAACCTTGAAACTCTGGACTTCTAAACTCTACTGTTTGGGCTTGGCGCTCTTGTTCATTTCCGCCTGCGCGAGCACTCGGTTCTCCTGCTCCCTAAGTTCAGGAGTGAACTCTGCGCCGAAGTCTTCGGCCTCGAACACCTGCCGGATTTCGACCTCGGTGTCTTCGAAGGGTGCACGCTTGAGCCATTCGATCGCTTCTTCCTTCGACTTCACCTGCCACAGCCAAAAGCCGGCAACCAGTTCCTTGGTCTCAGCGAAGGGCCCGTCAATTACGATTTGCTTGGCACCTGAGAACTTGACGCGGGCACCTTTTGAACTCGCATGAAGCCCCTCGGCCGCGAGCATCACGCCTGCTCTAACGAGCTCTTCGTTGTACTTCCCCATCTCGGTCAGCATCTCCTTGGTTGGCGTGGCGCCTGCTTCCGAGTCTTTGTTCGCTTTAACGATAACCATAAACCGCATTGTGATTTCTCCTTTTGAATTCTATTGCCGAGCTGCCCTTCCGCATTTCTTGACGTTCTAAACTCAGCTTGTACCTCTTAGTCGAACGAAGACCAGCGAGATCGACATGGCGAAGGATCTTTTTCTTGCCTGAAGACGCTCAGGCGAAGGGATTCTCGTCCGCGCTAGGTCCGTATATCGAAGGGATGGGCACATCGAGCTCACGCAGATACACCGACAACTGTCCGCGGTGGTGGTACCAGTGGTTGAGCATGATCGACCGCAGCAGCGCCACGCGTGGAATCGCGAACACTTCACGTTCTCCCTGCATCATTCGCCACGTCGCCATCAGTGTAGCGTCGTCCATTCCGCCGAGTGCCTGCTTCGCTTTCGCGATGCCCTGATCGAGTGCCGGGATCAACTCCGAGGCGCTCTTCGGGGTGGCCTCAGCGAAGTCTGGGACTTGAGCCGGAGACGGAGAGGCGACGAGCTCGGCGACTCCGCCGGGCACCATCGCGACGTGTAGCGCAAGCTCACCGAGCGTCCTCGCTTTTGGGTGCGGCCGCCAGGCCAGCTTATCGTCGGGGACACGCTCGAGCACACGGCGCGTCGTCCGTGCTTCTTCCTCAAGTTCCTGCAATATTCCATCGATTAGTGCCATAGGTTTTCTCCTTCTCAGGTTTCGTTACGCATCTCCGCCCGGCTCCGGCCCGGGTGTACGCCGGGTCTCTGAGGCCTCATGCATGTGTCGGGGTCGTAGTAAAAATTACTTCTGCGGTAAGCCCTCAACCTCCCGCACCGGCCGGACTTCAACAGTTCCGATCCGCGCTCCGGGAATCCTGCCGGCGATGTCGATCGCCTCCTCGAGATCCCTGGCGTCGATCAGGAAATAGCCGCCAATCTGCTCGCGTGTCTCTGCGAATGGACCATCGGTCACGATCCGTATTCCGTCGCGAACCTTCACGCTGGTTGTCGCCGATACTGGTTGAAGCGGCGCGGCATCCAGATACTGCCCGTTCTGATGGAGCACATTCGCGAGTTGCACAGACTCCTCCAGCAGCGGGCGTCGCTCGTCCTCGTCAATGGCCTCTTCGTGGTGAATCAGTAAGATGTATCTCACAAGTGCGCCTCGCCTTCATTGCCCGAGCGGCGAACATTAATCTGCCGGCAGACCCGCGATCTCCATCACCGGCCTGATTTCGATGGTTCCGAATCGTGCCGGTGGAATCCTTTCGGCGATGCGGATCGCTTCGTCGAGATCATTGGCTTCGACTAAGTAGTAGCCCCCCAGTTGCTCGCGCGTTTCTGCGAAAGGGCCGTCAGTTACCAGGCGCTTGCCGTCGCGCACCTGAACGCTCGTCGCCGTGGCAACAGGATGCAATGGGCCGGCATGCAAATACTGTCCAGCAGAGTTGAGTTCTTGCGTCAGTTGCGCCGACTCTACGTAACAGTGTTCGCGCTCGGCGTCGCTCAGGACTTGTTCATCCAAATAAACAAGTAACATGTATTTCATTTTGTTGACCCTCCATGTTAAATCGTGCGCCTTTGGACTTTGGTCTTTGACTAAGCCGACACGGGTTCTGCAGTCTCCACTACTGGCCGAATCTCTATCGAGCCCAGGCGCGCAGATGGAATTTGAGCGGCAATGCTGGTCGCCTCGTCCAGATCTCTTGCGTCGATCATGAAGAAGCCGCCGATCTGTTCGCGTGTTTCCGCAAAGGGACCATCGGTCACCACCTGTTTACCCTCGCGTACCCGGACGGTAGTAGCGGTTGTCGTAGGTTGCAACTGGTCACCCGCGAGATATTGCCCGCTGGAGTGGAGCTTTTGAATCAATTGGCGGTACTCGCCGTAAATTTGCTGGCGTTCGGCCTCAGTGTGCGTGTTCCAGACCTGCTCATCATGGTAAATAAGCAACATATACTTCATATTGTTTGCCTCCAACAGTAAATCGAACGGCGAACGCGCGGATCGACACTCCGGCGTAAAATTTTTATCATCTAATATGCTTTCTAACGCCAATGCAGCCGTAGATGCAGTCTATCACTCCGACTGGGGTCGGATTGTAGCCACGCTGATTCGGCACTTCGGTGACTTCGATATCGCGGAAGAAGCCGCACAGGAGGCGTTTTCGGCCGCAGTTGATCAGTGGCGAACTGACGGCGTCCCTGAATTCCCGCGCGCCTGGATCGTTCAAACGGCAAGGCACAAAGCGATCGACCGCATCAGGCGCCAGAACCGCTTCCAGGAAAAACTTGAATCGTACGCGGATTCAGGATTGAGTCCGGCGTTCGAGGAGCCGAATTATGATACGGAAGAAATTCCCGATGATCGTCTACGCTTAATCTTCACCTGCTGCCACCCGGCGCTCGCGCTCGAGGCCCAAGTCGCGCTCACGCTGCGCACACTTGGTGGCCTCGAGACCGACGAGATCGCGCGTGCGTTTCTCGTGCCGGCGACGACAATGGCGCAACGACTGGTCCGAGCAAAGCGGAAGATTCGCGATGCAGGCATTCCCTATAAGATACCGGACACAAACGATATGCCGGACCGGATCGATGCAGTGTTGACAGTGATCTATTTAGTCTTCAACGAAGGCTATGCGTCAACCCGAGGCGAACCTCTAGTAAGGTTTGATCTTTGCGCCGAGGCGCTCCGTCTTGGGCGACTTGTGAGCATATTGATGGCGCCACCGCCGTCAGAAGCTGTTGGACTTGTCGCCCTGATGCTGTTGCACGACTCACGCCGCGATGCTCGAGTCGATGAGGCGGGCGATCTGGTCGTGCTCGAGGAACAGGATCGGCGCCGCTGGAATCAACCCCAGATCGCGGAGGCGCTGCCGCTGGTTGAGAAAGAACTTCGCGGCGCGCCTGGTCCGTTTGCACTGCAAGCGGCGATAGCGGCCGAGCATTGTAAGGCCGCGCGGGCCGAGGATACTGACTGGCCGCAAATCGTTCGTCTCTACGATTTTCTAGAAAGTGTGCAACCGTCTCCCATCGTGTCGTTGAACAGAGCGGTAGCAGTTGCGATGGTCGAGGGTCCTCAACCTGGACTCGCCCTCATTGAGGCTCTCTCCGCAACCGGCGCACTTGATGAGTATCACCTGCTGCACGCTGCGCGGGCCGATCTCCTTCGCCGAATGGGATCGACAGTCGAGGCGGCGAAGAGTTACGAGAGCGCGCTCGCGCTGGCAACCAATGAGAGTGAACGTCGATTTCTGAAACGAAGGCTGCGGGAAGTCCAGTCGCCGGTAGCGTGACCTGAATCGCGCAACGTTCCCGACGCCAGATCACGGTCAATTCCCCGCAGACTCCTGATAAAGTCCGAGGACGTTTCCTGCCGGATCATTAAATCTCGCAGTTATCTCTGGCGCGTCCATGCCAATCGGTTGCACTATCTTGCCTCCGCTGGCGATGACCGTATCGATTGTTGCCGCCACGCTGTCTACCATGATGTAGATTAGTAGACCGGGCTCGGTTGATACTTTCCGGCCGACTACCCAAGTGCCGCTTACCTCACCCACCGTATCGTCAAAGGCGATACTTCCGTCACCGCGCTGTCTTGTCCGCCACCCGAAGACTTCTTTGTAAAAAGCTGCCGAAGCGGTGATGTCGATAGCCGGAATCTCGATGTAGCAGACTTTGCCATTTCCACGGGTGGGATGTTTAGCTTCCATAGGTATATTTATCTTTCGGTAAATTTGTTAGTGGAAAACTATACAGGTGAATAGTGAAACGGACGACTGAAATGTTCTCGTATTCAGTCGTCCGCGCGGGTTGTCAGATTTGCTAGCCGCACAGTGTTACGGCTGTGTGGGATTTGGTGGCGTGTTTTGACTCATGCCGCGATTGAGAATCATCTTAACTTCGACCCGACGATTCTGCGCGCGACCTGCCGCAGTGGAGTTGTCCGCTACAAATTCCGTCTTGCCGTAACCCATTGGTGTGACGAACCGGCGAAGAGGAATTTTATGGTTCACTGCAAGGTATTGCACCACCGCATCGGCACGCGCCCGGCTAAGCCTGAAGTTTTTCGCTTCGCTTCCGGTCGAGTCTGTGTGTCCCGCAACTTCGATCATATACGCCCGGGCATTGCTGGCCTTGTCTGCCAGCGCATCAAGTTGCGACTTGGCTTCAGGCGAAAGCACGGCGCTATTCACTCTGAAGTTTACTGCTACAGATTCCGCGACGTCATAGTCATCGAGCGCAGAAACGCGTTCATTTACCGCGGTCACTTCTTTTCTGGCTTCTGCGGCGACGGCATATAACTCATCCATCTGCCCGGCCATTCGCTGTTGGTTCTCCTCAACCGGAGTGACGCGGGTGTCGGAGGTGACGGCGGCCCTCATGTCCGACTCATTAAACCTGATCTTATCTGCCACGAGCTGGCCTTGCGCATCGCCGCGTCCTTCAACTTCCACAATTAGCCCACGCAAAATATCGGTGACGGGATATCTCTTGCCACTGCGAAGGAATCCGCCATAGGTCTTGATGCTTGTATCGTCAGTTAAGAGGACCTGGTAATCCGTGCGAGTCCGGTCGCGGATTGTGAAGACGTCACCCTCGCGGCTGATGACGACGCCTCTAAACTTCATCTTCGCACCACTCGGGATGGATCTTATGTTTGTATACCGGTCTCTTGTGGTTTGGGTGTTCGATACTTGTCCGAAACAGAGCGGGGCTACCGCGAACAATAGGGCCAAACCGCAAACAAAGGTGAGCAAACGAAAGTTCCTGCTCTGATTAATGCTCATTGGTTAACTCCTTCAGTATTGAAATACGAAATGCAATTGAGCACTCCGTGGGGCTTCTGCTGTCGGGAGAATTGTTTGGGGAAAGGCAAAAGATCGTAACCAAAACCAAACTAAAAAGCAAAGCGAAGCCGTAAAGCTGTAGTGCGGGTGCAGTTTGCTCAGGTGAATTGTGATAGACGCGGTCCGAGTTTGTGGAATCTGCGGAGGATCAAATCCCTTAGCGAATCAAAAAAGTGAACACTGACTGAGCTCGTGGTTGAACTGACTGAGCTTGTCGTCGAAGACGGATCGGCCGCCAAGCGAGGGTGAAATTGCGTTTTCGTGGGCAATGACTGCGTCAAAATCTGCCCTGGGTTTGCGTCGCGTCTCAACAGCACGCACAAAGCGTTCGAGGCGGCGGAACCCATCAAGTTTCTCTCTGTCGCCGACCTTTGCCGAGTCGAGAGAAGTGCGGAGAAAATTAAGAGATTCGTCGTACGTCTTCAGCGGCACCGGGAAGGAATGGCGGTCCTTGCCGCCGTGCGCAAATGAAAAGCGCGCCGGATCGTTGAAGCGGCTGGGGGCGCCGTGAACTACTTCAGCCACCAAAGCCAGCGACTGCAAAGTGCGAGGATTAAGCTTCTCAACCAGCAGCAGTTCGGCGAAGTCATGCAGATCACGTTCATACGCGACGGCCAGCACGGCACCAAGTCGTTTCAAATCTACATTCGTCGCACGGACTTCGTGATGCGCAGGCAGGCGCAGGTGGCGGGCCGCGCTGAGAGTCCTCTCCGGATGTTCGCGAGTAATATCGAGCATCGCGGTTTGCGCGTTCTTCGCTTGGGCATCCACCAGGTTCATGATCGTGCCCTGATTCTCGCCAACTATTCCGGTATGGGGTTCAGCCACAAACTCACGCACCGAAGCCGAGTGCCAGTGATAGCGGCGGGCCATTCCACTACGATCATTCAAACCCTGCTGGACAACTGCCCACTCCCCTTGTGCAGTGACAATGAAACTGTGGAGGTAAATCTGAAAACCATCGGCGATCGCGTTGTTATCGACCCGTGCCGTAAGACGACTAGTCCGGACTAAAGCTTCGCCGTCGAAACCGCGTCGCTCTGCAATCGATCGCAACTCGGCGGGCGTGTTTCGCGAGAACCTACCGCGACCTCCGCACACGTAGATGCCCAGTTCATCAGCTCTGGGCGCAAGGCCGCGCTTGAGAGCGCCCATGACAGATGTGGTTATGCCGGAAGAGTGCCAATCCATTCCCATCACCGCGCCGAGCGCGCCTGAAACCAAAACGGATCGCTGAGTCGAGAGAGAAAGGCAGAGGCGCGGTAATCGTAAACGATTGCTTCGGTGATGGCCGTGCTCGGCGGAGGTTGCTGGCTGGTCCTGTCTTACTGTGGCTGGGTATTAATGAAGGTCGGGGCCTTCAGGCATGACGTCGACACCCTACTGGAATTCAAAAGCACTTAAAGCCCTTTCCGGAAAACACGCGGTATCGGAGAAACGCGCTCGACACTTCTGATTCTGAACTCATATTTGAAACTGCCAAGATGGCCGAATTCTCCCGGGCCAACCAGACGTCCGATAAAAACAGCTTTTACACGCGACGTGCCGCCTTTCTGCGAGCGCATGTGCCGGTCAAGCTTTTTCCACTGTAATGAAAATAGGGTCAGGCACTTTTTGTCCGTATCTGAACAATCAGGAGCGCTACTGAGTTCGTGATCGTTGCCCTTACAGCTATCGCTGTAGAAGTAGGACGATTCCCACCAAACTACAAAACTCGCTTCTGTCCGCACCAGCTTGTTTAGATATTTTTCCGGATGCGTCGTCAATTCACAGAATCTGACAGTCGGAATTATTGAGGATGGCGTCGGCTTATTCTGAGCAGGCGCAGAAACGACAGCCACGACGATGATTGCCAGCGCAGACCCTAACAATTTCGGCATCAACATCGCGTTCTACTTTCGCACTCCATGCCAATAGTATGCTTCCTTCTTTGTCTCGAAACAACCATACGCCCTGACGAGACAATGGAGGGACGCCCTGCGCTGAGGTGTGAGGTGAATTGATAGCCGATTGATTTATCATCACCAGAGTCATAACAACTGCTAGAAACAAGCCGCCGATAGTGAACGCTAAACCCATCGCCAGCATACATCCCGGGACAAGCCAGAGCGAGCTTAAGTCATCAATCTCAGCCTCCTGCGGATTACGTGCATCATAAAGAACTTTCACCTGTTGACCGACAGTGTACCCAGCTCGGCTGCTACCCACTGATGATTGAAAGCTGATCACTTGCCCTGCTGGAATCTTAAACTGCACCAGGGGGTAGTACAGATATCCGCTTTTGCCCATTCCAGTGGCAAACGCTGTCACCAAACCGTCAGCAGAAAGAGAGTTAGCAATTCGGCTGCGTGTTTTGAAAATAGAAACGATGCCGCTGATGAGGATCACGATACCGATCAGAAAAAACAGCAAGCCTACGAATATCGCTATTCCCATTCACGACTCCTCAATTAGTCCTCAAAGATTTCTGCTGGAGCATGATACCTCTGAGCCCACTCCGCATAAGGAATTATTCAGCACTCAATTGATCATCGTCGAGTAATTGTGTGGTGTGTTCTGTGACACTCGACGGTCGGACCATCTCTGCCGTATTAATCCGCTTCGGTTCGTTAATTGGAATGGGAGTGGTCTTAGGCAAGTCAAAGCGGCGTTTTGTTGCGCTCAGTCCTGCATGCAGCGGTGCCGGCGTTTTAAAGCGGTCCTGTTCTCCAAAGAGAAGGGTGTAAAGCACTTTTGCTGATCCCAACAGGAAGACGATAAAGGGCAGGACAAAAGGACCGGGTGAATCGAATGCAACGGACAATAGAATGGCGAGCGGCAGAAGGAATAAACTCAGGAACAAAAGCTTCGCTCCAACACGGACCCCCTTTCGCTCCAATAGAGCTACCTTCTTTCGTGTTTCTGCTTCGCGCGTTATCAGGGCTCCATTAGTCGAGAGCAACTCGGCCACGACGTTGAGTTGAAATCCGCAACCCGGACAAAAGCGCACAACGTCAGAGGTCTGCTGCTGGCTACACCTGGGACAGTACATTGAACCCGACTACGATTAGCCGGTGAAGATAGTTCAGTGATTCTGGAATGAGTCGATCATTGGGGCTTAGGCGGTCCGACCTTTCGATATTTTCCATCAAAGGAAACATTCAATCCCCCGCACTGCAGATTGTCTCCTGTAACCAGCAGAGACTCCCCGCCAAACGTTACTGTGAAGTGGCAATCATCTCCATCACTGCCTTTGTAAAACAACCTGGTACCCTGCAGCGGAAAAATTCCATCAACCTCCCCCACGTTGACGTTCCCGGTTCTCGCATTTCCTACCCAGGTAGCACCACCGGCTATTCGCACTTGATCGTCTTTTAACAACCAGACATTCAGCTCAGCCGAATCTCGATCAAACCGGCCGCTCTTATCCACCCGTTTGTATCTCCCGCTGACTCGATCATCCGCGTTTGAGGTTGGAATCTGTTTGCCATCTATTGCCCACGCGATAAAGGGCATCTCCTTTTTCGTGCTGGTTGAGACCCAAGTGCCTTCGATCCAATCTTTGGAGACAAACTTTCCCTCGAATTTTCCCGTCTGAGTGTCCCGTTCATCATACTCATTCAAATAGAACTCATTCTCCGAGGTCATCGCACCGTTCAGCCGTAAGCTCTTACCAATCTTTTCATAAGCATAGGAGCCGCTGAGGGTTTGGCCGGATTGCGACAACTTCATACGAACTCTGAGCGTGTTATTGATCGTGCCGGCAAATTCTCTTTCGTCGCTCGATTGATCCGGAACAGGACGCGCGCTCGCGGTAAGGGCGATGAGCATCCCCAGGCACAGTATGAGTCTGCGATTCATTTGTTTCATGTCCGTTCCGCTCCTCATTGAAGCTACATGTGCGGTTAAATTTCCTTCAGCCTGCCTCTGCTGAGAATAAAACGCACGCGCCCCTCTTTAGTTGGGCAACAACCCGGATCAGTCGGCAAATATTCTTTTGTTTGCAGATAGATCTTCCCGGCTTTAATCATCACCGATTGTACTGACTTCTCGTTTTTTCCTCCGACCACTTGATGAGTAACATATTGTAGCCGCCCTCCACGATTAGCGAAGACCGCCAGGTACTGCAGATATTGATTTGTTCCGCTGTGACCCTCGAGGGAGTACAAAACAACTGCATCTTCTTTTCCATCCCCATTCAGATCACCCCGTACGACGGATCTGGCCTCACCGTATTCAGTGGCACTCTCTTTTTTTTCTTGTCTGGCAATGAAGTTATTGATCACGGCTTCATCGCTGTGACGTTGTGCGAAAGTAGATGGGAGTGAGCAAGTTGCCGCAAAGGCAATTAAGCAGCCGAGTAAGATGACAATCTCGCGCATTCTTTTCCTGGGAGCTTTCATTTCTATTCCTCTGAAGCAGAAACTTAACGCTGGAGATAACCAGTGGGCGGCCAACTGCTTCGGACAGAAGTTGCCTCTAGCGTCCGGCGCTACCGCGCTCGGTTCTGAAAATGTCCTTCCAAACTCAATCGTCTGACGAGGAAGAGCGTTATCCCTATTTATCAACCTGACCCACTACCGCTCTGAGTCTCGTCCGCGCCTGTGTCTCCAGTCCAGTCTGTTTTCCTCTTGGCATATTCAATCCAATCACCTGATGAAATTAATGTAAGAAGGGAATAAAATTCAGGATTAGGTTCATAAATCCAACATGCCTTGCGGTGGGTACCCAGGGAGATTTCGAACTGCCTCCGCCTATAGTCGCTTGATGCTTCTATATAGTCCAACTTGTCCAGGATCCCATCATCAACTTCATACACTTCGCCAATAACCATTGAGTTCGATTCATTAAGTAGCAAGCCCGGATATGCACCTAGATCATAGAGACTGCCGCTCACTTTAGCTTCAGCAATAAATTTTGAATTGGGAAATCGTATAGACATTGCGCGCGCATCGCCGCGTCTCAACGTGCCATAAACAAATACCAGATGCTTGTTCATTTACTACTCTCATACAACTAACGCCCGGTATCACCC